>JBDGPL010000067.1:0-16399 GCA_042219705.1 Halobacteriales archaeon | reverse complement strand
CCCGCTCCTCCGTCGGCGGGATCACCGGCAGCCCGTCCGTCCGGCCCTGCTCGTACAGTGAGGCGTTAACCTCGGCTAACGACTGCGTGTCCCCTGTTTGTTCTGACATGGACTGACCTACGTCGTGGCCGTTACGGGGCCACCGGCTCGGCGCGTTCCTTCTCGGAGAGCGGCCGCGTGAGCTCGTCGACGATGCCCTCGAGCACCGCTTCGGTTACTTCCTCCCGGACCCGTTCGAGGTCCGTCGTCTCACAGCGGACCGGCGTCTTCTTGTATCGGAGCGGCCGGCCGCGCTCGATGGCGTTGGACTGGTAGTCCAGCTCGAAGCCCTCGTCGATGAGGCCGACGGCGGGGGTGCCGGCGGCCTCGATGAACTCGATGCCCCACGCCAGGAACTTGGTACAGGAGCCGCAGTCGCCGATGGCGCCGATGGCCGTGTCGACGTCCTTCGCCCACTCTTTGACGTCCGCCTGGACGTCGTCGTTCTTGATTTGATTCAGGTGCTCGACGTGGAACCAGGAGAAGGTCGCGTCGGGGTACTTCGCTTCGAGCTTCTCCTTGACCGCCGTCAGCAGCGGCTCGGCGGCCGGTTTGCCGTTGTCGTACAGCCCGATCCGTTTGCCGGCGAGCGAATCGACCCGGGGAACCAGGGGTTCCTGGTCGACCTCGTCTCGTTGTGACGCTGGATCGATGAGACCCATGCGACTAGATGGCCCTGTAGCTGGCATATAATTTGTGCCTCATGCACATACGTCCGCCGGCGGGGACGGCGACGGCCGCGGCAGGGCGGCGGGTCGAATCCGACCGCCGGGGACCGGTCGGCGCCCACCGCCGCCCGGGTCACCCGTCGAGGAAGGCCCTGGTGCGCGCTTGGGCCTCGTCGGTGAAGATGGACAGGACGTCGTTGCGGAGTTCGACGGCCAGTCCCCCCTGGGTCGGGCGGGATCGACCGGCCCGGACGGCGTCGAGGATGTGGGCCACGGTTTCCGCCGGTTTCTCGGCGAGGTCCGCCGCGTAGTCGTCCACGACGGCGAGCAGCTCGTCATCGTCGACGACCCGGTCGACCAGGCCGAGCGACTCGGCTTCCGCCGCCTCCACGCGTCGGCCGGACAGCAGCAAATCGAGCGCGGTGCTCTCGCCGACCAGCGCCGGAAGCCGCTGGGTGCCGCCCCAGGCGGGCAGCATGCCGAGCTCGACTTCCGGAGTGCCGAGCTGGGCCTCCCCGGAGGCGAACCGGAAGTCACAGGCCAGCGCGACCTCGAGGCCGCCGCCGAGCGCGTAGCCGTCGATGGCCGCGATCGTCGGGACCACGAGCCCGTCGATGCGGTCGACGACCTGCTGGCCCCGGTGGACGAACTCCACCAGCCGGTCCCACCGCCCCTCCTCCCACCAGTCAGCCAGCTCGCTCAGGTCGGCGCCGGTCGCGAAGGCCCCGCCGGCGCCGGCGAAGCTGACGACCGCGACGTCGTCGTCGGCCTCGACCGCCGCGATCGCGGCCTCGAGCTCATCCAGGGTCCCGACCCCGATGGGATTGGGTTTGGCTTCGTGTTCGAACCGGATGCGCCGCTGGCGGCCGATGGTGTCGGTGGCAACGGTCGATCCGCTCATATCGGCCGCTTTTCGGGGTACGCTGATAAATCAACCGTGACCCGCCGCCAGACACAAGGAATTTTAACCGGCAGCTGATAAGACACGCCACAATATAATGGGTCACACGCAGCCGGCGACCGAGATCGACGGGGTGTCGGAACCGGCGCTCCGGGAGCTCCTCGAGCGGCACGGCGACGTTCCGACGCAGCGCATCGCGGCAGCGCTGTTGGTCAAAGAAGGCTGCTCGAAGGCCAGGATCGCGTCCGCGCTCGGCGTGTCGCTCAAGACCGTCTACAACTGGCTTGACCGGTTCGAGACCCGGCCCGTCGACGAGGCTCCATTCGACGAGCCTCGGTCGGGCGCGCCCGGGAAAATCGGCCCGGACGAGCGGGCCGACCTCGAGCGGGCCCTCGCCGGCCGGCCAGCGGAGGTGGGATACGACGCCCAGACCTGGACGCCCGAGCTCGTCGACCGGTTCGTCAAGGAGGAATTCGACGTCGAGTACACCCGACGACACGTACGACGTCTCATGCGTGACGTCGGAGCCAGGCAGTGACGGACGGCGCAGGGCCCCATTGGCTGGCCCGTCGATTGTAACAACCCGTGTCACCGGTCGGCCGGCTGCGGACGGCCGTTACCGATAGACCAGAACGTCAGCAACGGCTGGGGCCTCTGAAAGCGACGACAGGCCGTCGTAGAGCTGGTCGACTTCGGCCGAGCCGAGGACCGCCGAGGCCACGTCCTCGAACTTCGCCCGCCGTTCCGCCGTGGTCAGCGGGTTCTGGCTCGACCCGGGCGGTCGGTCGTAGCGCTCGGTACGTTCGCTGCCGTCCGCCGTGCGGACCGACACGGTCGACGCATAGGACTCGTATGGCAGGTCCCCGTCGACCTCGAAGGTGACCCGATCCCGTAGCGCGGCGACATCGGGATCGGCCAACCGGTCAGGCTCGAAGGCGGGCGGCCCGACATCGCCGTGGGCGAGGGCGTGGGCGACGACGTGCTCCATCGAGAACCGGGCCTCGAACGGGTCGCCCGGGTCAGGGTGAATGAGGGCGTCCCCGGCGCCACCGGACGCCGTGACGCGGACGGACTCCACGGCCGCGACGTCGCCCAGTTCCCCGGCGATGTCCCGGGCGGCCTCGATGGCCGTATGGGAGAAGTAACAGCAGGGGTACTTCTTCTCGTCCAGGCCGGGGTCGAGGATGGCCTCGCCGGTGCCGGGTTCCGGTACGTCGGCCCCGTCGGTGGGCTCGCCCCCGTAGAGGTCCATGAACCCGGCCGGGCCGCCGATAGCGTCGGGGGCGGCCCCGAAACCGTCGGCGGCCAGGAGCGCGGCGGTGAGGCCGGACCGGACCGCAGCGCCCGCGTGCATCGGCTTCGCCATGGACCCGAAGTTCCGTTTCAGGCCCGCCGGCAGCGAGGCGGCGAGGTTGAGTGCCACCGCCGTCCCGTCCGGGTCCAGGTCGAGGAGGGAGGCGGCGGCCGCCGCCGCCCCGAACGTGCCGAGCGTCGACGTGGCGTGCCAGCCCCGCTCGTAGTGGTCGGGATTGACGGGCGCGGCGATGGCCGCCGCGGTTTCGAAGCCGGCGACGTAGGCGGTCACGGCCTCGGCGCCCGTCGCCCCCTCGACTTCGGCGACGGCCAGGATGGCCGGGACCAGGCAGGCGCTCGGGTGGCCGATGATCGCGTCGGAGACGTCGTCGTAGTCCAGGCAGTGGGCCGCCGTGCCGTTCGCGAAGCCCGCGTCGGTGATCGACGCCGCCCCCTGGCCGTCGAACAGGCTGGCCTCGCCGGGGCCGCCGCTGTGCCGGGTGACGACCGCGGAGGCGATGCGGCCGGCGCCCGTCACGGCGCCGCCGAGGCCGACCCCGACCGTGTCGACGAAGGCGGCCTCGACGCGCTCGACGACGTCCCGCGAGAGGTCGTCGAAGCCGAGCCGCGCCACGCGGGTCGCGATGGTCTCGGCCGGGGCTCGGCCGGTTCTCGAGGCGTCCTGGTCCATGCCGGCGGATGAGGCCGGGGCGCGATAAAAGGGTTCGCCGCGGGCTGGTTACGACGATTCGGCGAGCCCCGACTCGTAGACGACCCCGCGTTCAAACAGGTCCTCGACCGCCTCGTCACCGTACCCCATCGACCTGAGCACCTCGCGAGTGTGCTCGCCGAGCAGCGGCGCGTGGGCCTCAAAGCCGCTGTCGGCGTTCCGGTAGTTCGCCGGGTGTTCGAGCACCGGCTGCTCGCCGGCCGCCGTGTGGGGCAGGGACGTCACCACGTCGCGGTGCTGGACCTGTTCCTGGTCCATCGCCTCCTCGACCGAGTTGACGGCGCCGGCGGGAACCCCGTACTCCGAGAGGATCTCGACCCAGTCGTCGACCGGCCGGTCGGCGAGCGTGCGCTCGAGCTCGGCCTCGAGCTCGTCCAGGTGTGCCAGCCGGTCGGGGTTGGTGGCGAACCGCTCGTCGTCGACGAGGTCCTCCCGGTCGAGGGCCTCACAGAGGCGTTCCCAGGTCGGCTGGTTGCCCGAGGCGATGATGAGGTAGCCGTCGGCCGCCTCGTAGGCCTGATTCGGCGCCAGCAGCGGGTCGCGGGTCCCCATCCGCTGGGGCTCCTCGCCGGCGAACACCTTCCCGGCCTGCTTGGTCAACAGCGGAATCATCGAATCGAGCATGGCCAGGTCGATGTACTCGCCCTCCCCCGTCCGGGCCTGCTTGTAGAGGGCGTTCGACATGGCGAAGGCCGCCCACATGGCCGTCCCCAGGTCGGCCAGCGCGATGCCGACCTTCGCCGGGGGGCCGTCCGCCTCGCCGGTCACGCTCATCACGCCCGACTGGGCCTGCACGAGGAGGTCGTAGCCGGGGCGCTCGGACCACGGGCCGGTCTGGCCGTAGGCCGAAATGGAGCAGTACACGATGTTCTCGTTGACGGCGCGGATGTCCTCGTAGCCGAGGCCCAGGTCGTCGATCTTGCCCGGCCGGAAGTTCTCGACGAAGACGTCCGCCTCCGCCGCGAGCTCGTACATGAGCTCGCGGCCCTCGTCGGTCTTCAGGTCGACCTCGACGCTCTTCTTGCCGTAGTTGACGGCCCAGTAGTACGGCGACTCGCCCTCGATGAACGGCGGGCCGGAGTGGCGAATGTCGTCGCCGACCTCGGGCCGCTCGATCTTGATGACCTCGGCGCCCTGGTTCGCGAGCATCAGCGTCGCGAACCCGCCCGTCACCCACTGGGTCACGTCGAGGACGGTGACGTCCTCGAGGATCTTCCGGGTCATCGCGTGGCCGTCCGCGCCGCCGGGTTCCGTCGGCGATGGCGAGGTGGCGTCATGGGGCGCTACTCGAGGTCCTCGGGCTGGGTGCCGATGCCCTCGGGCCAGCCCGGCGGCTGGGCGGCCGTCGGCTCGGCGTACGCCCGCTTCAGCATGAAGTTGGTCCGCTCACACGACAGCACGAGCTCGTCGTCCTGGTTGTAGGCCCGGAGCGCCGTCGTGACGATGCCCACGTGGTCCCGGGAGTCGCTTTCGCGCTTGGCGACGACCTCGCTCTCGGCGAAGATGGTGTCGCCGTGGTAGACCGGGTTGTGGAGCCGGAGGTCGTCGAGGCCGAGCATGGCCGTCGAGTTCTGGGAGACGTCGATGACGCTCATCCCGGCGGCCAGCGCGAAGGTGACGGCCGAGTTTACGAGGCGCTCGCCGAACTCCGTCTCGGACGCGTAGGCCTCGTTGAAGTGCATCGGGTTGAGGTTCATCGTGACGTTGGTGATCCAGACGTCGTCGGTCTCCGTCACCGTCCGGCCGTAGGGGTGTTTGTAGATGTCACCGACCTCGAAATCCTCGTAGTAGCGCCCCTGCCAGCCGGCGACCAGCCGCTTCTCGTGGTCGTCGTCACTCATAGTCCGCTTGGAGGGGCGACCGTTCGACGCATAACGTTTTCGTCACCGCCCCGGGGCGGACGGTTTCCCGTCGCCTGGGGCGCCGCGGCCGACGATTACAGAACTGTTAATGGTTCCGGCGGGGGAGCGTCAGTCATGGCCGATATCTGGACCGAGACGGTCGAGTTAACCGAAGAACAGCGCCTCGTCAAACGCAACATCCAGGAGCTGTGTGCGGATTTCGACGCCGAATACTGGCGGGAGCGCGACGCGGAGGGCGAGTACCCCCACGAGTTCCTCGAGGCGCTCGGCGAGCACGGCTGGCTCGGCATCCTCATCCCCGAGGAGTACGGCGGGGCCGGGATGGAGACGACGGAGGCCGTGGTGATGATGGAGCAGATCGCCCGGCAGCACGGCGGCGGGACCGCCGCCCAGGCCATCCACGGCGCCGTCTACAACTCCCGACCCATCGTCCGGTACGGCAGCGAGTCGTTGAAGGAGGAGCTGCTCCCGAAGCTCGCCACCGGCGAGGAGGCGGTCCAGTCCCTCGCCCTGACGGAGCCGGACGCCGGTTCTGACAGCCTCGCCATCGACACCTTCGCCGAGCGCGACGGCGACGAGTACGTCATCAACGGGAGCAAGGTCTGGATCTCCCGGGTCAACGTCACCGACTACCTCCTCATCATCGCCCGGACGACGCCGGCCGAGGAGGCCGAAAAGCGCACCCGCGGCATCTCCATGTTCCTCGCCGACGTCGACGAGGCCCGCGAGGCGGGCACGCTGGAGATGGAGGCCATCCCGAAGACGGTCGTGCCGGCGACCCCCTCCTATGAGCTCTGGTTCGAGGACCTCCGCGTCCCCGAGGAGCACCTCATCGGCGAGGAGGGCAACGGGTTCTACCAGCTCCTGGACGGCCTGAACGAGGAGCGCCTCGTCGTGGCCGCCGAGAACGTCGGCCTCGGCGAGCTCGCCCTCGACCGGGCCGTCGACTACGCGAACCAACGGGAGGTGTTCGACCGGCTCATCGGGTCGAACCAGGCCATCCAGCACCCCCTCGCGAAGGCGTACGCCCACGTCCAGGCCGCCAAGCAGACCGTCTACAACGCCGCCCCCATCGTCGACGAGGTCGAGAGCAGCGACCGCCGCGGCGGCGCGCTCGCCAACATGGCGAAGTTCCTCTCGGCGGAGGCCTGCTACGAGGCCGCGGACGCGGCCGTCCAGACCCACGGCGGCTTCGGCGTGGCGCGGGAGTACGACGTCGAGCGGTACCTCCGGGAGGCCCGGTTCCTCCGCATCGCCCCGGTCGCCCAGGAGCTGACGCTCAACTACCTCGGCGAGCGGGTGCTCGGGCTGCCGCGGTCCTACTAGGCGCTACCCGCCGGTTGGCGACGAAAGAGGTACGATTATATGCGGCTGTCCTGACGGTTCAGGACATGGACGTCGACGTCGAGTTCAACTCGTCGGCAGAGTATACCGGCCGGGGCATCATCGAGGCCAGCGTGGCCGCCGAGGAGCACGGCTTCAGCGGCGTGTGGAAGGGCGAGGCCAACAGCAAGGACCCCATCGTCCTGCTCTCGGCGCTCGCCGAGCGCACCGAGTCGGTCGACCTCGGGACGGCCATCGTCCACCCGTACTCCAAGACGCCGACCATGGCCGCCGAGGTGGCCGCGACCCTGAACGACGTCAGCGACAACCGGTTCGTCCTCGGCATCGGCGCCGGGACGCCGGCCATCGCCTCCTGGCACGGCAAGGAGATGTACTCGAGCCCGCTGACGTCGGTCGAGGAGTACATCACCATCGTCCGGGAGATCCTCGAGACGGGCTCGGCCGACTACGACGGCGAGTACTTCGGGGCCGACAACTTCAACCTCGCCTTCGACCCCGTGCCCGACCAGCGGATCTACCTCGGGGCGCTGGGGCCGAAGATGTCGACGATGGCCGGGCGGCTCGCCGACGGCGTCATCGGGAACAACGCCCCGCCGGAGCACATCGCGAAGGTCCGAGAGAACGCGCGGGAGGGCGCGAAGGAGGCGGGCAAGGACCCGGACGACCTCGACATCACCTGCAAGATCCGCGTCGCCTACGCCGACGACTACGAGGATGCCCGCGAGCCCCTCACGAAGGTGGCCACGTTCTACTCGCTCGCCGACTTCTACAGCCGGATGTTCGCCGACCTCGGGTTCGAGGACGAGATCGACGCCGTCAACGAGGCCTACGACGCGGGCGGCTTCCACGAGGCCAGAAAGCAGATCACCGACGAGATGCTCGAGACGCTGCCCTTCGTCCCCGCGACCTCGCCGGAGACCGTCGAGGAGCGCCTGGCGGGCTACGAGGAGATCGGCGTCGACCGCGTCATCATCTGCTACGTCCCCACGACCGACGACCCGGTCGAGGAGGGCGTCGAGTTCGTCCGGGAGCTGGCCCCGTAGAGCCGTTCGATCGCGCCCGGGTCGACGCGGGATGAGGAGTCGGAACCCGGGGATTCAACGGTACCCTCCCCGAGACGAACGGAGCGGGCGGAACGAGCCACCCGCGCGAACCCTCCCGAGCCCGGGGATCCACCGGCGGCGGGTCCGCCCGGCTACTCCTCGACGATACCTTCGCGTTCGCGGAGCGACTGCCGGCGGACCTTCCCGGTGGTGGTGAGCGGCAGCTCCTCGACGGCCTCCAGCTCCCGGGGATACTCGTACTTCGCCAACCGCTCCTTGACGTGGGCCTGGAGCACGTCCTTCCAGTCGTCACGGGCCGCGAACTCCGCGTCGAGGACGACGAAGGCCTTCGGGATCTCGCCGCGGGTCTCGTGGGGGACCCCGATGACGCCGGCGTTCTGGACGGACTCGTGGGTCAGCAGGGCTTCCTC
Organism: Halobacteriales archaeon; assembly: GCA_042219705.1. Classification (GTDB taxonomy): domain Archaea; phylum Halobacteriota; class Halobacteria; order Halobacteriales; family Hikarchaeaceae; genus JBDGPL01. The sequence goes on along the minus strand of JBDGPL010000067.1, from coordinate 8,088 downwards.
GATCTCGATGGGCGAGAGCCGGTAGCCCGAGCTGATGATGACGTCGTCGGAGCGTGAGTGGTACGTGAAGTACCCGTCCTCGTCCTTCGAGACGAGGTCGTCCGAGATGAGCCAGCCCTCGCGAATGGTCTCGGCGGTCTTCTCGGGCAGCCCGAGGTACTCCACGAACAACATTGGATCCTCCTCATAGCGCACGGCCAGGGTACCGATCTCGTTCGGCTCCTTGGGCTCGAGGGTCTCCTGGTCGAGCACTTCGATGTCGTGGCCCACCGAGGCCACGCCGAAGGAGCCCATCCGGTGGTCGAGCCCCACGGCCGGGTCGTCGCAGATGAGACCGCCGGTCTCCGTCGTGCCGTAGCCCTCGATGTAATCGGCGTCCTCGAAGACCTGGTGGACCCAGTTGATGAGCGCCTCGTCCGCCGACTCGCCGCCGGTCGTCAGCGACTGGAGGCTGCCCAGGTCGTACCGCTCCTTGGGACGGTCGATCTGCATCATCATCCGGACGGCCGTGGGCGGGAGGTTCAGGTGAGTGATGCCGAAGTCCTCGATGAGCTGGAACTCCCGCTCCGGCTCGAAGCCCTGATCGCCCGGGGAACCCACGAAGGGGACGCCGTAGAACAGCGCCGGAAAGAGCATCCCCGGCAGCGACATGATCCACGACCAGCCGGCGACGGTCCGGGCGACCTGCTCGGGGCCCGTCCGGTGCACCTGGAGACTGACGAACTGGGTCAGCTGGCCGAGGAGGCCGCGGTGGACGTGGACGACCCCCTTCGGCTGGCCGGTGGTCCCGCTGGTGTAGATGATGAAGGCGGTGTCCTCCGCGTCGGTCGTCGCGGTCTCGAACTCGGCCGACTGGTCCTCGACCGCCTCCTCGAAGCGGTCGTCGCCCGGCCGGCCGGTCGACTCCTCGCCCCCATAGGTGACGACGAGGTCGAGCGAATCGAGGTCGTCCCGGATGGCCTCGAAGGTCTCCATGGCGCCGCGGTCGACCACGAAGGCCCCCGCCTCGCTGTCGCTGAGCCGGTATTCCAGGCCGTCGGTTCCGAGGAGCACGGACAGCGGGACGGTGACCGCCCCGAGCTTGAACGCGGCGACGTGGGCGACCAGCGTCTCGAACCGCTGGGTGCCGCTGATGGCGATGCGGTCGCCGGCACCGACGCCCTGGTCGGCGAGGTAGTTCGCGAACCGGTCCGCCCGCCGCCGGAGGTCGGCAAACGTGTAGGCCGTCTGGCCAGCCTCACCATCGTCGACGTAGAGGGCCACGCCGTCGGGGCGCTCCTCGGCCCAGCGGTCGCAGATGTACTCGGCGATGTTGAACTGGTCGGGCACCCGCCACTCGAACCACTCCTCGATCTCCTCGAGCGAGTCGAAGCCCTGCTCGTGGAAGTAGTACGGTTCCATCCAGTCTGGCATTGGCTTGCGATTCCGAGGCAGCGGCATAAAATTACTGTCCCGGACGGGTGCCGGCAACGCCGTCCCGATGGGCCGCGCCTCGCCGGCGCCGGACCCGAACGCCGTCGAACCGCGAGGCGGGGTCGAGAGCGAAATCATTATCTCGCTCGTGTCAGCACACGCCCGCATGGTGATCGCCGATGCGGTGGAGATCCTCATCGACGGGGTGACCCGCGGGGTCATCCTGTCGCTCTTCGGCCTCTCTATCACCCTCGTCTTCGGGCTCGGGGGCATCCTCAACCTCCTCATCGGCGTCTTCGCGGTGGTCGCCGTGATCACCACCACCCTCATCATGGGATACGGCCTGGGGCTCCCGGTCGCCGCGCTCGGAGGGATCGGCTTCGCCAGCGCGTTCGCGCTCGCTACCGACCGGTCGGTCATCTCGCTGGTCTACCGGTCGGAGGATCAGGAGCGGATCCTGCTCGGTATCTTCGTGACGCTCGGGCTCTCCATCACCTCCGAGGGCCTCCTCTACATCTACTTCCCGGGGAGCTACTTCCTCGCCCCGGACGTCCCGTCAGTCACGCTGGCCGGGGTCAACGTGACGGGACCCTCCCTGGCCGTCCTCGTGTTCGCGGTGTTCGTCCTGGGACTGGTCTACTACTTCTTCACGAGGACCTACCTCGGCATCATCAGTCGGACGGTCATCCAGGACGAGACCGGCGCCGTCCTCTGCGGTATTCGCCCGCGGCGGATCCAGACCATCATCTTCGTTTTGAGCGCGGCCATCGCGGCCATCGCCGGCATCCTCTATAGCTTCGACGCCGAGGTCACGCCGGCCTCGGCGTTCGAACTGACCATCTTCGCCATCGTCGTCGCCATCGTCGGCGGCGTGGACGACGTTTCGGGCACGGTGGTGGCCGGCATCGCCCTCGGGGTCGTCCTGACGGTCGCCGGGGCGCTGGTCGGGTCCTATCTGGCCATCGTGATCTTCTTCGCCGTCGCCATCGCCGTCCTGGTCTACAAGCCGGAGCAGATAGCATGAACCGACGCACGGCCGCCTGGCTCGTCGTCTTCGGCGGGCTTCTCGCGATCCCCGTCCTGCTGTTCGACCCGTCACGGACGTTCGTCACGAAGCGGTTCCTGACCTTCCTGACCTTCGCGGCGCTCGCGACGGCCCTCAACATCATCTTCGGCGAGACCGACCAGCTGTACCTCTTCACCGGGGGTCTCGCCGCCATCGGGGCGTACACCACGGCCCTGTCGGCCGATTACCTCGGCGTGTCCCCGTGGCTCACGCTCGTGGCGGGGGCTATCGCCGCCGGGAGTCTCGGCGCCCTCGTGAGCTACGTGGCCGCCCGGCGGCGGTTCACCGTCATCGTCCTCGCCATCCTCACCTTCGCCTTTCAGAGCATCATCATGGAGCTGCTGGTCGGGCTGCGCGACATCACCGGCGGGAGCACTGGGTTTCGGTTCACCGCCCTCCAGATCGAACCCGTCCAGGCGGCGCTCGGAATCTCCCGGTACACGGTGGCGTACTACGCGCTGGTCGGCGTCTTCGCGCTGGCCGTCGGGAGCTACTCCTGGCTGGTCAGGTCGAAGTATGGCCTGGCGTTCGAGGCCATCCGGCAGGACGAGATCGCCGCCGAGGCGACCGGCATCGACATCGTCCGCCAGCAGGCCTTCGCCGGGTTCGTCGGGGCGTCCCTCATCGGGCTCGTCGGGCCGTTCTACGCCCAGTCGACCGGGCTCGTCATCCCCTCGCTGTTCAGCTTCGCCTCCGTGGACGTCCTCGTGCTCATCGTCGTGGTGCTCGGTGGGCTCAGAACCACGTTCGGGCCCCTCGCCGGCGCCGCGGTGGTCACCTACCTCTACGACGTGCTGTCGGAGTTCGGCCAGTGGCGCACCGTCGCGTTCGGCCTGCTCCTGACGTTCCTCTTCATCTACTTCCGGCAGGGAATCCTCCCGGCCGTCACATCCCTGGTCGAGGAGCCCCGGGCGGTGTGGGACCGACTGCGATCGCCCCGCCGGTAGACCGTGGGTCGGTGACCCCCGGCCCCGGGAAACAGTCCCGGTCAGCCGGTGAGATAGCTCTCCCGGATGCGGTCGCTATCGCGCAGCTCGTCGCCCGAGCCCGAAAGGACGACCCGGCCGTTCTCGAGGAGGTAGGCCCGGTCCGCCAGATCGAGGGCATGGTCGACGTGCTGTTCGACGAGGACCACGGTGACGTCGTCGCTGATGTCCTCGATCTTCGCGAACACTCGCTCCGCCAGCTGGGGGGCGAGGGCCCCGGACGGCTCGTCGAGGGCCAGGACCTTCGGGTCGGCCATGAGGCCCCGGCCGATGGCGAGCATCTGCTGTTCGCCCCCACTCAGCGTTCCCGCCTTCTGTCGCCGACGTTCGTCGAGGGCCGGGAACATCGCCAACACCTCCTCGACGTTGGCCTCGAAGTCGTCCCGGTGCGTGTACGCGCCCGCTTTGAGGTTTTCGTAGACCGTCAGGTCCCCGAAGAGGTTCCGCGCCTCAGTGACGTGGATGAACCCCCGTTCGACGATCTCGCTCGGCGACAGCTCGGCGATGGGAGACCCGAACAGGTCGACGCGGCCCGCGGACGGCTCGAGCAGGCCGGAGAGCGTCTTGAGCAGCGTCGTCTTGCCCGCCCCGTTCGGGCCGACGATGCTCACGACGGAATCGCCGGCCGTTACCTCGAGGGAGACGTCCCACAGCACCTGCAGATCCCCGTAGTGGACGTCCAGGTCCTCGACGGTAATCATGCCGCGCTCCCCGTCCCGAGGTAGGCTTCCTCGACCTTCGGGTCCTGCTGGATCGCCTCCGGCGGGCCGTCCGCGATCTTCGCCCCCTGACTGAGGACGATGATGCGGTCCGTCGCGGCCATGATGGCCTCCATTACGTGCTCGATCCAGAACACGGAGACGCCGAGCTCAGCCCGGACCTGTCGGATGGTGGCGGACAGCTCCTCGACCTCGGTCGGCGTCAGCCCGCTGCCGATCTCGTCGATGAGGACGAGGTCGGGGTCGGCAGCGAGGCCCTTCGCGAGTTCGAGCTGCTTGCGGTCCGCCAGCGTGAGGCTGCTCGCGGGCTCGTCGGCCTGGTCGGCCAACCCGACGAACTCGAGGTACCGTTGGGCCGTCTCGCGTTCGTCGTCGAGCGAGCCCGCGTCGGGATTGCCGAAGACCGCCCCGGCGAGGACGTTGTCGAGCACCGTCGACTCGTTGAAGGTCCGGGCGGTCTGGAAGGTCCTGGCGATGCCCAGCCGGACGATCTCGTGGGGCCGCATGCCGGTGAGGTCACGGTCACGGAACGTAATCGTGCCCCGCTCGGGCCGGTACAACCCGGCGATCGTGTTGAACAGGGTGGTCTTGCCCGCCCCGTTCGGACCGATGAGTCCGACGATCTCGTTCTCGTCGATGTCGACGTCGACGTCGTCGACCGCCGTCAGCCCGCCGAACTGTTTCGTCACCCCCCTGGCCGTCAACATGCCCGTTCCTATTCGGTACCGGCACGTAAAACTTGGTTAGCCGCCCGCGATGTGTGCGCCCGGTCGGTCGATGGCCCCGACGAGCGCGGCCGTCGCCACCCGACGCAGGCCCCCACCTCCCGGCTCGACGCCGTGGGGGTCAGGGCCATCGGCCGCCCGGCCAGGTCGGTGGCGACGATTGCCAGACAGCTGAAACCTATGGAAACATATAACTGTATACGATATGACGTCATCGACATGCGTGGAACCAACGGCGACAGTCGGCCCGTGACCGATCGGCGGACGTTCCTGCGGGTGACCGGCGCGGGCGTCACGGCCACCGCGCTCGCCGGGTGCCTCGACAGCATCACCGGCGGCGGCGATGGCACGGCCACCGGCACCCCCACCGAGACCAAACCCGTCGTTCTCGGCGGCCTCGAGCCGTATTCGGGCCCCTACGCCCAGACCGCTCGGGAGTTCGTGTCGGGGCTCGAGTTCGCCCTGAAGGACATCAACGCCGATGGAGGGGTGCTCGGCCGCGAGCTGGTCTTCGAGGACCGGGACACCAAGCTCGACCCGGCCGAGGCGACGACCATCGCCACCGAACTCATCGAGGCCGAGAACGCCGTCGCGCTCACCGGCCCCATTTCCAGCGACATCGGCCTCGCCGTCGCCCCCATCGCCGAGGAGAACGAGGTGCCCCACGTCCCGCAGTTCGTTGGCAGCCACGAGTTCCTCACCCGAGACTCCCGGTATAACTTCCGGATGGGGCTCGCGCCCGCGCCGACCAACGCCAGGGCCGTCGCCCAGATGATCGAGAACCAGGGCCTCCAGACGGTCGGCGCCATCATTGCGGACTACTCCTACGGGCACTCCTGGAAGAAGAGCATGGAGGCCATCTTCCCCGACGACCTCGACCTGACGATGAAGGTCGCCCCGTTCCGCGCGAGTTCGTTCACGTCCTACCTCCGGGAGATGCCCGAGGACCTCGAACTGCTCATCACGGCTAGCCACCCGCCCGGCGTCTTCACCATCTACCAGCAGCTGCAGAACCTCGACAGCCTCAACCCCGACCTCGTCATCGGCCGAAGCGACGCGAAGCTCTCTATCCAAGCCCTGGGTCAACCCATCACCCAAGGGTTCCTCGCCCAGAGCCATCCCGACCCGTTCTCCACGCAGTACAAGGAGGTAGCCCAGCGATACTACGACGAGACGGGGGCGTTCATGGGGACGCTCGTGGGTGTCGGCTACGTCGTTGCAGACCTGATCGCCGCCGCCATCGAAGATGCCGGCGAGGCCGAGCCGACCGCCGTCGCCGACGCCATCCGGAACATCTCCCTCGACACGCTGTTCGGGGCCCCGATCCAGTACACGAAGTGGGGCGAGCTCAAGAACCTCGTGCAGATCATGATCGCCTTCGAGTCGGGTGCACCGTCGTATTATCCCGACGGGAACATCAGGTTCACCGAGTACTTCCGAACCGAGCCGCTTCCGGCGTACGACCCGTCCAGCGACCTGCTCGGCTGAGGACGCTCGAATCGCTCCGTCGTCCCCCTCACGCGTCCGACAACCCCGTGGGCCGACGGTCGGCTAGGGGACCGGAGGGCGCTCGACCGCGGACCGAGCCTATCCATCGAGCGGGAGCTCGCCGTGCTCCTCGAGGAACTCCTCGCGGAGTCGCCGCTTGTCGAACTTCTGGGTCGTGGTGCGGGGGATGGCTTCGACGAACACGTACCGGTCGGGCAGCCACCACGAGGGGTAGTCCGCCCGCAGGTGGTCGTCGAGGCCGTCCCGGTCGAGGTTCGCGGAGGCCCGCACCACGTAGGCGACCGGGCGCTCCTGCCACGTGTCGTGCGGAACGCTCACCACCGCCGCCTCGGCCACCCCCTCGTGACCCATCAGCGCGTTCTCGAGCTCGACCGACGATATCCACTCGCCGCCGCTCTTGACGACGTCGTCGAGCCGGTCGACGACGTCGAGGAAGCCGTGCTCGTCGATCGTCCCCACGTCGCCCGTCCTGAACCACCGCACGCCGTCCTCGTCCGTGAAGGATTCGGCCGTTGCGTCCGGCCGCTCGTAGTAGCGGTCGATGAGCCACGGCGCCCGCGCGTAGATCTCGCCCGTCGACTCGCCGTCGTGGGGCACCGGCTCGCCGTCCTCGTCACGCAGGCGTATCTCCACGCCCGGCGCGGGGATGCCCGCCTTCCGCTTGCGTTCGTACCGCTCCGCCTCGGGCATCGCCCGAAGCGCGGTCGTCTCGAACATGTTGACGAGGTGGGGCGCCGCCTCGGTCATGCCGTAGCCCTGGATGATGGGCGCGCCGTAGTCCTCCTCGTACTTCCGTAGCAGCGACGCCGGCGGGGCGCTCCCCCCGGTGAGGACCCGGTCGAGACTCGCAATGGCGTTGCCGTCGGCCGATTCGAGGTAGGCGTCCATCTCGATCCAGACCGTCGGGACGGCCGCGGCGATGGTGACGCCCGCCTCGTCGATGAGGTCGGCGACGGCCGGCGGGTCGGTGTGCGGTCCCGGGAGCACGAGCGTCGAGCCGTAGAACGTCGCGGTGTACGGCAGCCCCCACCCGTTGACGTGGAACATCGGTACCACCGGCATGACGACGTCGTTCTCGCCGACGGCGAACACGTCGACGTGGCCCTGGACCAGGACCTGCAAGGCCATCCGGCGGTGGCGGTACTGGACGCCCTTCGGGAGGCCGGTGGTGCCCGAGGTGTAGCAGAGGGCGAACTCGTCGTCCTCGTCGAGCCGCGGCCAGTCGTACTCGGTGTCGTACCCCGCGATGAACGACTCGTAGTCGACGACGGGGTCGAGGGCCGTCCCGGGCACCTCGTCGTCGAGGACCACGAACCGCTCGACCGACTCGAGCCGGTCGGCGACCGCCTCGACCGTCTCGACGAACGCCGGGTCGACGAACAGCAGCCGGTCTTCGGCCTCGTTGATTGTCTCGACGAGGTGGCGCTCGGGCAGCCGGTGGTTCGTCGTGTGGAGGCTGCGGCCGCTGCAGGAGGGGCCGAAGTAGAGCTCGTAATGGCGGTCGTGGTTCGCGGCCATGACCGACACCCGGTCGCCCCGGTCCAGCCCGTAGTCGTCGAGGGCGTGGGCGAGCCGACAGATGCGTTCGTACGCGTCGCCGTAGGTGTACCGGTGGAGGCGGCCGTCGGGGCGCTTCGTCACGATCTCCTTGTGGGGGAACTGCTCGACGG
>JBDGPL010000066.1:0-5053 GCA_042219705.1 Halobacteriales archaeon | reverse complement strand
CGCCATGAAGCCGGGCGTGTCACACAGGTAGAGCAGCGGGATGCCGTAGGCGTCGCAGGTCCAGACGAACTCCGCGGCCTTCTCCGCGGAGTCGGGGAAGATGGCGCCGGCGCGGCGGTTCGGCTGGTTGGCGACGACGCCGACCGGCCGGCCGTCGATGCGGGCGAGCGCCGTGACGACCTCCTCGCCGTAATCGGCCTTGAGCTCGAGCGTCGAGTCACGGTCGACCAGCCGCTCGATGACGTCCCACATGTCGTAGCCCTTGTTGGGCTCGGCCGGGACCACGGCGTCCAGCTCGGCCGGCGAACTGGCCGGCGGTCGGCCGCCCCGAACGGGGAGGTCGGCGGCGTGGTGGTCGGGCAGGTAGCCGAGCAAGGTCGACACGAGCTCCCGGGCGTGCTCCTCGTCCTCGGCGACGAGGTCGGCGCTCCCCGAGTGGCGGGCGTGGACCTCGGGTCCACCGAGCTCCTGCATCGAGACCTCCTCGCCGGTGACCATCCGCACCATCCGCGGGCTGGCGATGGCCATCGCGCTCGTGTCCGCGACCATCACGGTGAAGTCGGCGAAGACTGGCGTGTAGGCCCCGCCGGCGATGCACGGCCCGTAGAGCACGCAAATCTGGGGGACGACGCCGGAGAGCCGGGAGTGGTTGAAGTAGTACCGGCCGATGCCCTCGCGGTTGGCGAAGAAGCCGCTCTGCTGGTCGATGCGACCGCCCGAGGAGTCCATCAGGTAGAGCACCGGTCGCTTGGACTTCAGGGCGCGCTCCTGCAGCCGGAGGAACTTCTCGACGCCGCGCTCGGCCATGCTGCCGGCCTTGACGGTGAAGTCGTTGGCCATCACGTGGACCCGTCGACCCTCGAACGTCGCGCCGCCGGTGAGCAGCCCGTCGGCCGGCAGGCGGTCCTCGGCGTCGAACGCCGCGAACCGCCCGTCCTCGAAGTCGAAGCCGTCCTCGCCGAACCAGAGCGCCAGTCGCTCGCGGACGAACAACTTGCCCTGCTCGGCCAGCCGTTCCTTGTACTTCTCGGGGCCGCCCTGCTCGATGTCGGCGATCTCCTCGCGGAGCTCGCGCTCGCGTTCGGTCGGGCCCAGGCCCTCCGCGGGCGGCGGTGCCTCGGCCGTCCCGGCGTCCGCCCGGTCGGCGTCGGGGGTGACGGCGGCGGCCGGCGTGTCGTCGTCGCCGACGTAGACCTCGACCGGGTCGCCGAAGCGCTCGGCCAGCGCCCGGGCGATGGCCCCCGCCTCCTCCCCGGACGCGTCGGTCCCGATGCGGACCTTCATGGCCCCCGGTGGACGCGGCGACGGGTTAGTGGTTTCCGTTGGCCCCGCCCCTGGCCGGGCCCGTCCGGCGGCGTTGGCCCGTCGCGGGCACCCGATGGCGCCCGATCGACGGGCGTCGACCCCGCCGCCGCCCCGGGTCGATCCCGGGGGCTTTATTGACCGAAGCGGCGAACCGCCGCTGTCCCGTCCCCGTTCGCCGGCGGCCCCGTCTCACCGGCCGACCACGAATCACATGGCATCCCTCGACAGGGCGGCGTAGCCCATGGGCGTGCTCGACGCGGACAGCCGCATCATCGCCCTCGGGTTCGCCCGGCTGGTCGACTCCATCGGGAACTCCTTCCTCATCATCGTGCTGCCGCTCTACATCTCGGGCGGGCTCGTCACCGGGGAGACGTTCGGCCTCGCTCCCGTCTTCATCACCGGCATCGTGCTGTCCGCGTTCGGCTTCTTCAACAGCGGGCTGCAGCCCTTCGTCGGGAACCTGTCCGACCGGCTCGGCCGCCGGCAGGTCTTCGTCGTCCTGGGCCTCCTGGTCCTCGGCGTCAGCAACTTCGCCTACTCCCTGGTCCACACGTACGGGGCCGTCCTCGTGGTCCGGCTTGGCCAGGGCCTCGGGGTCGCGTTGACCATCCCGACCACCGTCGCGCTGGTCAACGAGCTCTCGCGGGAGACGGCTCGGGGGGAGTCGATGGGCCTCTTCAACACCTTCCGGATGGTCGGTTTCGGCCTCGGCCCCGTCATCGCCGGGGGCGTCGTCTCCGGGGGTCCCTACCGGCTCGCCGGGACGTCCGTCTCCGGCTTCGACGCCGCGTTCTACGTGGCCGCGTCGGGGGCCCTCCTGGGGGCGCTCCTCGTCGCCGTCCTCGTGTCCGACCCCGAGACGCCCGCCAGCGGGGCCGGTGCTGACGACCAGCGGCTCTCCATCGCCGTCCTGGACCGGAACGGCCCCCACGTGCTCGATCCGGTCTTCACGCTCGGCGTGGCGTCGGTGTTCATGGCCGTCAGCATCTCGCTCATCGAGCCCCTCGAACACCAGATCAATACGGCACTCGACCAGACGGCGACCCTCTTCGGGATCGAGTTCTCGGCGTTCATCCTCGCGCAGATCTTCTTCCAGACGCCCATCGGGTCCTGGAGCGACGCGTACGGCCGGAAACCCTTCATCCTCGGCGGCCTCGTCGTGCTCGCGCCCGCGACGCTCGCCCAGGCGTTCGTCTCGACCCCGGTCGGGATGGTCCTCGCCCGGTTCGTCCAGGGCATCGCCGGGGCGGCCATCCTCGCGCCGTCGATGGCCCTCGCGGGCGACCTCGCCGGGGCCAGGAGCTCCGGGACGACGCTGTCGGTGCTGACCATGGCGTTCGGACTGGGCATCGCCTTCGGGCCCCTGCTGGGGGGCGCGCTCGCCGACATCCCGCTGCCGTGGGGCCAGCCATACGCGGCGCCCTTCGTGTTCGGGACCGCCCTGGTTTTCGTCGGGTTCGGGCTGGTCGCGACCCAGGTCGAGGAGACGGTCGACGCCGATCGGCCGTGGCCCTGGTGGGGCGCCAGCGAATGACCGTCCCGGCGGCCGCGACCCGCCTCCTCAGCCGATGGCCTCCCGGCGCTCGATGAGCGTCCGGTTCCCGACGTACATGGGGGTCCGCTGGTGGAGGCCGGTCGGCTCGACGTCGAGCAGCGAGCGCTCGCCGTCGGTCGAGGCGCCGCCGGCCGCCTCGATGATGTACGCCATCGGGTTGGCCTCGAACTGGACCCGGAGCTTGCCTTCCGCCCGGGAGCGCAGCTCCGGGTAGGCGAACACCCCGCCGTAGGTCAGCACCTGGTTGACGTCGGCGATCATCGCGCCGCCGTAGCGGAGCTTGAGCTCCCGCTCGATCTCCTCGGCGTAGGCCGCGAACGCGTCGGTCCAGTCCGGCACGCGGCCGCCGAAGCCGTAGACCGTCGGGTCGTCGGGCAGCGTCAGGTCGTCGTCCACGATTCGCCGCGAGCCGTCGTCCTCGACGACCGCGTTGGTGACCCGCCCGTCCCGGGCCACGACCATCGTGGTGATGGGCCCGTAGAGGACGAAGCCCGCCGCCACCAGGTCCCGGCCGCGGGCCGGCAGCGGCGCGTCGTAGACCGCCAGCACGGTGCCCATCGGGTTGTTCGACTTGAGGTTCGAGGACCCGTCGAGCGGGTCGAGCGCCACGGCGTAGCCGGTGCCGACGTCGGCGACGGTTTCGCGCTCCTCGGAAGCGTACGTGCCGACGGCGTCGAGGTCGGCCAGTCGGTCCGCGAGGAGCTGGTCGGCCCAGACGTCGGCCGCGAGCTGGACCTCGCCGCTGGGGTTCTCCTCGTCCGCGGCGGTCCGCCGGCCGGGCAGCCCGGCGCGGATCTCCGGGGCTGCCTCGGCGACGGTCTCGACGATGGCGTCGACGCCGGTCATCAGAGCGCGCCGGCAGCCTCCTCGGCCGTCGCCCCCTCGTGGATGACGAGCTCGAGGGCGTCGAGCATGGCCTCGGCGTTCTCGCGCTGCCAGACGTTCCGTCCGACCGCCAGGCCGGCCCCGCCCGCGTCCATCACCGACTGGACCGTCTCGAGGAACGCCACGTCGTCGGTCTTCGAGCCCCCGCTCATGACGACCTTGACGGGGCCGGCGGACTCGACCACCCACTCCATGGCCTCCCGGCTGCCGGGATATTTCACCTTCGCGACGTCGGCCCCGAGCTCGAGCGCCTGGCGGGCGGCGTAGGCGATGACGCCCTCCTTGGTGTCGTTCTTGATGCCCTGGCCTCGCGGGTAGGACCAGAGCACCACGGGCAGGTCGTGGGCCCGGGCGTCCTCCTGGACGTCGCGGAACTCCTCGGCCATCTCGACCTCGTTGTTCGAGCCCCCGTACAGGGTGAAGCCGACCGCCTCCGCGCCCAGGTCGGCGGCGTGGTCGACCGACCAGTTGACGGCCGAGTCGGGCTCGCCCATCCAGAGGTTGGAGGTGCCGTTGATCTTCGCCAGCAGGGTGACGTCGTCGGCGTAGGACGGGTAGACGGCCTCGGCGACGCCCTTCTGGACGGCGATCGCGGTCACCGCGTCGTGGGTCGCGATGTCGAACACCGCCGACGGGTCCGCGGTCGCCGGCACGGGGTCGAAGTCCGACGGGCCGTGCTCGAGCCCGTGGTCGTACGCGAGGATGAGGACGTTGCCGTCGCGGGCGAGTGGCGAATCGTCGAGCGGACGCATGTGCGGTACCACCCGGGCGTGGGGGTAATAAGTTACCCTCGCGCCCGCCGGCGTCCCGGAAGGTTGAGGGCCGGCGCGGCCGGACCGGCGGCCATGCGCGACCTCGCCGAGATCGATACCGTGGGCGTCGTTGGCGCGGGCACGATGGGCAGCGGCATCGCCCAGGTGGCGGCGATGGCGGGTTACGACGTCGTGATGCGCGACGTCGAGCCCGAGCTCGTCGACGACGGCTTCGCGTCCATCGACGCGAGCCTCGACCGGCTGGTCGAAGGTGGGTCGCTCTCCCGGCAGGACGCCGACGCCGCCCGCGACCGCATCACCGGCACCACCGACCTCGGCGCGCTGGCGGACGCCGACTACGTCGTCGAGGCGGTCGTCGAGGAGTCGAGCGTCAAGCGGGAGGTCTTCGCCGACCTCGACGGCCTCGTCGAGCCCGGCGTGTGTCTGGCCACGAACACCAGCACGCTGTCCGTGACGTCCATCGCGAATGCGACCGAACGGGAGCCGCTGGTCGTGGGCCTGCACTTCATGAACCCGGTCCCGGTCATGGACGGGG
>JBDGPL010000065.1:0-2982 GCA_042219705.1 Halobacteriales archaeon | reverse complement strand
CGACATCTCGGGGAGCAGCACGGTCTATCCGGTCTCGACCGCGATGGCCACCCGGTTCCGGAAAGACCACCCCGGGGTGGACATCTCCATCTCCCGTGACGGCACGAGCGCCGGCTTTCGGAACGCGTTCATCCCGGGCGAGAGCGACATCAACGACGCGAGCCGGCCGATCTCGAAGGGCGAGCGCCAGAAGTGCCTGGACAACGGATTCACCCCGATCGAATTCACCATCGCCCAGGACGCCCTGACGGTGATCGTCAACCCCGAGAACGACTGGGTCGGCGACTGCATGACGCTCGCGACCTTGAAGGAGATCTGGTCGCCAGAGACCCCGCCGCAGACGTGGCAGGACGTGAACGCCGACTGGCCGGACGAGCCGATCAAGCTGTTCGGCGCGGCCTCGACCTCGGGGACGTTCGACTACTTCACCGAGCGGGTCATCGGCGAGGAGGGGAAGATCCGGTCGGACTTCGAGGGGACCGAGCAGGACAACCTCATCGCCCAGGGCGTCTCCGATGACCCCCACGCCCTCGGCTACCTCCCGTTCGCCTACTACGACAACAACCCGAGCGGGCTGAAGGCGCTAAAGCTAGACGGCGGCGACGGCTGTGTCGCCCCGAGCCTCGAGAACGCCCAGTCCGGGCGCTATCCGCTCGCCCGGCCGCTGTTCATCTACGTCAACAGCCAGCACCTCAAGGACGAGGAGGCCCTCCAGCAGTTCGTGAAGTTCTACATCGAGCACGCGGCCGACGACTTCGTCGCCCAGGACATCGGCTACGTCCCGGCGAGCCAATCGATGGTGGAGGAGAACCTCGCGACCCTCCGCGAGTACGTCGACGTGTGACCGAACCGGCGGCTTTATCGAAGCGCCCTCCGACCCCCGATTACAGACCATGAGCGGCGACGCGGCGCCGTACGAGCGGGACCCGTGGACCGTCCGCAAGGAGCAGGTCTACGAGGCGTTGCTCCTCGCGTGCGTCGCCATCACGGTCCTCGTGACAGTCGGCATCGTCCTCTCGCTGGTCTTCGACGCGGCGGTCTTCTTCCGGCAGGTCCCGGTGCTCGACTTCCTGACCGGGACGACCTGGGAGCCCCAGGTCCGACCCCACTCGTTCGGCGTCCTACCACTGGTCAGCGGGACGCTCATCGTGACCGTCGGCTCCGCGCTCATCTCGCTCCCCGTCGGGCTCGCCGCGGCCATCTACCTGAGCGAGTACGCCAGCCGAAGGGTCCGGGCGGTCCTGAAGCCCGCCCTCGAGATCCTCGCCGGCGTGCCGACGGTGGTCTACGGCTACTTCGCGCTCGTGTACATCACGCCGGCCATCCGCAGCGTCCTCCCGATCTCCCTCAGGTTCTCGCCGGACTTCGTCCTGGTCATCCCCCAGCCCGGCACGTTCAACGCGCTCAGCGCGTCCATCGTCGTGGGCATCATGATCATCCCGATGGTCTCGTCGATCTCCGAGGACGCCCTCAGCGCCGTCCCCGACTCCCTCCGGCAGGCCGGCTACGGGCTCGGGTCGACGAAGTTCGACGTCTCCACGAGGGTCGTGGTCCCGTCGGCCGTCTCGGGCATCGTCTCCTCGTACGTGCTCGCCATCTCCCGGGCCATCGGCGAGACCATGGCGGTGACCATCGCCGCCGGCCAGAGCCCCCAGATGCCCTATTTCCCCCGCGTCCTCCGGAACCTCACCGAGTCCATCGAGACCATCACCGCCGCCATGGTCGAGATCGCCTTCAGCGACATCCAGGGGGAATCGACCGCGTTCTACGCCATGTTCGCCCTCGGCCTGACGCTCTTCGTCATCACCTTCACGATGAACCTCGTCGCCGAGTACGTTCGGCTGCGCTACCAGGAGGTGTACCACTGATGGCGGCCGAGGCGGGCTGGTACGGCGGCGAGGCGGGGCGGCTGACCGAGGAGGTCAAGAACGCCGCGTTCCGGTACCTCCTGCTGGCGGCCACGCTGTTCGGACTCGTCCTCCTGTTCGTCCTGCTCGTCTACGTTACCGTCGACGCCCTCGCGCTGTTCGACCCCGCCAACCCCTGGCTCGACTGGCAGCTCCTCACCGGGACCTACGCGACGACGGCCGATGAGGCCGGCATCTTCCCCCAGATCGTCGGCTCGCTCTTCATCATGGTCGTGATGGTCGTCGGCGTCTTCCCGATCGGGGTCGGGGCGGCGGTCTACCTGGAGGAGTTCGCGCCGGAGAACCGGTGGACCCGGCTCGTCCAGATCAACATCGGGAACCTCGCCGGCGTCCCGTCGGTCGTCTACGGTATCCTCGGGCTGGCGGTCTTCATCAACGTCCTGGGACTCGAGCGGGGCATCGTCATCGTGGCGTCGTTCACGCTCGGCCTGCTCGTGCTCCCCATCGTCATCGTCTCCTCTCAAGAGGCGCTCCGGTCGGTGCCCGACTCGATGCGCCAGGCCTCCTTCGGCATGGGCGCGAGCCGGTGGCAGACGGTGCGGAACGTCGTCCTCCCGGAGGCGCTCCCGGGCATCCTCACCGGCACCATCCTGGCGCTCTCCCGGGCCATCGGCGAGACCGCCCCCCTGCTCGTCGTGGGGCTGGCGACGACCGTGTTCTCGGTGCCGACGAGCCTCTTCGACAAGGCCGCGGCCCTGCCCCTCCAGATCTTCGCCTGGGCGTCCTACCCGCAGCCCGCGTTCCGGTACGGCGTCGTCGCCGCGAGCGTCGTCGTGCTGCTGGCCATGATGCTGTCGCTCAACGCCGCCGCCATCGTCATCCGGAACCGATATCAACGGAGGGACTGACCATGGTGGAGGAGGCCAAGGAGGACGTGGCGTCGGACGACGAGACCGACGAGGACCCCCTCGTCTCGGCCACGCCCGGCCGGGGCGGCCTCTCGGTCGGCCGTGATTCCGAGGCCCCGCCGGCCGACACCCCGGCGATCGAGGCCCGCTCGCTGAACGTCTACTACGGCGACGTCCAGGCCATCCAGGACGTCACGATGTCGATC
>JBDGPL010000064.1:0-2891 GCA_042219705.1 Halobacteriales archaeon | reverse complement strand
ATGATCGACGAGACCGTCGCGGAGATCCGCGAGATGCGGACCCACAGCTCCTCGGTGGTCGCCGTGAAGGCCGCCCGGGCGCTGTCGGCGCTGCTCGACCGCGACTACGCCACGGTCGAGGAGTTCGAGCGGGCGCTGACCCGCAACAGCGACGCGCTCCGCCGGGCGGCCCCCTCCCACGCCTCGCTGTGGTCCACCCAGCGGGCCATCATCGACGCCTTCGGCGAGCCCGACTCGGTGGCCGCGGCCCGCGACCGGCTCCGGGACGCCATCGACGAGGTCGTCGAACGGGTCGAATCGGCGAAGGCCGAGGCGGCGGCCAACGCCGCCGCCGAGCTCGCCGACGGCGAGACGCTGTTCACCCACGACTACTCGACGACGGTCCTGGCCGCCCTCGAGGCCGCGGTGGCCGACGGCAAGACGTTCGAGGTGGTCGTGAGCGAGGCCCGGCCGCGATACCTCGGCCGGAAGACCGCCCGCGAGCTGGGCCGGCTCGACGGCGTCGAGCCGACGCTCGTCGTCGACAGCGCGATGGGCGTCCACCTCGAGGACGTCGACCGCGTCCTCGTCGGGATGGACTGCATCGTCGGGGACCGCCTCTACAACCGCGTGGGAACCTACCCCCTCGCGGCGACGGCGGCCGACCGGGACGTCCCGGTGTGGGTGGTCGGCTCGGCCGCCAAGCGCATCGAGTCGGGGTTCGTCTTCGAGAACGAGTACCGCGCGGCCAGCGAGGTCATCCTGGAACCGCCGGAGGGCTTCGACGTCAGCAACCCCGCCTACGACGCCACGCCCGTGCGGCTGCTCGCAGGCGTCGTCACGGATGTCGGCGTCGAGCGGTTCTGACCGACCGGAGGGGGGACGGTCCGGGGTCCCGGCAAGTCAGGGCCCGCCCGAGTCCGGCTCCCCGTCTGCCGGGACGACCCGGAGGGCGCTGCCGAGGTGGTTCGTGAGCGCCCGGTCGACCGATTCCGCCCGGAACGCCTCGAGGTTGTCGCCGACGGCCGCCCGGAGCCCGTCGAGGTGGGCCTCGGTGGTCCGCAGCTCCACGAAGGAGACGTCGGTCACCCGGACGGCCAGCGCCTCGGCGACGAGGTCCCGGAAGTGGTCGGGATTCGCCAGCTCGCCGCGCCAGAGGTGGTCCCGGAAGAAGAGCCAGCCGTCCTGCCCCGGCGGGTCGGCCCGCTTGTACAGCGTCGTCTCGAACCGCGCGGGCTCGACGGCGAGGTCGGCCGTCCCCGGCTCGAGCCGAAACGCGACGCTGAACACGTAACGAGCAGTCGCCTCGACCGACGGGTCGGGCCCCACGGCCGGGGGTTCGGCCGGGGCCGACATGAACGGTCCGCCCTGCCCGGCCCGTTCTCCGCCATCGATTACCGCCGGCTGGGACAGACGGGGGTGGTTTATGCGGACGGGCGACGGCGAATCGCGTATGGTCACCGCCTACGTCACCATCGTGACGAGCGCCGGGACCTCCCCCGACGTCCTCGATGAGCTTCGGGCCCTCGACGCGGTCCGGACGGCCAACATCGTCGCCGGCGAGTACGACATCATCGCCCGGGTGGCCGCCGAGACGGAGCAGGACCTGCTCGCGCTGGTCACCGAGGACATCCAGTCCATCCCGGGGGTCGGCCGGACCAGCAGCGCCATCGTCCTGGAGTACGCCGGCGTTGGGGGCGCCGACACAACGGTTTAGGCCCCACCCGGAGTCGAACGGGTCATGATCGGGGTCGCTGTCCAGCTCGGGGTGCCAGAGGGCATCCAGGGGCTCAGCTGGGACGACCCCGCGGTCCGCTGGTCGCTGGCCCTCGCGGTGCTCGCGCTGGGCTACTACCTCTCCGCGTTCGCGGTCCGGCTCCTCGGCCGCCGGGTGGCCCGGCGGTTCCGGCGACCGTCGGTCACCCGGGCCGTGCTGCGGAGCGTCCGGCTGGCGGTAGCCTTCCTGGCCTTCGTCGCCGCGCTCGTCATCCTCGACGTCCGGGTCGGCGACATCGTCCTCTCGGTGACGGTCTTCTCTGCGGTGCTCGGCATCGTGCTCGCCCCCATCGTCGGCAGCGTCATCTCCGGGCTGTTCGTGCTGGCCGACCAGCCCTACGAGATCGGCGACCTGGTCGAGCTCTCCGGGCTGGGCCAGCGGGGCTACGTCGAGGACATCACGCTGCGGTACACGAAGGTGTTCACGCTCGAGAACACGTTCCTCGTCATCCCCAACTCCTCCATCCGGGAGCGCGATGTCGTCAACTACTCCGCCGAGGACGAGCGCACCCGGCTGTCCCAGGGGCTGCTGGTGACCTACGAATCCGACATCGAGGCCGCCAGAAGCGTCATGGAGCGGGCGGCCCGCGAGACGCCGGCGGTCATCACCGGCGGGCCGGACATCCGCATCGGCTCGGCGCGGTACCCGGCGTCGCCGACCTGTTACATCGAGGACTACGCCGACCACGGCGTCCGGCTCGCGCTACGGTACTGGGTCGGCGAGCCCTACCACCTCCAGCGCGTCCGGTCGGCGGTCAACGAGCGTATCTGGACCGGCCTCGAGTCGGCCGACGTGGACATCGCCTACCCCCACTCCCACCTCGTGTTCGACGAGACCTCCGGGGAGCTGCCGGTGGACCTGCGGGACGGCCGGGACCGGTGACCGGCCCCTGCGGCGGTCACTCCGCCGTGACGATCTGGGCGTTGAGCTCCTCGCGGAGGTAGTCCTCGATGTCGGGGTCGCCGACCAGCCGCCGCACCGTCGAGCGCCACCGGCCCACCTGCTTGCGGCCGATGACGACGACGTCGGCCCCCTCGGCGGCGACCTCCTCGAGGATGGTCTCCTCGACCATGAATCCCGGCCGGACGACGTACCGGGCGTTCGGGAGCGTGCCGAACGCGCGTTCGACCGCGCG
>JBDGPL010000063.1:0-12689 GCA_042219705.1 Halobacteriales archaeon | reverse complement strand
GCGAGGGCGTCCCGGACGGTCCGCTGGGACAACATCGACCGCTCGACGATCTCCTTCTGGGTCAGGCCGCCGTTGTACTCGAGCACCTTGTAGACCAGCTTCGCGCTCGGGGGGACGTCAGCAAGCGTTCGCTCGCTCATCGTCGGGGTAAAAGGACCGACCCACAATAAACGGGGACGTTACATTCACGTAACCGGCCACGGGGATGTCACCGGATAAACTGTTGCCCCGATTATCGAGGTTTCCGTGGCCTTTTCACGGGTCGTTCGCTCCTCTCCGCATCCGCCGGCACCTCCCCGGCCCATCGCCCATGCCACGACCCATTGCCCTCGCGTTCGTCGCCGTCCTCGTCGTCTCGTCCGCCGGCCTCGCCGCCGCCGATACCGTCGGCGAGCCCGTCATCTCGGTTCATCTGCCGGACAACGACCTCGACGCCGGCACGACGACCAGCCTCGACCTGTTCCTGCTCAACGGCGGTCAGGTCCACATCGGCGGGACGCCGCACGCCGAAGCCCGCGTCACCACCGCCCGTCAGGTCGTCGTGTCGCTCCGGCCCGGGAACGCCCCCCTGTCCATCGAGACGGGCGATCGTCCGGTCGGGAACGTGCCCGAGGGCGTGGTCGGCCCGGTGACGTTCACCGTCTCGGTGAACGAGAACGCCGCACCCGGGACGTACGTGCTCCCCGTTCGGGTTTCCTACGTGTACACCCGCGAGATCGAGACCGGCGAACGGACCCCGGCGCACGAGCAGCGGTCCCGGACGCTCCGGACGAACGTCACGGTGGAGATCGAGGGCCAGGCCGCGTTCACCCTCGCCAACGCGTCGAGCACCCTCGCGGTCGGCGAGGAGGGCACGATCCGGGGAACGGTCACCAACACCGGCCACGCGCCGGCCCGGGACGCGGTGATCGTCTACACCGCGGACAACCCTAACATCGCCCCCGTCGAGACGGAGTTCGCCGTCGGCGACCTCGCGGCCGGCGAGTCGGCGAATTTCGCGTTCGACGCCGAGGTCGTCGATTCGGCCGACGCGGGGACCCGTCAGCTGTCGTTCCAGGTCCGTTACCGCGACGCGGACGAAAAGTTACGGCGCAGCGATGCCCTGGACGCCCGGTTCGACGTCGCACCCCGCCGGGACGTCTTCAGCGTCGAGCCGGTCACCCGGGCCGTCACTGCCGGCGAAACCGGCGTGCTCGAGCTGCGGGTAACCAACGCCGGCGAGGCGCCCGTGACCGACGTCTCCGCGAAGCTGTTCACCGACGACCCGTTGTCCTCAGACGACGACGAGGCGTTCGTCGACCGGCTCGAGCCAGGCGAGTCGGCGACCGTCCGGTTCGCGCTCGCGGCCGCGCCGGGCGCGCTCGAGAAGGTGTACCCGGTCTCGCTCGACTTCCAGTACGACGACGCGGAGGGCGACACGCAGCTCTCGGACACGTACGACGTGCCGGTCGAGGTGACCCGAGCGGACGACGGCGGCGGGCCATCGATCTCCGAGCTCCTCGACCGTCCGACGGCCCCCGTCATCGGGGGCGCGGCCGTGCTCGCGGTCGGGCTCCTGGCCATCGGGTTCTGGGTCGGCCGCCGGCGCTGAGATGGACACGAGCCGCCTGGTCACCCCGGTCACTCGCCAGATCACCGAGCGGCCGGGCCGCGTCGTCGCGGCGTTCCTCCTCGTGACGGCGGTGCTCGCCGTCGGCCTCGGCAACATCCAGACCGAGGCCGGGTTCGAGTCGTTCACCCAGGACATCCCCGCCGAGGAGGCGCTCGAGGACATCGACCGGGAATTCGGCAACCGCTTCGGGGCCTCGATCGGGAGCACCCAGCTCATCCAGTCGGCTCCGAACGTACTCGCCAAGCCCGAGCTGCTCCGGATGCTCCGCGCCCAGGAGCGGCTGGCCGAACACGACGCGCTCCGGGTGACCTCGACGTCGAGCGCCGCCAGCATCGTCGCCGTGACGATCGACCCGTCGGCCACGACGATCGAACGGCAGATCCGGACCATCGAGCGGAGCACGCCGAGCGAGATCGACCGGGCGATCCGGACGGCCGCCGACCGGAACCCGCGGTTCGCCTCGCTGCTCTCGAACGACTTCAACCCGACCGCCGCGTCAGCGTCGGCGACTATCGGGGTGGTCCAGCACTCGGTCCCGGCCGGACTGGCGGCCGGGGCCGGGATGGGCGGGTCGAGCCCGCTCACGAGCATCCAGCTCCGCGTCGAATCGGTCGTCGACACCGTCGGCGGCGACATCCGGGTGTTCGGCACCGGCATCTTCGCCGACGAGTTCTCGACGGTCATCGTCGATTCGTTGTTGCTCACCATCCCGGCGGCGGTGATCCTCATCGTCCTCTTCCTCGTGATCGCCTACCGCGACCTCCTCGACCTGCTGCTCGGCGCGTTCGCCCTGGTGATGACCGTCGTCTGGACGTTCGGCTTCATGGGGTTGGCCGGCGTCCCGTTCAGCCAGCTGCTCATCGCGGTCCCGCCGCTGCTGCTGGCGGTCGGCATCGACTTCGGCATCCACGCCATCAACCGCTACCGCGAGGAGCGCGAGGTGGGGGCCGATATCGCGCCGGCGATGCGCCGGACCGGCGAACAGCTCGTCGTCGCCTTCGCCCTCGTCGCGGGGACGACCGTCATCGGGTTCCTCTCGAACCTGTCCTCGTCGCTCGCCCCCATCCGCGAGTTCGGCCTCATCGCGAGCGCCGGCATCCTGTTCACCTTCCTGGTGTTCGGCATCTTCCTCCCCGCCGCGAAGGTGTTCATCGATCGGCTGGGGGACCGATAC
Organism: Halobacteriales archaeon; assembly: GCA_042219705.1. GTDB lineage: Archaea > Halobacteriota > Halobacteria > Halobacteriales > Hikarchaeaceae > JBDGPL01. Next base: position 9,903 of record JBDGPL010000063.1, on the reverse strand, counting down.
CCGCTCCCGGTGCTCAGCCAGCGACCGCTCGGGAGCGAGGGCTCGGCCCTCGGGCGCGCCCTCTCGGGGGGCGTCAGCGTCGCCCGGGTCGCCCCGGTGGTCATGGTGCTCCTGGCCCTCGTTGGGACGGCGGGCGCCGGCTACTACGCCACCGGCGTCGACACGAAGTTCACCCAGGAGGACTTCCTGCCGCCCGCCGAGCTGAACCCCCTGCTCAAGGAGCTACCGGAGCCGTTCCGCCCGAGCGATTACACGGTCGTGGAGATGCTCGACTTCCTCGAGGAGCACTTTGCCTCGGCCCAGGACGACTCCATCACGGTCCTCCTGCGGGGGCCGATGGAGCGCGACGTCGCGCTCGAGGCGATCCACCGGGCCGGACGCGACCCGCCGGACGCCTTCGTCCGGGACGGCCGGTACGCGGAGGCGACGAGCATCGTGACGGTCATCCGGGACCGGGCAGCCCGCGACCCCGAGTTCGCCGCCCTCGTCGACCGCCACGACCGGGATGGCGACGGCATTCCCGACGACGACCTGGGTCGCGTCTACGATGCGCTGTTCGCGTCGCCGGCCGGCGACCGGGCCCGGTCGTACCTCACCGAGGACCGCCGGTCGACCCGCGTCGTCTACTCCGTGAAGTCCGACCCGAGCCAGGAGGCGGTCGCCGCCGACGCGGCCACGCTCGCCGACCGGTTCCGGGTCTCGGCGACCGCCACGGGGAACACCGTCGTCTTCCAGGCCATCGCGGACATCCTGCTGCGGTCGGCCGCCGTCAGCCTCGTCATCGCGCTCGCGCTGGTCGCCGTCTTCCTCCTGGTGAGTTACCGGCTGCTGGAGGGCTACGCCACGCTCGGCGTGGCGAACCTGGTGCCGATCGTCGTCACCGTGGCCGCGCTGGGGGCCACCATGCGCCTACTGGGCATCTCGTTCAACGCGTTCACCGCCACCATCCTCGCCATCACCATCGGGCTGGGCATCGACTACTCGGTCCACGTGACTCACCGGTTCGCCGACGAGCTCGCCGAGCGCGACCCCATGCCGGCCCTCGCCCGAACGGTCCGCGGGACCGGCGGCGCCCTGACCGGGAGCATGTTCACGACGGTGTTCGGCATCGGCGTGCTGGTGCTGGCGGTGTTCCCGGCCATCGGCCAGTTCGGCGTCCTGACCGGGCTGTCGGTGCTCTACGCCTACCTGGCGTCACTGGTCGTCCTGCCGTCGGTCCTCGCGGTCTGGGCGCGACTCGTCCGGCCGGAGCGCCCGCCCGAGGAGCCGGGACCCTCGGTCGAGCCGGACCCCACGCCCTTCGAGTTCGGGTCATGACAACGCTTATTTCCGGCCCACGGAGTCGTGGGAGGCGATGACCGCCATCCAGGCGGCCGACGTCTCGAAGACGTTCGGCGACGTCCGGGCCCTGGACGGGCTCTCGCTGTCGGTCGGGACGGGTGAGCTCTACGGCCTGCTGGGCCCCAACGGCGCGGGCAAGACGACGACCATCCGCATCCTCACCGGCCAGCTGGTCCCCGACACGGGTACCGTCGAGGTCCGCGACGTCGACCCCGTCGCCGAGCCGGTCGAGGCCCGCCGCCGGATCGGCGTCCTGCCCGAGCAGGCGTCGCCCCCGTCGTTCCTCACGCCCCGGGAGTACTTCGACTTCGTCGGGACCGTCCGGGACCTCGACGACGGGCTGGTGGCCGAGCGGGTCGACGCCTGGACGGACCGGCTCGACTTCGCCGAGAAGCTCGACACGCTGAACACCGACCTCTCCCGCGGCCAGCAGCAGAAGGTGATGATCACCGCGACGTTCCTCCACGAGCCCGCCGTCGTCTTCATCGACGAGCCGCTCGTGAACCTCGACCCCATCGTCCAGGAGCGGGTCAAGCGCTACCTCGAGGCGTACGTCGCCGACGGGAACGCCATCTTCCTGTCGACCCACCACATCGAAATCGCCGAGCGGCTGTGCACGCGCGTCGGCGTCGTGCGGGAGGGTCGGCTCGTCGCGGAGCGCGAGCCAGGGAGCCTCGGCGACGGCGAGTCGCTCCTCGACGCGTTCCTGGCCGACGTCGGCGACGCGGAGGGGTGAGCGTGGGCCGGGACGTGACGTCGACGGTACTTCTCGCCATGGCCCGCGAGGAGTGGCGGCTTTACCCCGCCCTGTTCGGCGGCCGGCGGTTCGCGGCGTTCCCGCTCGTCGTCGCGCTCGCCGGCGCCGGCGCCGTCTGGCTGCTGGTCCGGACCGGCACGCCGCCCGACACCGTCGCCCTGTGGCTCCACGGGCTGGTGCTCGCGTTCGGCCTGTACACCGGGTCGGCCGGGCTGGTCGGCCGCGACGCGATGCGGGACCTGCTCGGCGACGTGACCCTCGTCGTGTTCTCCGCCCGGACCCTCCCCGTGTCGGAACGGCGCCTCCTCGCCGCGTTCCTCCTCAAGGACGTCGGCTACTACGCCGCGCTGTTCCTCGTGCCCCTGGCGGCGGCGTTCGCGCCGGCGGCCGCGGCGGCCGGCACCCTCGCCCGGCTACCGCTCCTCTGGTTTTCGCTCACGGCCACGTTCGTCGTCGGCCTGGTCGTCACGTTCGCCGCCATCGCGGCCCGGACCCGGGGTCGCGCCGGTACCGCCGCCGTCCTGGCTGGCGGCGGCGGCCTCGGGCTCGTCTGGGCGGCCGGGGCGAACCCCCGCCACTGGCTGCCATACGGGCTCTACCGTGACCCGACGGCGGTGGCGCCGCTCGTCGGGCTGGCCGCGGCCGGCGGGCTCGCGCTCCTCGGCCTGGCGGCCTTCGACCCGACCCACGAGTCGCCGTCCCGGACGGCGGCGCCAGCGTTCGGGCGGTGGCGCCGGTGGCTGCCGGCCGACGACGGCCTCCTGGCGAAGACGCTGCTCGACGTCGCCCGGTCGAGCGGGGGGTTCTGGAAGGTGGCCTTCTCCGGCGGGGTGCTGTTCGTCGTGACCGTCGGCCTCGTCGAGCTCGCCGGGACCATCACCGGCCGGACGCCATCGACGGGCCTGTCGTTCGGGGCGATCCTCGGGCTGTCGGCGTTCACCACCTACAACTGGGTGACCCAGTTCGACGACCTCGAGGCCTACCTCGCCTATCCGGTGTCGACGGCGGCGGTCTTCCGGGCCAAGTACCGGGCCTTCCTCGCCCTCGGCCTGCCGACGGTCCTGGCCTACTACGCCCTCGCCATCGTCGTCCGGGGCGCGCGGCCCGGGGTCGCCCTGGCCGGCGCCGTCCTGCTGGTCGGGCTCTCGGTCTACCTGTTCGCGCTCACGGTCGCGCTCGCCGGCCTCGACCCCAACGAGTTCCTGTTCGACACGGCGCGGTTCGTCGGCTTCACGGCCGGCGCCGCGGTGCCGCTCGTACCGATCCTCGTCGTCGCGTTCGTCCTCGAGCCGGGGGCCGGCGGGCTGGCCGTTCTGGCGGCGGTCGGGGCGGCCCTGGGGGTGGTCGGCCTCGCGCTGTTCCGGTGGTCGGTCCCCCGCTGGGCGGCGCGCTACCGGGCGGAATGAACCCGGCGTCGCGCGGCTGGGTCGGCCCGCCTCGCGGTTGGGCAGGGGTCGCGGACGGGCTTACGCGGCCGGCGCTACCGTCACGGCCGAGTGCTTGTACTCCGGAATCTTCGCCTCGGGGTCCAGGGCGTCGCCGGTCAGCACGTTGGTCCGCGGGTCGTCGTAGTGGAAGGTCAGGAAGACGCTGCCGGGGGTGATGACCGGCGAGACGGCCGCCTCGACCTCGACCGCGCCGCGGTCGTTCTCGACCACCACCAGGTCGCCGTCCTCGATGCCCCGGGCCTCGGCGTCCTGCGGGTGCATCTCGAGGACGTCCTCGCCGCGCATGCGCACGAGCGTGGCCGACCGCCGCGAGAAGGCGCCGCTGTTGAAGTGCTGGAGGACGCGCCCGGTCGTCAGCGAGAGCTCGCCCTCCCCGAGGTCGTCGGCCGGGGGGACGTGCTCGACGGGGACCAGCGGCGTCGTGCGCTCGCCATTGGCGTACGTCTCCGTGTGCAGCACCCCGACCCCCTGCTCGGCCCCCTCGGGGAACGGCCACCGGAGGCTCCCCTCGCCGATGGCGTCGTACGACATGCCGGCGTAGAGCGGGTTGACGCGGGTCATCTCGTCGAAGACCGCCCCCGCGCCGTCGTAGTCGAAGCCGTCGCCGACGAGGCGGGTGCCGAGCTCACGGAGGACGTCGAGGTCCCGCCTGGCCGCGCCCGGCAGCGTGGCGTTCGGCCGCATCCGCATGACCTGGCGGTCGGTGTTGGTCACGGTGCCGGCCTTCTCGGCCCAGGTGCTCCCCGGCAGGACGACGTCGGCGAACTCGGCCGTCTCGGTGACGAAGAGGTCCTGGACGGCCAGGAAGTCGAGGGCCTCGAACTTCGCGTCGACGTCGGTGAGGTTCGGCTCCGTCTGGGCGGGGTTCTCCCCGAGGACGAACGCCGCGTGGACGTCGTCGCCGAACGCGTGGGTCATCTCGACCTCGGTCAGCCCGGGCTCGGCGGGCGGCGAGAAACCCCAGACCTCGGCGACGCGCTCGCGGGCCGCGTCGTCGCGCACCGGCTCGTAGCCGGGCAGGTCGGCCGGCCGGGCGCCCACGTCGTTCGCGCCCTGGACGTTGTTCTGCCCGCGCAATGGGTTGACGCCCGCGCCGCGTTTGCCGACGTTGCCGGTCAGCAGCGCGAGGTTGAGCAGCGCCCGGACGTTGTCGGTCCCGCAGTGGTGCTGGCTCATGCCCATCCCGGTGAAGATGGCGGCCCGGTCGGCCGCGCCGTAGGTGCGGGCCGCCTCCCGGAGGGCGTCGGCGTCGACGCCGGCGAGTTCGGCGTTCTCCTCGACGTCGACGCCGTCGAGCACGGCGACGTAATCGTCGTAGCCCTCGGTGCGCGCCTCCACGAAGCCCTCGTCGACCAGGCCCTCCTCGACGACGACCTTCGCCATCGCGTTCAGCAGCGGGATGTCGTAGCCGGGCGAGACCGGCAGGTGGATGTCGGCGGCGTTCGCCGTCTTGTTCTCCCGGGGGTCGACGTGGAGCAGCGTGGTGCCGTCCTGGATGGCCTGCCCGAGGTAGGAGTTGAAGATGACCGGGTGCTGCTCGGCCGGGTTCGAGCCGGTCACCAGGTAGACGTCCGCCTCGAGCAGGTCGTCAAGCGTGTTGGTCATCGCCCCCGCGCCGAAGCGCTCCGCCATCGCGGTGACCGTCGAGGAGTGGCACAGCCGGGCGCAGTTGTCGAGGTTGTTGGTGCCGAGGGCCCGCGCGAGCTTCTGGAGGACGTAGTTCTCCTCGTTGGTGCAGTTCGACGAGGAGAAGAACGCCAGCGCGTCGGGGCCGTGCTCGTCGACGGTCCGCTCGACGGCGTCGACGACCCGGCCGAGGGCCTCCTCCCAGGACGCGGTGACGAGGTGGCCGTCCTCCCGGACCAGCGGCTGGGTCAGCCGGTCGTCGTGTTCGCCGGGCTCGAAGGCCGCCACGCCCTTCGGGCAGAGCTCGCCGCGGGTGTTCACCGGCGCCTCCCACCCGGTCGCCTTCCCGGTGTCCTCGTTGTAGATGACGCCACAGCCGACGCCGCAGAACGGGCAGATGGACTTCCGGGGTTCGTAGGTTCGGGCCGTCTCACTGCTCATGGGCGAGGCTCGGTCCTCCAGGATAGTCAAGCCACCGAGGTCCGCCCGACGGCGGCCGGCGTGGCGCCACCTTGATGTCCCGCCGCCGCGCGTCGCGGGTATGGACCGGGTGGACGTCGCCGTGGTCGGCGGGGGGCCCGCCGGGACCAGCGCGGCCCGCGCGGCCGCCGCGGCGGGGGCCGAGACGGTCGTCGTCGAGAAGGGCGTCCCGCGGGAGGACCGCGACGGGCCGGGCCCGGACTCGACCGACGCCGCCGGGCTGCTCGACTACTGGCTCGACATCATGGAGCTCGACCCCGAGGAGCTCCCCGACGGCGTCGTCCTCCGGGAGCTCGACCGCGCCGAGTTCATCGGCCCCACCGAACGGGTCACCATCCGCGAGACGGGCCTCCCGGCGAGCTACCCGAAGTTCGGCCTGACCTACGACCGGGCGCGGTTCGACGACTGGCTCGTCGAGCGGGCCCGGGACGCCGGGGCGGACTACCGCGTCGGCGCCGGCGTGCGAACCGTCGAGACGGCGGTCAGCGGCGGCCACCCCCGCCACCGCGTCGCGCTGCAGGACGGCGACGAGCTCGACGCCGAGTACCTCGTGCTGGCCGACGGCCCCCAGCGGACGGTGACGATGGACGTGCTCGACCGGCACCTCCCGGCGGGCAAGCGGGCCAGCGACGTGCTCGCGCCGCCGCGGGCCAACCACATCGCCTACCAGGAATACCGGCGGTTCCCGGCCGGCGAGCTCGAGACGGACGCCATCAAGTTCTGGTGGGGCTACCTCCCCGGCCACACGGCGTACCCGTGGGTCTTCCCGAACGACGGCGACGTCGCCCGCGTCGGGCTGACGATGCCCATCGGGCTCGACCTCGACGACGTCCCGAACCGCGAGGCCTACGGCCTGCTCCGGCCCGACGACGATCGGATGCCTCCGGGTCGGGAGCTCATCCGGCGGCTGCTCGAACAGGAGTACGGCGACGACTACGACGTCGAGGCCGACTTCCCGCTCGTCGAGGACCGCGGCAAGCAGGCCGGCACCGAGACCTACCCCATCTCCTCGACCCGGCCGGTCGACTCGCCCGTCGAGGCCAACGTCGCCGTGACCGGCGGCGCCATGGGCGCGACCTCGGCGTTCCACGAGGGCGGCGGCCACGTCGCGGTCCGGACGGGCGCCATCGCGGGGGAGCTGGCCGCCCGCGGCGAGCTGGACCGGTACAACACCGCCTGGCGGGCGGCCATCGGCGACGAGGTCCGGCGGAACGCCGCGCTGGCCGCGGTGGTTCGCGGCTTCGAGCCGGCGGACTGGGACCGGGTGTTCGCCATCGCCAGGCGGCTCGTCGAGCTGGGCCCGGCCGGCGGCGTGACGCTCCGGAAGGGCCTCCGGGCGGCCGGACCCGCCGGCCTGCGGCTCGCCGCCCGGTACAAGTGGCAGAAGCTCCGGCTGCGCGGCGGCCGGCTGGCCCAGATCCGCGAGGCCGACTACCGGTACTGACGGCGCCAGGTCGCCGCATACCCGACGGTTAAGGGACCGCCCGAGAGACCCCGGCCATGGCCCATACCTTCGACGCCGACGGCGCCGACCGCCTGGAGGACGTCGGCCGGTTCCGGTTCTGCTCGCGGGACGAGCTCGTCGCGCTGGTGGGGGCGGGCGCCGACCGGGTCGTCGACCTCGGCAGCGGGACGGGGTTCTACACCCGGGAGGTGGCGCCCCACGTCGACACCTGCTACGGCCTCGATGTCCAACCGGTCATGCACGACCATCACCGCCGCCACGGCCAGCCGGCCAACGTCCGGCTGGTGACCGGCGAGGTCGACGCGCTCCCGTTCGCCGACGACAGCCTCGACGTCGCCGTCTCGACGATGACCTTCCACGAGCTCTGCACGCCCCGGGGGCTGGCCGAGGTCGCCCGGGTGCTGCGCCCCGGCGGGCGGTTCGCGAGCGTCGACTGGTCCGCCGAGGGCGAGGGGAACGACGGCCCCGGCATGGCCGACCGCCAGTCGGCCGCCTCGGCCGCGGCCCTGCTCCGGGAGGCCGGCTTCACCATCGAGCGGGCCGAGGAGCGCCCGGAAACGTTCGTGGTCCTCGCGATGGCCCCGGGCGACTGACCGGCCCAGCCGGGGGACGCCAGCGACGCCGGGCCGTCGACCCGACGGCCGGGTTCCTCCCCCCTCGCTGCCGGGATAGGCATCTTGAAGGGCCGACCGGCGTCCAGTCCGGCAATGCTGCAGTCACTCGACGGGGTCGCCCCCACGGTCCACGAGTCGGCGTACGTCCACCCGGCCGCCACGGTCGTCGGCGACGTGACCCTCGAAGCGGAGACGAGCGTCTGGCCCGGGGCGGTCCTCCGCGGCGACGACGGCACGATCGTCGTCCGCGAGGGTTCGAACATCCAGGACAACGCCGTCTGCCACGAATCCGTCGAGATCGGGCCCCGCGCCCTCGTGGGCCACGCCGCGACGGTCCACAGCTGCACCGTCGAAGCGGAGGCCCTCGTCGGCATCAACGCCGTCGTGCTCGATGACGTCACCGTCGGGGAGGGCGCCATCGTGGCCGCCGGCAGCGTCGTCACCGAAGGAACGACGGTCCCGCCGGGGTCGCTGGTCGCCGGCACGCCGGCGACGGTGGTCCGCGAGGACGCCGGCGACCGGCCGTGGTCGGCCGACGACTACGTCGACCTCGCCCGCCGCTACCGGGAGACGGCGACCGTGCTGGAGGAGTGACCGGCCGCCCGGTCACCCGTCGGCGACCCGGAACTCAAAGCGCGCCCCGCCGGCCGATCCCTCCGCGACCGAGACCCGCCAGCCGTGGGCTTCGGCGACCCGGCGGACGATGGCCAGACCGAAGCCGGTGCCGCCGTCGTGGCTGGTGTAGCCGACCTCGAAGACGCGATCGCGCTCGTCGGCCGGGACGCCGGGGCCGTCGTCCTCGACGTAGAAGCCGGCGCCGTCGTCCAGCGTCCCGACCGTCACGCCGGCGTCGTCGCCGGCGTGCACGACCGCGTTCCGGAAGAGGTTCTCGAAGAGGTGCCGGACCCGGCCCGGGTCGACCTCCAGGGGTCGGTCGGTGGCCACCTCGAGGGAGGCGTCGGCCGTCTCGACCATCGACCAGGACTCGGTCGCGAGGGAGGAGAGCGGGACGGGTTCGGTCGCGTCGGGGTCGACCGACCGGCCCCGGCGGGCCAGCGTCAGCGTGTCGTCGATGATGGTCTCCATCCGGTCGAGGGCGGCCTGGGCCTGCTCTGCGGCCTCGGCGTCGGGCTCGTTCCGGGCGAGTTCGAGCCGGCCCGCCGCGACGTTCAACGGGTTCCGGAGGTCGTGGGAGACGATGCCGACGAGCTCCTCCAGCTGCGCGGCCTGGCGTCGGAGGCGGTCTTCCATGGCCTTGCGCCGGGAGATGTCGGCGACGGTCGCCTTGACGTAGCGCGAGCCGTTCCACTCGATGGGCCCGAGGGAGATCTCGACCGGGACGGGGGTGCCGTCCTTCCGCCGGGCGTGGAGATCGAGCTCCCGGCCCATGGGCCGGGGCTCCGGGTCGGCGAAGTAGTCCTCCCGGTACTGGACGTGGTGGGCCCGGTCATCCGCCAGCAGCAGCTTCTCGACGACGCTGCCTTCGAGCTCCGCCCGCGTGTAGCCCAGGACCGCCTCGACGTTCCGGTTCGCCTCCCGGATGACGCCGTCCTCGTCGACCAGGACCACGGCGTCGGGCGAGGCTTCGATGACGCGTCGGAGGGCGTCCACCTGGGTGACTCAGCAGGTGGAAGGTTAACTAGATGACGGCCGGGTGGGAGCTCGCCTGGACCCGGGCGGGCCGCCGCGGTCGCCGGGCCATCGGAGGGCCGGCGCCGGGTCGGGTCGACCCGCGAGCCTCGCGGCTGCCCAATCACCGCGGCGTCTGAGTCCCCAAGCGGGTGGGCCCGGCATCGACACCGGAGTCCCAACCGGTGAACGTCCCCTCGGTCCCGCGGCGTCCCGGACCCGTCAGACCTTGACGCGACCGCGAGGGTCGCCGCTTCACGGGCCTACTTCCGTGCGCGGCGTGCCTGCTTCGGCAGGATGTCGGCCATCGGCCAGGACCAGGTGACCGCCGTCTACGTCCTCTTCCTGCTGTTCTTCGGGGTATCCATGGTTCTGCTGGCGCTCTGGGTGTTCTGCCTGTTGAGCGGCCCCGAGGTGGGCGCGTGTCAGCTCGGGATCTGAGGTCGGCGCGTCCCGGGACAAGCGGGCCAATGCGAGGACCGTGAAGCAAGCCGGCGGAGGGAGTTGAACCCTCGACCTGTTCCTTACGAAGGAACCGCTCTG
>JBDGPL010000062.1:6626-22338 GCA_042219705.1 Halobacteriales archaeon | reverse complement strand
CACCTCGCCGAGGACTTCGAGGGCGTCGACGCCTACGAGGAGGCGATGCCCGTGAAGCCCGGCCAGCACTACGCCATGGGCGGCATCGAGTGCAACGAGTTCGGCGAGACCTGCATCACGGGGCTCTACGCCGCGGGCGAGGCAGCCTGCGTCAGCCTCCACGGCGGCAACCGCCTCGGCGGCAACGCTCTCCCCGAACTCTTCGTCTTCGGCGCCATCGCGGGCCGCCACGCCGCGGGCGTCGACATGGGCGACCCCAAGATCAAGACGGGCTGGGACGACGACATCGAAGTCGAAGAGCGCGAGTGGCCGGTCGAACTCGGCGCCGCCGGCGTCGAATCGACGGCAGCGGACGGCGGCGCGACCGTCACGAATCCGGACGACGTCGTCCAGGCCACCGTCGAAGCCGAGGAAGAACGCATCGAGACGCTCCTCGAGCGCGAAGAGGGCGTCAACCACGCCGACATCCGGGCGAACGTCCAGGACACCATGACCGAGAACGTGAACGTCTTCCGCGAGGAGGGCGCCCTCGAGGACGCCCTCGCCGACATCCGCGAGGCGCGCGAACGCTACCAGGACGTCTACGTCGCCGACAAGTCCCGGACGTTCAACACCGACCTCCAGCACACCATCGAGACGCGGAACATCATCGACGTCGCCGAATCCATCACCGTCGGCGCGCTCGCGCGCGAGGAGTTCCGCGGCGCCCACTGGCGCAAGGAGTACCAGGAGCGTCGCGACGACGAGTGGCTCAAGCACACGCTCATGGTCTGGAACGACGGCGAGCCCGAACTCTGGTACCGCCCCTCGCTGCTCGAGGGCGAGACGGTCTCCTACGAGCCGAAAGAACGCTCCTACTGAACATTTTTGCTGCGCGCGCAAGCGCGCTGGCAAAATGTTCATAAAAAGCACTCGTCGTTCCCTTCGCGGCGCTCCGCGCCGCGGCGGTCTCTCCTCGGCCCGAGCGCTCCGCGCTCGGAGAATCGCGTCGCTCAGGTTCTTCGAACCGTTCGCTCGCGAACATACTCCCCTGGACGCGTTTGCCAAGCGATTCGGCCGTTAGACGGGCCGAGAACCGTCAAATACGAGGGCGAGCCCACCCGTGTGTTGTTAACGCGGCCTGGGGAAGGCTCGTGTTTTGCCGACCCTATTGATAACAGTTAACAATTATCATGGCGTAGTTCTTCCCGGAACATTCGCACCGACGGGTGTTCGGGCGGCGGGGATTTTGTCGCGTGAATGTTCAGGGGGGAGTTCGACTTGTCAAACGACAACCCAGCGGTTGATTCGAGGCGGCGCACTGTACTGAAAGGATTCGGCGCGACGTCTGCCCTCGCACTCGCGAGTGGCGTCGCAAGCGCCCAGGAGAACGATTCTGCACAAGGTGGCACCGAATCGGGCCAAAATGGTTCGGTCGAGAACGCAACCGGCTGCGTTCAGGGTGCCTGTATCCATCCGTTTCTCGGGTACGTGGACCTACCTGACGAAATTGATCCGACGAGTTTCCCAAGGGAGGCCGATCATCGGGTTACCGTCCACGTCGAGATCCCAGTGGAGGAACGGTGTGGCTTCTTCATCTTCGATCCAGCAGGCCTTCACGTCGAAGCGGGCGACGTCGTCCGCTTCGACGGCGAGATGCAGAACCTCGACGACGACCCGGCACCCGAACGAATCTCCGGCGATCACACGGTGACTGCGTATCATCCGGCCGTCAGCCGTCAACGCCGGATTCCGCCAGAGGCCACTCCGTTCTCTTCGCCGATGATCGGTCAGGACGTCTCCTGGCTCTACCAATTCGAAACCGAGGGCGTCTACGACATCTACTGTGTTCCCCACGAAAGCCTGGGGATGGTCATGCGGATCGTCGTCGGGGACGAAACGGATACGGAGTTCGGTGACCCGGGACAACCGGGGGCGATTCCCCCGCTCGGTGCCGCGGGCGGCGTCCTCGCTGCCGACGCGCTGACGCCAGCGAACATTCGAGACAGCGGATCGATCCCCTGGAGCGACGACCTCTGTCCGGGGGGTTCGCAGGAGGACGCGGGTGAATCCACGCCGGACGCGTGAGACGCCAGGTACCGTTTTTTCTCGGTCGACCCGCGAAGCTTCAAATACGAGGACGGGACCACCCACCCGTGTGCTGTGAGAGCGGCGCGCGACGGGAGGCGGGAGTACGGCACGTCGTCGCGCGAAGCAGGCGATCACGCGAGGGGGTCGCACGCGGGTGCCGTCTGTCAGCCCCTACTTGAGCCCGAGCGCAGCGAGCAGGTCGAATCCCACGCCGACCCAGGCGACGACCTTGTATCCGAGGTAGATCCCGACGATCCCCATGATGCCGGCGAGGCTCGGCGGCGCCGGAATCGGCACCTGAAGGTAGGCGAAGGCCGCCCCCGTGAGCAGCCCGGTCAACAGCGCGAGGACGACGAGCAGTGCGTTCATGCCGCTCCGTCTACCCACGGGCGTGTAAAAAGTGAATCGGCGCGCGGCGGTCGGCGGTTCGTGGGAGGACTCCCGCTCGAGGGGACCAATGCGCCCTCTCGCGCTCAGTCCTGCCGGTACTCCTTCCGGTAGCCGCGGAACTCCGTGCGGTGGGCCTCCTCGTCGGCGAGAATCGTGACCGCGAGGTCCTCGGTGACCGGGTCGTCTGCCGCCCGCGCGGCCTCGATGAGCGACCGGTACGTCCCGATTGCGTCCTCCTCGGCGTCGAGGACGCCCTCGATCACGGTCAGCACGTCGGTCGTGTCCGCTGGCGGCTGGAGGGACTCCTGGCGCGCCTCGAAGTCCATGGAACCCGGCGGCGCCTCCTCGAGTTGTTTGAGACGGTCGCCCAACTGTTCGGCGTGCGTGAGTTCCTCCTGAATGTCGGTCTGGAGGGACTCCTTGACCTCCTCCGCGCGGAGACCGTCGAGGACGATCGAGTTCGAGAGGTAGTTCATCACGGTCTCGATCTCGTCGCCGTACGCCTTTTCGAGCAGTCGAACGACGTCTTGGTCGGCCATTGCAGCACACCCTACGCACGCCCGACACTTAGTATCGACTGGCCGTCCAACACGCCGCCGCTTCCACGCAGAGACCAGATCCCAGAAACAGACTGATTCGACTGGATCAGCGGCCGCGCTATCTCGCCTTACTCGCCGCGAAGTGAGGCGAGGTGGTCGATTCGGCGCTGGACGAGGTCGGGTTTGCCGATGTCGTGGCGGACGTGGAAGCCCTCGCCCACGTCCGCGAGCGCGTCCTCGGCGATTTCCTCGGCTTCGGTGATGGTGTCGGCGACGCCGACGACCGCGAAGGACCGGGAGGTGGTCGTGTAGACGCCGTCGTCGCGGGCGTCCACGCTCGCGTAGAAGAGGAGCGCGGGGTCGACGCTCGTTTCGTCCACGGTGACCTTCGCGCCCGCCTCTGGGTCAGTCGGGTACCCCGCCGGGACGGCGTACTTGCACACCGTCGCCTGGTCGGCGAAGTCCAGCTCCGGCAGCGGCTCGCCGTCCCGCGCCGCGGTCACGACGTCGAGGAAGTCCGTCTCGAGCACCGGAAGCGTGTTCATGGCTTCGGGGTCGCCGAAGCGCGCGTTGAACTCGACGACCTTCGGACCGTCGGCGCCGAGCATGAACTGGCCGTAGAGGACGCCGCGGTAGTCGTCGAGGGCGTCGACGACGGCTTCGAGGATCGCCACCGCCTCGTCGTACTCCTCACTCGCCATGAACGGCAACTCGAAGCCCGCGTCGCTGTAGCTTCCCATGCCGCCGGTGTTCGGACCTTCGTCGTCCTCGTAGGCACGCTTGTGGTCCTGGACTGCGGGCGTCACGCGGAGGTCGCCGTTCGCGACGAACGCCTGGACCGTGAACTCCTCGCCGACGAGGCGTTCCTCGAGGACGACCTGTTCGTAGTCGGCGTCACGGAGGTACGCCTTCGCCTCCTCGGCGGTGACCTGGTCGCCGATGACGCGCACGCCCTTCCCGCCAGTCAGGCCGGCGGGCTTTACGGCGAGGTCGCCGTCGTAGTCGTCGATGAACTCGCAGGCCGCCTCCATGTCTGTGAACGTCTCGAACGCGGGGCAGCCCGGGATGCCCGCTTCCTGCATGAAGCGACGCTGGAAGGCCTTGTCCGTCTCGATGCGGGCCTCCGCCTGCTTGGGGCCGAAGGCGTAGATTCCCTCGTCCTCGAGGGCATCCACGACGCCGGCGGCGAGCGGCGCCTCTGGACCGACGACGGCGACGGTCGCACCCACCGCCTCGGCGTAGTCGACGACCGCGTCGACGTCCGTCTCGTCGAGCGTTTCGAAGTCCTCGACGAGAGCGTCGATTCCCGGGTTGCGGTTGCTCGCGCAGGCGTACAGGTCGGCCTCGCTTCCGGCGATAGATCGGGCGATTGCGTGCTCGCGGCCGCCGCCGCCGACGAGCAGGACGGTTTCGCTCATGATCGAGGCTGAGTGAGCACGTGAGTGTAAAGGTTGTCTTTGGCCGTTCGAGTCTTGTACACAGACGTGCCTATGTCGGGAGGTCAATTCCGGTCTCGGTCGACCCGGAGCCGCTGGCCGGAGAGCACGAGCCACGCCCCCACGATTCCGAGGAGCCACTGGAGCACGACGACGAGGTCGGATCGCTCGCCCTCCTCAGTGTGATACGCGGCGGGATACACGACGTAGGAGCCGTCAGCGGTACTGACCAGTTCGTTCGCGCCGGCGAGTTCGTCGCTCGTCCGGTACTGGCCGTCCACTATCGCAGTCCGGACGCCCGGCGACACTGCTTCGAGTGACGTCGAGACGTGTCGAAGTGCCTGCTCTCGCCGCACCTTCTCGAGATCGTACCGAATCGTTTCGTTCGCCGTCTCGGTCGCGACAGGTTCGAAAAAGCCCTGCTTCCAGACGAAGACGTAGTCGTACGAGGAGGTCATGTAGTTGCCAGTCAATCCGTCGTACGTGACTCCACCGTTTGCGTGTACCGCCCGCTCGATCGTGCAGGCACGGGATGGCAGATCGTCGAAACACGCGACGTCGGGGTCGATGCGACCGGCCCCGATGTCGTAGTCGTAGGTGCCGTTGTCGAAGAACTCGACCTGCGTCGCCTCGTACCGGTACCAGTCCGGGTCGCCGACGTCGAGGGCGGCCACGGCGAACGGGTTCAAGAGGAGGACGAACCCGAGGAGCACCGCACCCTCGCCGCGAAGCCGTGTGATGGAGGACCAATCCATACGCCGGAATGGTGTGGGTAGACGCTTGGGTCTTCGGGTTTTTGAGGCCGCGAGACCAACGCTTCTGCATGTCCGATCCCACTGGGCGGAACCGCCTCGACGAAGAGGAGAGCCCGTACCTCCGCCAGCACGCCGACAACCCGGTCCACTGGCAGCCCTGGGACGAGGCCGCGCTGGCGGCGGCCGCCGAGCGCGACCGCCCCATCTTCCTCTCGGTCGGCTACGCGGCCTGCCACTGGTGTCACGTCATGGCCGACGAGTCGTTCGACGACCCGGCCGTCGCCGAGGTGCTCAACCAGCATTACGTGCCCATCAAGGTCGACCGCGAGGAGCGCCCGGACGTCGACCGCCTCTACCAGACCATCTGCCAGCTCGTCACCCGCGGCGGGGGCTGGCCGCTGTCGGTCTGGCTCACGCCCGACGGCCGGCCGTTCTACGTCGGCACCTACTTCCCCCGGGAGTCATCCCACGGCCGGCCGGGGTTCCTCGAGCTCGCGGAGGGACTGGCCGAGACCTGGGCGACCGACCGCGAGGAGCTCGAGGAGCGGGCCGACGAGTGGATGGCGGCGATCCGGGGGCAGGTCGAGGCCGTCGACGATCCCGGCGAGGTCCCCGGCGGCGACATCGTCGAGGACGCCGCCCGGGCGGCCGTCCGGAGCGCCGATCGCGACAACGGCGGCTTCGGCAGCGGCGGCCCGAAGTTCCCCCAGCCCGGCCGGCTGCACCTCCTGCTGGAGGCGTACGCCCGGACCGACGAGCCGGAGTTCCGGGCCGTCGCCGAGGAGGCCCTCGACGCCATGGCGAACCGCGGCCTCTACGACCACGTCGGCGGCGGGTTCCACCGGTACGCCACCGACGCGACCTGGACGGTGCCCCACTTCGAGAAGATGCTCTACGACAACGCCGAGCTCCCGCGGGCCTACCTCGCCGGCTACCAGGTGTCGGGGACGGCCCGCTACGCCGACGTCGTCCGGGAGACGCTGGCGTTCGTCGGCCGGGAGCTGACCCACCCGGACGGCGGCTTCTACAGCACCCTCGACGCGCAGTCCGAACGGGCCGGCGAGCGCGAGGAGGGCGGGTTCTACGTCTGGACGCCGGCGGAGGTCGACGACGCGGTGGCCGACCCCGAGGACGCCGCGCTCTTCCGCGAACGGTTCGGCGTCTCGGAGCCGGGCAACTTCGAGGACCGGACCGTCCTGACCATCTCGGCCACCGTCGAGGAGCTCGCCGGGGCGCACGACCTCACCGTGGACGAGGTCGAGGCGGCCCTCGAGCGGGCCCGCGAGCAGGTGTTCGAGGCGAGGGCGACGCGGCCGCGACCGCCCCGCGACGAGAAGGTGCTCGCCGGCTGGAACGGCCTGATGATTAGCACGTTCGCCGAGGCCGGGCTGGTGCTCGATCCGGCGTACGCCGACGCGGCCGTCGACGCGCTCGGCTTCGTCCGGGAGCACCACTGGGACGGCGGCCGGCTTCGGCGACGGTACGAGGGCGGCGACGTCGGCGTCGACGGCTACCTCGAGGACTACGCCTTCCTGGCCCGGGCGGCCCTCGATACCTACCAGGTCACGGCCGACGTCGGGTGGCTGGGCTTCGCCCTCGACCTCGCCGAGGCCGCCGTCGAGGAGTGCTGGGACGCCGACGACGCGGCGCTGTACTTCACCCCGGCGAGCGGGGAGTCGCTGGCGGCCCGGCCACAGGAGCTCACCGACCAGTCGACGCCGTCGAGCGCGGGCCTCGCCGTCGACACGCTGCTCGCGCTCGACCACTTCGTCACCCACGACCGGTTCCGCACCGTCGCCGAGCGGGCGCTCGAGACCTACGGCGGCCGCGTCCAATCGAGCCCGCTGGAGCACGCCTCGCTCGCGCTGGCGGCCGACCGCCTCGCCAACGGCTCCCACGAGCTGACCGTCGTCGCCGAGGAGCTGCCCGCGGACTGGCGCGACCCGCTGGCCGGGACGTACCTCCCCCGACGGCTGCTGAGCGTCCGGCCGCCCGACCTCGACCCGTGGCTCGACCGGCTCGGGCTCGAGGAAGCGCCGCCCATCTGGGCCGGCCGTGACCAGCGTGATGGCGACCCCACGGTCTACGCCTGTCGGTCGTTCAGCTGCTCGCCCCCGGCCGGCTCGATGGAAGAGGCCCTCAGGTGGTTCGAGGGCTGACGCCCGGGTTCAGTCCGCTACGTCGGCCCGCCCGAGCTGGGTGGCCAGCGAGTCGGCGATCGGCCCGCCGTCGCCCTCGACGTACCGGGCGACCTCGATGCCGTCGCGCTCGACCACGACCGTCGGGATGCGCTCGACGCCGTAGGCCTCGACCTGCGGCCCGCGCTTCTCGCCCTCCGGGAGGCGTTCGACCGGATACGCGGTGACCAGCTCGCCGGCGCCGGCGGCTTCGATGGCGGCCCCGAAGTCGGGGAGCAGCGCCTGGCAGTCCGGACAGCCGTCGTCACACCAGACCAGCAGCCGGTCGTCGGCGCCGAGCGCGGCCAGCGCCTCGACGGCGTCGGCGTGGGCCGCCGGCTCGAAGTCCGGCGCCGGCCTCAGCGTCGCCAGTGGCATGGCTGCGGTTCGCGGTCGGCGGCTAAAACGGTGGCGTCCGGGAGTACTGCCGGGCCCACCACCGCTTTACGCGCTGACGCCATACCGCGCCCCGATGGACGGCAGCGTGCTGGACGCCATCGGCTCGCCACTCGTCGCGGTCCCGGGTCCCCCGGGGGCGACCGTCGCCGCCAAGCTCGAGTGGAAGAACCCCGGGGGTTCCGCGAAGGACCGCCCCGCGCTGTACATGGTCCGGGCCGCGGAGGCGGCGGGCGAGCTCGCCCCCGGCGACCGGCTCGTCGAGCCCACCAGCGGGAACACCGGCATCGGCCTCGCGATGGTCGCCGCGGCGCTCGATTACGAGCTGACCGTGGTGATGCCCGCCTCGAAGTCGCCGGAGCGCCGCCGGCTCATGCGGGCCTACGGCGCCGACGTCGAGCTCGTCGATGGCGACATCGCCGACGCCCGGGAACGGGCCGACGCGATCGAGGCGGATGGCGGGGCCGTCCAGCTGCGCCAGTTCGAGAACGAGGCCAACGTCCGGGCGCACTACGAGACGACCGGCCCGGAGATCCTCGAGCAGGTCGGCGATCGGCGGGTCGACGCGTTCGTCGCCGCCGTCGGCACGGGCGGGACGCTCACCGGGGCCGGCCGCCGGCTGCGCGAGCGGTTCCCCGACGTGGAGATCGTCGCCGTCGAGCCGGCCCACAAGGCGGTGCTCTCCGGCGAGGTGCCGGGGGAGGCGGACCGGTTCGAGGGGATGGGCCCCGGCTTCGTGAGCGAGCTCCTCGACGTCGACCTCGTCGACCACGTCGAGGCCGTGGCGTTCGACGACGCCGTCGCGGAATGTCGGCGGCTGGCCACGGCGGCCGGCCTCCTCGTCGGCCAGTCGAGCGGCGCGGCGAGCCTGGCCGCTTGCCGGACGGCGAACCGCCTGCTCGGCCGGCCGGACGCCGAATGCCCGCCCGCGACGCCGGACGGCGGCCGGAATGCGGACGCCGCGGCGGACGAGGCGCTCGTCGTGACGGTCTTTCCCGATAGCGGCGAGCGCTACCTCTCGACCGGGCTGTTCGAGGACTGACGCCGGTCCCGGCGTCAGGTCCCGAACTCCTCGGGGGTGATCCGGACGACCACGGTGTCGGCGACCTCCCGGAGGTCGTACTCGGGCGTCTCGCCGCCGACGCGACGGGCCAGGAGCGGCTCGGCCAGGGCGGGCGCGTCGGCTCCCTCGGCAGCATCGTCACCGCCGGGCTCGACCACGCCGTAGATCTTCAGGAACGTGCCCGTCTCCCCGGGATCGACCCGTTCGTTCCGGACGGCGGTCGCCAGCGACCGGGAGAGCCACTCGTGTTCGCTGACGGACGGCTCGAGGACGAGGGCATCCGCGACGTACCGGCGGAGGTACCAGTTCAGGTCGTTACACAGCGACACCGCGGCGCCGATGCTGATGGTGTCGACGGCCACGCAGTTCGCCCAGGGCTGCTCCAGGTCGTAGGACGCGAGCGCGTCCCGCGCGGTCTCGGAAGCGAGGAGCTCGGCGCGGAGGTCGACGTCGTCGGCGCCAACGAGGCAAACGCGGGTCACTGGCTCTGGGCGGTGGACGGCGCGTCGCCGTAAAGCGGTTTCGGCGGGTTCACCCGGGCGTCAGTACGTCGTCAGGTCGCCCGCGATGACGCGCTCGGTGACGGTCGTGACCCCGGCCAGCCGGGCGTCGACGAGCTCGCGGATGTCGTCCTCGATGGCCGCGAGGTCGACGCCGGGCTCGGTGACGACGTGGGCGTCGGCGACGTGTGGCCGGTCGATGGGCCGGCCGATCTGGCTGAGCAAGCGGACGCGAAGCTCCCGGATGCCGTCGACCTCCGTCGCGACCTCCCGGGCGATGTCCGTGCTGAGCAGGTTGTAGATCTTCCCGATGTGGTTGACCGGGTTCTTGCCGCTGGTGGCCTCCATGCTCATCGATCGGTTGGGGGTGATGAGCCCGTTGGCCCGGTTGCCGCGGCCGACGGAGCCGTCGTCGCCCTGCTCGGCGCTCGTGCCCGTGACCGTGAGGTAGATGGCGCCCTCGTCGTAGTCGTCCGCCGTGTTGACGTAGACCTCGACCGACCGGTCGGTGTGCTCGCGGGCGACGCCGGCGACGAACTCCCGCACGGCTTCGACGGCGTCCTTGTAGGCCTCCAGCCCCGGGACGTGGGCGTCGATCATGGCCGCGGCGACGGTGAGGTCGATGTGGCCGTTCTCTCGCTTGCCCATGACTTTCACGTCGGGCCCGACCACGGGGTGCTCGACGGCGTAACGCTCGCGGAGCTGGCGTTCGGCCTCCAGGACGACCCGTTCGGTCTCGGTCAGGGGCGCGTGGCCCACGCCGAAGCTCGTATCGTTGGCCATCGGGACGGCCGCGCCGCCCTCGCCGAAGACGGTCTGGAGGTCCCCGCTCCCCTCGCCGAGCCGGACGTCGACGATGACGTCCGAGCCGACGTCCAGGTCGGGCAGCGTCTCGTCGAGGTAGTCCCGGGCGGCCTGGAGCGCGATGGCGTCGACCGGAAACTGCTGGCCCTCGTACGCCTTCGTCGCCCGGCCGACGACCAGGAGGTAGATGGGCTCGAGGACTTCCCCGCCGCCGAAGGCCGGGGCGGCCCGGCCGGCGACGAGCTGGGTCTCGTCGGTGTTGTAGTGCAGCACCTCCCCCACCCGCTCGAGGTACGTCCTCGCGAGCGCCCGGGAGACGGCCTCGGCGACGCCGTCACAGAGGGTGTCCGGGTGGCCGAGCCCCTTGCGCTCGACGATCTCGACCGGCTGGTCCTCCACCGCCCCCCGGTCGAGGGGCACGACCCGGATGTTCCGCTCGGACATGGCCGTGGCTTGCCCGTGGCCCGGCCTATAACTTGCGGAAACAATCCTTCGGCGAGAGATTACTTCTGCGCATCCAGCAGGGCGAGATAGGAGGCGCGGACCTGATCCGCGGGATCGAGGTCGAGCCGGTCGAGCACGTCGTAGGCGCCCTCCCGGAGGGCATCGATGGCCGCCTCCTCGCCCGCAGCCTCGACCTCGACGAACTCGCCCAGCCCGTCGACGTCGTCGAGCGAGACCGTGTAGCCGTCGTGGGCGTACCGCTCGCGGGTCTTCCGAACCTCGGCCGCCGGCTCGAACCCGACGGCCCGTAGCAGCCCGTCGGCGGCGTCGGTGGCGTCGACGGCCACCTCGACCTCGCGGCGGGTCTTCGAGGCGTCGTCGACCTTCGGGCCCTTGTACGTCAGGTAGCCGTCGTCGCCCGTCCGGCGAAGCCGGAGGGCCTCGTCCGTCTCGGCGAAGGAGCGAACCGGATGGTCGTAATAGGTGTCGACCTGCTCGACCGTCCCCAGGGAGTCGGCGCCGAGCGCGTCGAGTCGGTCGCGGACCCTCGTCAGGTCGGCCGGGACCTTCACCTCGACCTCGTACATGGCAGCTGGTTCGGACGCCGAAACAATAGATAGCCGGGGAATCGGTCGACGCCCGGCGCTCGACGCGTGAGCCCGCCGAAACGTGACTGTTAAGGGTGGAACGGGCCACCAACCGGGCATGAGTGACGAACCCGAGGCGGAGGCGGCGGCCACCGAGGCCGCCGAGAGCGACGACCCCGAGGAGGCCGAGGTCGACCCCGAGGACCTGACGACGGCGGCGTCCGGAGAAGAATCCGAACCGGCCGAGACCGACGACGCGGCCGGCGAGGCGTCGGCCGAGGACGAGGAGCCGGCGGGCCTCGCCGACGGCGACTTCGTCAAGCTCGCGTACACCATCCGCACGGTCGAGGACGGCACGCTCGTCGACACCACGGACCCGGCGATCGCCGAGGACGAGGGCATCGATACCGAGGAACAGACCTTCGAGCCGCGGACGGTCGTCATCGGCGCGGGCCACGTCTTCCCGTCGGTCGAAGAGGACCTCCGCGGCAAGGAGGTCGGCGACGAGGGCTCAGTGGTCGTCGAGGCCGCCGAGGCCTTCGGCGAGTACGACCAGGAGCAGGTCCGCACGGTCAGCGCCGACCGCATCCCCGAGGACGACCGGTACCCCGGCGCCCACGTCGACATCGACGGCCAGCACGGCCACGTCGAGACGGTCATCGGCGGGCGGGCCCGCGTCGACTTCAACCACCCGCTAGCGGGGGAGGACGTCGAGTACGAGTACGAGATCCTCGACGTCGTGGAGGACCCCATCGAGCGCGCCCAGGGGCTGCTGGGGATGTACGTCGACGTCGACCTCGAGCTGTCCATCGAGACGGTCGAGGAGGAAGAGCCCGTCTACGACGACGAGGGTGAGGAGGCGGGCACCGAGACCGTCGAGCTCGAGACGCTCTACATCGAGTCGGTCCCCCAGCTCGCGATGAACCAGCAGTGGCTGTTCAGTAAGCAGCAGATCGCCGACCAGCTCATCGAGCAGCTCGACATCGACCGGGTCGTCGTCCGGGAGGTCTTCGACGGCTCCGGCGGCGGCATGTTCGGCGGGATGGGCGGCCTCGGCGGCATGGAGGGCCTCGAGGACGCCATCGACGACGCCGATCTCGACGAGGACGTCGACGCCGAGGAGCTCGTCGAGGAGCTCGAGGCCGAGACGGACCTCGACGCGGAGGCCGAGCTCGGCGAACCGGAGGGCGAGGGGCTCGAGGAATAGGGGCCCCTACCCCAGCTGGTCCCCTCCTCCTGCCAGGCGGATCGCCAGCTGCCGCCAGACCAGCCAGCCCCCGAGCCCGATCCCGACCAGCCCGAGGACCGAAAGCCCCACCCCGTCCCAGTTGGTCACGGCGAGGGCGCAGGCCGGCGTTTCCCCACCACACGCGCGGCTGAACAGTTCCCGCACGACGGCACCTTCGTACGCGAGCCCGCCGCCCAGGGCGATGGCCACGACCCCGAGAAGCGTCCGGCCGACGGCTTCGCGAGCCGACGGCGGGTCGGGGGGCGGCGGCGTCGCGCCGACGCCGCCGAGCTGGAGGACGAGGGCGGTCGCGAGCAGCAGCAGGGCGGACGGGGCGACGAAGAAGCCGATGGACCACATGCCGACGACGGCGAGCCCGACCAGGAGGAGGGCCGTCACCCAGACCAGCGGTCGCCGGCGGGTCCAGGTCGCCGCCGTACCGATGCTGGTGAGGGCGACCGCGAACACGACCCAGGCGGCGAAGAACGCGTCGCCCAACGCTGCCGGCCAGAGGAGCCAGCCGGCGGCCACGAGTGCGCTCACCAGCGCGAGGCCGCTGAGGACCCGGGCGAGCCGTTCGGCCCGGGTGTCGGAGGCCGGTGTCATATCGGACGCGGTGGGTCAGAGGTCATCCATCCGGCCGGCCCCGGCGCGGGACTACGCGATGTCGCGGCTGGTGTCGACCCGGACGCGCTCGGCCAGCTCGAGCTTGATGGTCTCCTCGAGGGCGTTCCCGCCGCGGAACTTCGGCACGGCGAGGCGGGTCTCGACCTCGGCGCCGTCGTAGACGACCTCAAGGTCGAACACGACGTCCGCCATGTGTTTGGTCATGCCCCGGAGCTCCGGTTCGGCGTCGCCGGACATGCAGTGGAGCATCGCGACCGAGCCGGTGTTGCCCATGTGGTTCTGCAGCTCGTTGAGGAAGGTCTGGTAGCGCGCCGGGTCCGACCGCTCGAGGGTGTCCATCGGGTCGACGATGACGTTGGCCTCGCCGTCGACGCTCCGGAACAGCTGGCGGGCGTTGTCGAGGGGGGCGTCCGCGGGCACGTACTGCACCACGGGGTCACCAGTCGGGGCCTGCGTCCGTTCGAACGCCTCGCGGACCGCCCCCTCCGACCGCGCCGTCGAGAGGTACAGCGAGTTCCGCTGGCTCGTCATCTCCATCAGCAGCAGCTCGCTCTGGCTGGCCGGCGGGGCCAGGTAGGCGACGACGCTGCCCGGCAGCAGGCCGCCCTCGAGCTGCCGGTCCAGCGCCTCAACCCCGGTGGGCAGCCGCGCCTCGCCGAAGATGCCGGACACTCCGGGCGGCTTGGACCCTGAGCGAGGTAAGTGTATCGCCGGCGTCAGCCGTGCGGCTGACGCCCGTCGGCGCCCGGACGTATACGAATGGTTCAAGGGACCGGGCCGTGCCTAGCCGGCCGATGCGCGAGCAGCTCATCTCCACCCGCGGGCTGCCCCGGGCGGAGATCGAGGCGGTCCTCGACCGCGCCGCGGAGATCGACGCCGACCTCGGGGCCGTCTACGGGCGCCACGAGGGGGCGATGCTCGGGCTGTTGTTCTACGAACCGAGCACGCGGACCCGGCTGTCGTTCGAGACGGCCATCAAACGCCTCGGCGGCGACGCCGTGGGCCTGGGCTCGGTGGAGGCGTCGAGCGTGGCGAAGGGGGAAACGCTCGCCGACACGGCCCGGACGGTGGCCGGCTACGTCGACGCCGTCGTGCTGCGCCATCCCCGGGAGGGCGCCGCCGCGATGGCCAGCGAGTTCGTCGACGTGCCGCTCATCAACGCCGGCGACGGCGCGGGCCAGCACCCGACCCAGACGCTGCTCGACCTCTACACCATCCGCGAACATGCCGGCCTCGACGACCTCGACATCGGCATCATGGGCGACCTGAAGTACGGCCGGACGGTCCACTCGCTGGCCGGCGCGCTGACCCGGTTCGGCGCCCGCCAGCGGTTCATCAGCCCGCCGAGCCTCGCGCTCCCCGATTCGGTCCGGTACGATCTCGACGAGGCCGGCGCCGAGGTGTCCCAGCACTCGACGGTCGAGGAGGTCCTCGACGAGCTCGACGTCCTCTACGTGACCCGCATCCAGCGCGAGCGATTCCCCGACGAGGACGAGTACCGGGAGGTGGCCGGACAGTACCGCATCGACGCCGCGCTGCTCGCCGAGGGACCGGCCGACCTCAAGGTGATGCACCCGCTTCCCCGCATCGACGAGATCGCCCCGGACGTCGACGGGACCGACCACGCGGTGTACTTCGAACAGGCGAAGAACGGCGTCCCGGTGCGGATGGCCCTCCTGGACCTCATGTTATGACCGACCGCGAGCTCCACGTCGCCAAGATCGAGCGCGGCACCGTCGTCGACCACATCACCGCCGGCCAGGCGCTGAACGTGCTCCGGCTGCTCGGCATCGACGGCTCGAGCGGCGAGGTCGTCAGCGTCGCGATGAACGTCCCCTCGGGCCGGATGGACCGCAAGGACGTCGTGAAGGTCGAGAACCGCGAGCTCAGCCAGGACGAGATCGACGTGCTGTCGCTCATCGCGCCCGACGCGACCGTCAACATCATCCGGGACTACGACGTCGCCCGCAAGGACATCGTCGACCGGCCCGAGGAGGTCGTCGGCGTGCTCGTCTGTCCGAACCACGACTGCATCACCAACGCCGAGGAACCGGTCGACTCCCACTTCACGGTCCTCGACGACGCCGTCCGGTGTGTGTACTGCGACACCATCGTGCGCGAGGACATCGCGGACCACCTCGCCGCCTGAGCCCGGTCGCCGGCTCGTCGACCCACTCCCCCCGCCCGCGGGTACGGGCAAGCCTCTCTCCATCCGAAAGACGTGACTCATCACACTCCTGGGACGCTAGTGATTCGCATGCAGCGTCGACGCTATCTGGCCGCCGCGGTCGGGCTCACCGTGCCGCTGGCCGGCTGTCTGGGCGGGTCGGGCGGTGACGGGAGCGGTGGCGACGGCGACACCGCCGGCGACGGGGCGGCGGTCGTCGAAACCACCGAGGTCTCGATGGTCGCGAGCCAGTTCGACCCACGGAACGTCCACGTCTCGGCGGGCGCGACGGTCACCTGGACGAACGAGGACGGCGCGGCGCATACGGTGACGTCGGCCTCGGACAACTGGTCGTTCGACGAGAACGTCCCCGGGGGCGAGTCCACCCAGTACACGTTCGAGCGCTCGGGCGTCTACGACGTCTACTGCACGTACCACGGCAGCGCGGACCTCAGCGGCATGAGCATGAAGGTCGGCGTCGGCGACGCGACCATCGAGGAGCCGCTGGGGAGCTCCGGTGGCGGCGGGG
>JBDGPL010000062.1:0-6616 GCA_042219705.1 Halobacteriales archaeon | reverse complement strand
GAGCGAGCCGACTAGTCCGCCGTCTGGCCGCCGTCGACCGGGAGCACCTGGCCGGTCACGTACGAGGCCTCGGCCGAGGCCAGGAACGCGATGGCGCTCGCGATCTCCTCGGGCTCGCCGAGCCGGTCCATCGGGGTGCGCGCCATCAGGTCGATCGTCCCACCGGAGAGCCAGTTCAGCACCCGTCCGGCGACCCCTTTCCCCTGGGTCGCCTCGTCGGGGAGGAGCGACAGGAGCCACTCGCCCCGGTCGTCCCCATCCTGGGGTTTGATATCGGTCCTGGTCGGGCCGGGCGCGACCGCATTGACCCGAACGCCTTTCGAAGCGTACTCCAGGGCGGCCGATCGCGTGAGCCCGACGACGCCGTGCTTGCTCGCGGCGTAGCCGCCCAGCGTCGGCATGCCCACCAACCCGGCCACGGAGGCGACGTTCACGATGGCACCGCCGGCCTCCGCCATCGCCGGCAGCTCATAGCGCAGGCCGTTCCAGACCCCCTCGAGGTTGATCCGCATGATGCGGTCCCAGTGGTCGGCCGAAATCTCGTCGATGGCGGCCATCGGCGTGAGGATGCCCGCGTTGTTCACGGCGATGTCGAGCCGCCCGTGGGCCGCCAGGGTGCGGTCGACCAGCGCCTCGACGTCGGCCGAGGAGGAGACGTCGGTGGCGACGAACGAGGCCGTCCCACCGGCCGTCTCGATGGCCTCGGCGACGGCCCGGCCGGCGTCCTCCTCGACGTCCGCGATGACCACCGTCGCGCCCTCGTCCGCCAGCCGTTCGGCCGTCGCCCGGCCGATGCCGCTGCTGCCGCCCGTCACGATGGCGACCCGTCCGGAGAGTCCATCCATGCGGTCCGTACGCGGGTCGCCGACTCAAGGCTTGTCGGTGATCGCTGTCGGATCAAAGGGCCGTTTCCAGGAAAGACTTCCCCGCGTCGAGAGCGACAGGAAGCCACGGTGGGGATGGGATTTGAACCCATGAGGCCTTGGCAGGCCACCTGCTCTCAAGGCAGGCGCGTTGGGCCGCTCCGCCACCCCACCTCGGTCGGCCGTTCCCGCGGGCCGGCCTAAGCCCTGTCGGTCGGTCCGGTCGCCGCCCCCGTCGTCCCGGGCGCCACGGTTAAGCCCCCGAGGACAGTCCCGTCGACCATGACCGTCGTGATGGACATCTCCTGTCCCGAGTGCGGCGAGGCCCAGGCCGTCCGGAAGGTCGGCATCGGGCGGTACGCCTGCGAGGAGTGCGGGGCGACCTTCGACCACACCGAGGTCCGCCCGTGAGGCCCGGACGGCGCCCGAGGGCCGGCCGGCAGTGCGGCCCGGCCCGTCCCGAGGATTGAAGCCGGCCGGCGACGAGCGGTCCCCATGGACTGGCTCCGCCCCATCACCGTCGTTTCCCTGTTGGCCGTCGCCGTCATCGCCGGGGGCGCCGGGGTTCGCCTGGCCGTCGCCGTCGGCGACCCCGCGATCGCGGCCTCGGCCGCCGTCGTGGCGCTCTTCCTCCTCGTGTCGGTCGTCCGGGGCGCCCGCGGCCGCCGGTGGCGGCGGAACCCCTACTGGTAGCGGCCCGCCGGCCGCAGCTCAGTCCGTCTCGCCGCGGACCGCGTCGCCGGACGTCGGCGCCCCCTCGACGTTCGCCGGGCTCCGCGGGTGGTAGTCGGTGGCGTACTCCCCGACGTCGCCGTCGAGCCGGTCCGGATTGAGCCGGCCCGACAGCAGCAGGAAGTCGACGAGGGTCAGCGCGAGCACGGCCTCGACGACCGGCACGCCGCGGGGCGGCAGGACCGGGTCGTGCCGGCCGATGACCTGGATCTCCTTCTCCTCCCCCGCGTCCCAGTCCGCGGTGCGCTGCTCCTTGGGGATGGAGGTCGGCGCGTGCAGCGTCACCTCGCCGTAGACGGGTTCGCCGGTCGTGATGCCGCCCTCCATGCCGCCGTGGTCGTTCGTCTCGGGGACGACCTCGCCGGCCTCGTCGAAGGTGAAGGGGTCGTTCCGCTCGAAACCGGTTACCGACCGCGCCCCCCGGCCGAGGCCGAACTCGAAGGCCGTCGTGGCCGGGATGGCGAGCATCCCCTGGCCGAGCCGGGCCTCGACGGCGTCGAACCGGGGGGCGCCGAGGCCCCGGGGGACCCCACGAGCCTCGAAGTAGACCGAGCCCCCGATGGAGTCCCCCTCGCGCTGGTAGTCCTCGATGCGCTCGCGCATCGCCTCGGCCGCCGCGGGGTCGGCACACCGGACCTCGTTCTCGTAGGTGCGGGCCTGCATCTCCTCGAAGGTGACGTCGCCGGCCTCGACATCGCCGATCTGGTTGACGTGGGCCGCGAGCTCGATGCCCTGGGTGTCGAGCAGCTTCCGGGCGATGGCGCCGGCGGCGACCCAGTTGGCGGTCTCCCGGGCCGACGACCGCCCGCCGCCACCCCAGTTCCGGGTCCCGAACTTCGCCGAGTACGTGAAGTCCCCGTGGCTCGGCCGCGGCGCCGTGACGAAGGGCTCGTACTTGCCCGACCGGGCGTCCTTGTTCTGGATGGTCATCCCGATGGGCGTCCCCGTGGTGTAGCCATCCTGCAGCCCGCTGTTGATGGTCACGGCGTCCGGCTCGTCCCGGCTGGTCGTGATCTGCGACTGGCCCGGGCGGCGCCGGTCGAGGTGGACCTGGACGTCATCGGCGTCGAGCTCGAGGCCCGCCGGACAGCCCGAGACCACACAGCCCATCTGGGGGCCGTGGCTCTCGCCGTAGGTGGTCACCTGAAAGAGGCGACCGAACCGGTTGCCGTTCATGCCCGTGCCTGTTGGCAGCCGGCCATAAGCCTTTGTAGGCCCGCTCGGGCGACCGTCCTCCCCGTCACCGGATGGAGCGGCCCGGGGTCTGTCGGGCGACGCTCAGCCCGTCTCGACGCGCGCGCCCAGGCCGGCAAGCGCGTCGAAGAACCCGGGGAACGAGACGTCGACGTGCTCGGCGCCCCGGATGGTCGTCTCCCCCTCGGCCACGAGCCCGGCCACCGCCAGTGACATGATCACGCGGTGGTCCGCCCGTCCATCCAATTCGGTGCCCTGGAGGGTCGACTCGCCGCCGCGGACGACCAGGGCGTCGGGACGCTCCTCGACGCTGGCCCCGAGCCGGTCGAGGGCCTCGGCCATGGCGGCGACCCGGTCGGTCTCCTTGTACCGGACGTGTTCGGCGTTGGTCAGGCGGGTGGTCCCGTCGGCGGCCGCGCCGAGTACGGCGAGGGTCGGGAGGAGGTCCGGCGTGTCGCCGACGTCGACCTCGACGCCCGCGAGCTCGGCGGGCTCGACGGTCACGATCCCGGTCTCGCGGTCCCAGTCTACCGGCGCCCCCATCGCCCGCAGGTGCTCGACGATAACCGCGTCGCCCTGCGCGCTCGGGTGGGCGCCCTCGACGCGGACGGGGCCCGAGCCGGCGATAGCGCCGGCGGCCAGCAGGTAGGAAACCGAGGAGAAGTCGCCCGGGACGCGGTACTCGCCGCCGGCCAGCTCGTAGGCTTGGCCGCCGGCCACCGCGAAGCCGTCGTCGGTCCGCTCGGTCGCCACGCCGAACGCGTCGAGGACCTCCCGCGTAATCTCGACGTAGGGCGCCGACTTGAGCTCGGACGTCAGCGCGACCTCGACGCCCGCCCGCGTCGCGGCCCCGGCCATGAGCAGCGCCGTGACGAACTGCGAGGAGACGTCGCCCGGGATGGCCGCCCGGCCGCCATCGATGGGCCCCTCGACCACCACCGGGGCCCGGCCGTTTGACCGGGTGCTCCGGGCCCGGCCGCCCAGCGCGTCGATGGCGTCGAGCAGCGGCCCCTGGGGTCGGGCCCGGAGCGAGCCGTCGCCCGTGAGCACCGTCGTGCCGTCGGCGAGCGCGGCCGTGGCCGTCGCGAGCCGCATCGTCGTGCCACTGTTGGCACAGTCGACGACGTCGTCCGGGACGACCGGCCGGCCGGCGAACCCCTCGACCGTCAGGTCGCCGCCGGCCTCCTCGACCGAGGCCCCGAAGGCCTCGACGGCCCGGACCGTGGCCCGAGGGTCGGCGCTGAGCAGGGGGTTCGCGACCCGGGCGCGCTCGGCGTAGCCGCCGGCGAGGATGGCCCGGTGGGTGTAGCTCTTCGACGCCGGCGCCCGCGCCGTGCCGACGACCGAGGAGCGCCCGACGGTGGCGTCCATGCCTCCGGTCCAGGCCCGTGACGGAAGAGCGTACCGGGGTACCGGCGGCCGGTCCGGGTGGAACCGCTTTTCCAGTGCTAACCGTTGGCACGTCGCAAGCGAACGCCATTGCGAGCTAGCACGTCCGGTCGAAACCGGCAGATACCTCCGTGAAACTTCCTATGGGATGAGAAACAATGACAAACGACCGAGGCGAAAACTTTAAGTACTTTTCGGACTTACAAAGCGTAAGGAAGCGAGACGCCCGGGCCGCCCTGCCTGCGTTTCGTGCCCTCCCTCACCATGACGGAAACAACCACCGAGAGCACTGTGGCACAGACCACCGCCCGGGAGCAGGAGGCTCCCGAGCGGGCCAACGAGCAGGAGCACGTCTGCCCGGAGTGTGGCGGCCAGCTCGTCAGCGACGAGGTCCACGGCGAGACCATCTGCGCCGACTGCGGCCTCGTCGTCGAGGAGGACGAGATCGACCGCGGTCCCGAATGGCGGGCCTTCGACTCCGCCGAGAAGGACCGCAAGAGCCGCGTCGGCGCCCCGACCACCAAGATGATGCACGACAAGGGGCTGTCGACCAACATCGGCTGGGAGGACAAGGACGCCTACGGCCGCACGCTCAGCCCGCGCCAGCGTGAGAAGATGCAACGGCTGCGCACCTGGGACGAGCGGTTCCGCACCCGGGACCACAAGGAGCGCAACCTCAAGCAGGCGCTGGGCGAGATCGACCGCATGGCGTCGGCACTCGGGCTGCCCGAGACCGTCCGGGAGACCGCCTCGGTCATCTACCGCCGGGCCCTCGAGGACGACCTGCTCCCGGGCCGGTCAATCGAGGGCGTCGCCACCGCGTCGCTCTACGCCGCCGCCCGCCAGGCCGGCACGCCCCGGAGCCTCGACGAGATCGCCTCGGTCAGCCGGGTCGACAAGATGGAGCTGACCCGGACCTACCGGTACGTGGTCCGCCAGCTGGGCCTCGAGGTCCAGCCGGCCGACCCCGTGAGCTACCTGCCGCGGTTTACCTCCGAGCTCGAGCTGTCCGAGGAGGCCGAGCGCCGGGCCCGGGAGCTCCTGGAGACCGCCAAGGGCGACGGCGTCCACAGCGGCAAGAGCCCGGTGGGCCTCGCCGCGGCCGCCATCTACGCCGCCGCGCTGCTCACCAACGAGAAGGTCACCCAGAGCCAGGTGAGCGAGGTCACCGACGTCAGCGAGGTCACCATCCGGAACCGGTACAAGGAACTCCTCGAGGCGGCGGACTCCGTCAGCGCGGTCTGACCTCACCCCGTCGAGGAGAGCGCGCCGCAGGCGTCGCACTGCAGCATCGTCGTTCCGCCCCGGTCGACCAGCTTCGTGTCCGGTAGCCCGCACTCCGGACACCGGACATAGGCGTCGGCGTAGGCTTCGAGAGCCTCCGCGATGCGGGCGGCGTCGAACGACCCCGTCAGGCGGGCGCGGCCACGCTCGTCGATCCGGGCGCTCGTGCCGAGCTCGGCCTGGAGGAACCCCAGCAGGTCCTCGGGCTCGCGGTCCAGGCGGTCGACCGTCCCCCGAAAGTTCTCGTAGAC
Source organism: Halobacteriales archaeon (assembly GCA_042219705.1). Taxonomy (GTDB): domain Archaea; phylum Halobacteriota; class Halobacteria; order Halobacteriales; family Hikarchaeaceae; genus JBDGPL01. Next base: position 903 of record JBDGPL010000062.1, on the reverse strand, counting down.
CGTGGCGTTGCCCTCCTGGCGGACCTCCGGCGTCGGGAGGTCCGAGCGGCCGCCGCCGCCCTCGATGTCGGGAGTCTCCTCGAGCGCGCGCGACAGCTGCTCGTCGTAATCGGCCATGGGTGTGGATGGCCCGCCGGCCTCAAAAGCGTTTCAGGCGGCCCGAGGCGCGTGTTAACGGCTCTCAAGATAATACTATAACCCTCGGGTCGCTACCGTCTGTCACCTATGAAAAAGCAGGAACTCATCCACCTGCACGGCCTCCTCGCAGAGGTATCGACACACTGTCAGATGAACGGAGACCTCGCCCCGGACCTCTCGGAGTACGAGTCGCTCGGGGTCCGGCCGACGTCCATCCACCAGTCGAAGACCGACCACAAAGCGGCCGTGTTCGCCCTCGCGGAGGGCATCACCGACGACCTCGAGGTCGCCCGCCGCGAGGCCGTCCCGGCCAGCGCGGACTGAACCGGCTTCTCACCGGATCAACATCGCCGCCCAGCGGCCGCTACGGCTACTCGATGAGCTCCTCGAAGTCCGGCAGGAGCTCGTCGTCGTCCGGGTCGTCGCCCGACGGCTCCGACTCGACCCCCGGGACCTCGGCCGCCTCGGGCTCGACGCCCTCGTCCTCGTCCGGCTCCTCGTCGACCACCTCCACCTCGAGGACCGACAACGGGATGTCGGCCAGCCGCTGGCCGATCTCCTTTCTGGCGATGCGGGAGGCGTGCTCCTCGCGCTCGACGTTGAAGACCACCATCTCGAGCTCCAACGCCACGAGGCCCTCGTCGGCGGCGACGAAGGCGGGGTCCTGGGGCTCCCCGCAGTGCGGGCAGGGCCGGTCGCTGACGTGGATCTCGACGTAGCTCAGGTCGGGATTCAGCATCTCGCCGGTCTTCGAGATGGCGATGC
>JBDGPL010000061.1:0-10162 GCA_042219705.1 Halobacteriales archaeon | reverse complement strand
TCGTGCGTGTCGGCCCACCGGCCGTCGTCGGCCAGGTCGAGGGCCTGTCGGACGACGACGCGGCGCTCGCCGGGCTCGCTATCGAACCGCCCGGCCAGCGCCCGCTCCAGCGCGTCGCGTTCCATCACCGGTCCGTCTGGGCGCGCGCGCCAAGGCGCTACCGGTGTGCGCCCGAACCGGCGCCTCGTCCGACCGGCGGCCCAAGCTGGCGATTCGACGACCTTTTGGCCGGCGCAGGGTTTCCCATGTCCATGGCAGAGTTTCAGGTCGTCGTGGGCGACCCCGACACCGGCGAGAGCTACCAGGTCGAGGTCGCCGGCAGCGACGCCAACCGGTTCCTCGGCCGCACCCTCGGCGAGGAGGTCGACGGCGCGGCCGTCGGCCTCGACGGTTACACCCTGTCGCTCACCGGCGGCTCGGACGCCGCCGGCCGGCCGCTCCGGGCCGACCTGCCGGGCCCGAACCTCCGGGAGGTGCTCGCCGACGAGCGAACGGTCGGCTACCGGCCGACCCGCGACGGCGAGCGCCGTCGGGTGACGGTCCGAGGCAACGAGGTCAGCGACGAGGTCGCCCAGCTCAACGCGACCATCGTCGAGCGCGGGGACGCCGACGTCGCGGACCTCCTCGGCGGCGACGACGAGTAGCCGGGATGGGCGAGCGCGTCTCCAGTGCGGACCCGTCGGTCCGGACGTACCGCGCGCGCATCGAGCGAGCCGGCGGAACCCGACGACCGCGGCTCGCGCTTCCGGAGGCGGCGACCGACGACGTCCCGGCCGGGGTCGTCCGCCTCGCGATGGGCGGCACGCAGTACCGCGCCGACGTCCGGGCCGGCCGCCGGGGGGACGGGCCTGTCGTCCACGGGGTCTACGACAACCCCCGACAGGCCCGATCGCCGAGCGATGGCGAGAACCGGCTCCCCGACTGGCTCGACGACGCCGGGCTGACCGTGGGGCGGTCGGTCCTGTTCGACGTGGTCGTCCCGGCGTTCCTCTATGGGCTGCGTGCCCCGGGCGAGACGGCCGTCTACGACGCGGTCGAGCCCCCATCGCCGTCGCTGTCGCGCATCGCGGAGGGGCTGGACGAGTGAACTCCGACGGAGTGACGCGGGTCTGGCCCGCCCGCGCCGGCCGATGACCGACCTCGAGACGTTCCTGGCTGGCCGGGCGCCCGACTACGTGGCCATCGTGCTCGCGAACGACCGCATCGACGACCCCCAGGCGCTCGAGCCCCACGCCGAGCCCATCGATGGCGCGCTGGCGTTGGTCCTCGGCGGCGCCGACGGCCGGTCGGCGTTCCAGCGGGCCACCGGCCAGGACCCGATGGCGTTCGCCCGGGCGGCCGGCGACCGGGACGGCCGGGTCGCGCGCGACCTGAGCGGCGGCGACTGTCCGGCCACCGGCGACGGCGCCGATGCCGCGTCGTCGGCCCACCGGCCCCAGGTCATCCTCTCCTTCGTCGAGGCGGAGAACGAAGCGGTCGGCGGGCTCTATGCCGAGGGCCCGGTGGTCCACGCCTACGTCGAGTGCGCCTGCGGGGCGCGGTACTCGGACAAGTGGGTGGTCGACGAGACGGGGTAACCGCCATCGGTCGGGCGGCTTATGCCGTCCCGACGGTTTCAGCCGGCGATGACGGTCGACGCCGAGGTGACGGCCGCGGACGTGGCCGGGATGGTCCGGGCCTGCCGGCCGGGTTGGTGCGTGGTCGACCTCGAGCGAAGCGACGCCGGCACCGACTTCGTCTGTTCAGTGACCTGTGAGTCCCAGGACGGCGAGCGCGAGGCGGTCCTGAAGGCCACCACCGCGGGGCTGGTCGATCCCGCCGTCGCGCGGGCCGAGCCGCGGCTGCTCGAGCTCGTCGGCCGGGAGACGACCATCCCGGTCCCTGCCGTCTACGGGTTCGTCGACGCCCATGCCGACTATCCCGCGCCGTTCTCCCTACTGGAACGCGTCGACGGGGTGAACCTGGCGGACGACCCCGGGCAGCTCCCGGGGCGGGCGCGGGAGCGGGTCGTCCGCGAGGCTGGCCGGTACCTCGCGGCCCTGCACGAGCTTGGGACCTTGCCGCGGGTCGGCACCGTCGGCGTGCGGGACGGCGAGCTGGCCGTGGTCGACGGGGAGCGCGGCCCCGTCGACGGCCCCAGGGAGTGGCTGCGCGCCGGCGCGGACCGGGTGCTCGACGCGCTCGCCGACGGGACCTTCTTCCCCGAGCTGGCCGACGAGCCGGACCGCTTCGCCGACCTCGTCCCCGAGCTGCGCGAAGCGCTCGACGCACGCATCGCCGCCCTGCCCGAGCCCGACCCACCGCGGTACTGCCACTGGGACTACCGCTACGGCAACCTGCTCGTCGACCCCGAGACGGGCGAGACGCGGGCGGTGCTCGACTGGGCGAACCTCCGGGCGGCGGAGCCGGCGTACAACCTCGCGGTGGTCGAACGCAAGCTGTTCGACCCCCACCGGGTCGGCGGTGACCGGGCGCGCGAGCTCCGGGAGGCCTTCCACGCGAGCTACCGTCGCGAGCGCGAGGACTGGGCGTTCACGCCCGCTGTCGAAGCCCGGATGAAGACCTATCGGCTGCTCGAACGGCTCGGCGCCATGGCGTGTCTCCCGCTGTGGATGCGGGACGCGACCGCCGCCGAGAGGGCCGCCCGCGAGCGCGAGCACCGCGAGGCGGTGGCCGAGCTTCTGTAGTACCTACGGGTCGTCATCGCTGTCCGGCGGTCCGTCGTCCCCGGCGTTAGACGCCGAATCGCCGGAGCCATCGGGCCCGTCCCCGGCGTCCCCTTCCGGGGGTTCCTCGGCCACCACCTCCCGGAACGCTCGCAGGATGACGCGCCTGGTGGCCTGGCCCTGGGTCGTCCAGTGCTGGGCGTAATCGAGCATGTCGTGGTGGATGTCGGGCTTGCAGCCGGCGGCCTTCGGGTGGCCGCCGCCGTCGACCTGGCGGGCGACCTCGTGACAGCGGGCGAAGGCGTCGGTCCCCCGGATGCTCGCGCTGCCGGCGGGCTTGACGACGATCGATGCGTCGGCGCCGGCCTCGCGCATGGCCTCGGCGACCTCGTTTTGGGAACACCGGCCGTAGGTCACCCCGACCGTGTACGGCCCCACCTCGTGGTAGTCGGCGCGGCGGACGGCCCGCTCGATGCGGTCGGCCTTCTCGACGCGGCGCTCCTCGAGGAGCTCCTGGGCCTCCGCGGGCAGGTCGGCGCCGTGCTCCCGGACGACGGCGACGTAGGTCTCGGGGTCGGTCCAGTGGGCGTAGTCGGCCAGGTCGTCGCTCCGCTCGTCCTCGCGCAGCCAGAGGTCGTGGTCCCTGGTGACGGCCGCGAGCTCCTCGAACCGGTCGTCGAGGTCGGCGCCGGCCGCCCGGAGCTCACGGAGCGCCACGTCGGCGGTGCACTCGGCCTCGGAGTCGCCGACGACGAGCTCGACGCCGGCCGCCTCGACGTGCTCGCGGACCGCGTCGGTCCACTGGTGGTGGTCGTACCAGCGGACGTCGCCCGCCCGGTCCGCGGCGGCGTCGAGGGGCCCCTCGAGCCAGTCCACCCGGTCCGGACACAGGTCGCAGACGTACAGCTCGACGCCGGGCTCGGCGTGTTCGGCGACGAACTCGAGGCCGGTGGAGAGTTCGTGTGGCCCGGCCGGGACCAGCGCCGCCCCGCCCCTGGCCTCCCGAACCATCGCCGCGCAGGCCAGCCCGTCGGCGTCGGGGTCGGCGACGACGGCGACCGACGCGTCGGCCAGGGCGGCCGCCGCCCGGGACTCATCCCGGTCGGCCTTGACGTCGTCGGGCACGAAGAAGCCCCGGCCGGGCAGAAGCGAGCGACGCTCCGGCGAGAGCGACTCGGTGTCGATGAGGGCCTCGTCCATACCCGCCCGTGCGGCCCGGGAAGGAAAGCCGGTTCGGTCCGGCGGCTCAGGCGGCGGTCGCGTCCGGATCGGCGGCCTCGAGCTGCCGGACCGTCAGGACCGGGACCGGACAGGTCCGCACCACGCGCTCGGCGACCGAGCCGACGAGGAAGCGGTTCTCGCCGTGGCGACCCCGGGTGCCCATCGCGACGAGGTCGACGTCGTGCCGGCGGGCGTAGTCGGCGATGACCTGCGGTGGGCGACCCTCTCGGACGACCGGGACGACGTCGTCTGCGGCCCGGGCCTCGACCTCGGCGATGGCCCGCTCGCCACGCTCCTCGAGCGCGTCCCGCAGGTCGTCGCGGACCGCGTCCGGGGCGGCCTCGATGTCGCCGACGTCGACGACGTAAAGCGCGTGGACCGTGGCGTCGAACCGGCCGGCGAGGTCGAGTGCGACGTCGACGGCGCGCTCGACGCTCCGGGAGCCGTCGGTCGCGATGACCACCGAGTCGAACATGGGCGGCCCTGCGCGCGCCGGGCCATAAAGCCCGTCGACCGGCTCCCCGCCGGGGCGGGGGACCGCCGGTCGGCCGCCTCGGAGCCTTTTTGCCGCCGCGGGGCCCACGGCCGGCCATGGCCGGCCCGCCGTCGTTCGACACCGTGCTCGTCCCGGTCGACGGCAGCGACGAGTCCGCGCGGGCGGTCGAGTACGCCGTCGCCGTGGCCGAGCGGTACGACGCGGCCGTCCACGTGATGTACGTCCTCGGCGAGGCCGCCACCCGAGCCATCGACGCCGGCCGCGTCGACGACGCCGACGTGGTGGCCGAGAGCGAGTCGGTCCTCGAGTCGGCGGAGGCCGTCGCCGCCGAGCACGGCGTGCCGGCCTCCCACTCGACGGCCTACGGCTTCTCGGCCCGCCGGAAACTCACCCATCCCGGCAGCGTCGTCCTCGACGCGGCGGAGCAGATGGCTGCCGACTTCCTCGTCATCCCCCGGGAGTCCGGCCGGGAGGAGTCCGCCGACACCCTCGAGAAGGCCGCCGAGTACGTGCTCCTGTACGCCAGTCAGCCGGTCTTGTCGGTCTGAGCCCCGCGTCAGTCGGCGCTGTCGTCGAGCAGGTCCCGCGAGGAGTTCGTGACCACGAGGAGGCTGCTCGCCGCCATCGCGACGGTGGCGAAGAGCGGGTTCAACAGGTTGGCCACCGCCAGCGGGATGGCGACCGCGTTGTAGCCGAACGCCCAGCCGATGTTCTGTTTGACCCGGCGGCCGGTGGCGGCCGAGAGGTCGAATACCCGCCCGACCGACGCGAGGTCGTCGTCGACGATGGCGACGTCGGCGGCGTCGGCCGCCATGGCGGTCCCGCCCCCGAGCGCGATGCCGAGGTCGGCGGCGGCCAGCGCCGGGGCGTCGTTGGTACCGTCGCCGACCATGGCCACCCGCCGGTCGCCCCCGAGCCGCCGGACGGTCTCGGCCTTGGCCTCCGGCGGGACCCCGGCGAACACCGACGCGACGGCGGGGTGCTCGCGGAACGGTGCGGCCGCCGCGGACTCGTCGCCGGTGAGGACCACGACCTCGACGCCCCGATCGGCCAGGTCCTCAACGACCATCTCCCACCCGTCGCGCGGCTCGTCACCCGTGACGACGACGCCCTCCGCGCGGCCGTCCCGGCCGACGACGACGGGGAGCCGCCCCCGCTCGCGGGCCGCCGCGGCGCGCTCGGCGATGTCGGCGGGCAGCTCCCACCCCCGCTCGCGGAAGCGGTCGGGATGGCCGACGGCGACCTCGGCCCCGTCGACGATGCCCTCGACCCCGGTCGCCCGGCGGCGGAACTCCTCGACGTCTGACGGGGCCGACCCGTCCGCGCCAACCGCCCCGCCGTCGGCCCGGGGCGTCCCGGCCTTCGCCCCCTTGGCGCCGAACGCCTCGACGATGGCTCGGGCGACCGGGTGGGACGCGCGCCGCTCGAGGGCCGCGGCCGCCTCGAGGAGGTCTGGCGGCCCGACGGCGTCGAGGACGGCCAGCTCGCCCGTGGTCAGCGTCCCGGTCTTGTCGAAGACGACGACGTCGACCGAGCGGAGCCGCTCGAAGACGGTCTGATCGAACACCACGATACTCCGCTCGAGGGCCTCCCGGATGCCCGCGGCCACCGCCATCGGCGTCGCGAGGCCGAGCGCGCACGGACACGAGACGAGGAGCACGGTGAGGGCGACGAGCAGGGCCGCGGCCGGGCCGGCGCCGAGCGCGAGGTAGGCGCCCCCGGCGAGCACCGCGAGGCTCACGACCACCGGGACGAAGACGCCGGCGAGCCGGTCGGCCAGGCCTTGGACCCCCTGCCGGGCGCTCTGGAGGCTCCAGACCAGGTTCGCGAGCCGGTCGAGGCTGCTCGTGGCGTCCGGGCCCACCTCGACCACCAGGGCGCCGTCGGCGAGCACCGACCCGCCGACCACGGCGTCGCCCTCGACTTTCGGGACCGGGAGTGACTCGCCGGTCACGACCCCCTCGTCGACCGTCCCCTCGCCGTCGACGACGGTCCCGTCGACGGGGACGCGCTCGCCCGCCCGGACGAGCACCCGGTCGCCGGCGGCCAGCTCGTCGAGGTCCACGACGGTCGTCTCGCCGTCGGGCCCGTAGCGGGTGGCCTCGTCGACCTGGGCCGCGGTCAGCGCCGCGAGCCGGTCGGTGGCCCGTCGTTTGATGGCCGACTCGTAGTAACGCCCCGCGGTGACGACGAGCACGACGGCGACCGTCACGTCGTAGTACACGTCGAGCCGGCCCAGCAGGAAGGCGACGGTGCTGTAGCCGAAGGCGCTCAGCGCGGCGAGCGACACGAGGAGGTCCATGTTCGGCGACCGGGTCCGCAGGCTCACGGCCGCCCCGCTGAGCAGCGGGCCGCCGGCGACGCCGAGCACGAGCGCCGTGAAGACGCCCATGACGGCGAAGAAGTACTGTGCGGACGTACTGGTGAGCATGCCCCGGAGCGTGTCGAGCATCCAGCCGGGGTAGACCACGCCGAAGTGGACCGGGTAGACCAGGACGAGGTAGGGTAGCATCACCCACATCCCGAGCATGGCGCCGGCCGCCAGCCGCCAGAAGAGGGTCTCGTCTCCCGGTTCGGTCGGGTCGACGCCCGCGTTCGGCCGGGCCGTGTACCCGGCCCGGCTGAGCGCCTCGGCGAGTTCATCCTCGTCTCGTCGGTCCGGGTCGTAGTCGACGCGGACCAGCTCCGTGACGTAGCTCGCGGCGGCGCCCTCGACGCCGTCGGTGCGGTCGGCGACCGTCTCGAGGAACGCCTCGCAGGTCGTACAGTGCATCCCGTCGACGCGGAGGAACGCCCGCTCGTGGTCGGGCGGCGGTCCCGCCTCGTCGAGGGTCGGCCCGGCGGCGTCGAGGTCGGCGGCGTCGACGTCCTCGACCGCGTCGAGCGTCGCGTGGACCTCCCGGCAGCCGGTACAGCAGAACGTCGCGCCGGCCTCGTTGGTTACGGGCGGGTCGGGCAGCTCGAGCCCACAGAGCGTGCAGCCGTCCGGCGCCGCGTCGGCCTCGGCCGTCATCAACACCCGCCGCTGGCCACCGGTGAGCCGCCGCCCGGCCCGGCATGGTTCGACGGCGTCGCGGCCATCGGTCAGTCGAGTCGGAGCGTCATCTCGAGGTCGAACGAGGCGGTGCTCGTCGTCTCGAAGCCGACGCCCTCGTACAGCTTGACCGCGGGCCGGTTCCACCGCTCGACGGTGAGCCAGACGCGCTCGACGCCGGCCGCCGCGCCGGCGCCCAGCAGCGCCCGGATGAGCCGCGTGCCGATGCCCGCGCCCTGGTAGTCCTGGTGGACGAAGATGGCCAGCTCGTAGGCGCCGTCCGGGTCCGGGACCAGCGTGGCGTGGCCCGCGATGTCGTCGTCGTGCCAGGCGAGCACGTTCACCGCGTCGGCCACGAGCAGCCGGTCGAGCCAGCCCTCGATGGCGGCCTCCCCCACCGGCGGGATGCCCTGGGCGCGGTCCGCCGGATCGAAGGTCCCGTACATCTCGGCCAGCGCCGCCCGCTCGGCGTCAGCGTCGCCCAGCCGCTCGCCGAACCGGTGCACGGCCACCTCGCGGCCCTCGCCGTCCTCGAAGGTCAGCGGCGGGGCCGCAAAGGGCCCGGCGGGTTCGTCGGGGTAACGCCGGTCCTCGCTCATCGCACCAGGGTGACGGTGACCGGCGCGTTGAGCACCACGTATTCCGCGATCTGGCCGACATCGATCTTGCCGAGCGGGCTCTCCTGGCCGCCGCCAAGGACGATCTCGTCGAAGCCCTCGTTCTCCGCGAGCGTCACCAGGGACGGCCCCGGGTCGCCCTCGAGGCGCCGGACCGGAGCGTCGAGGCCGGCGTCGTCCAGCCGCGACTCGACGCGGCCGACGAGGGCCTCGGGGTCGACGTCCGTGGCCGGGTTCTCGAGCACGGCCACCGTGAGGTCGTCGCCGGTCTGGCCGACGCGCTCGACGGTTCGTTCGAGGGCCCGGAAGGCGTCCTCGCTCCCGCCGATGCCGAGCAGCACCTTCATCGTCGGGTCACACGCGGTCCGGGCTTCAAAACCGTTCGGCTTGGCGCCGACGGCGGCGATACCCTTTTCGGCCCGCCCGGGGAAGGGCGGCCATGGCCGAGGAGCCGGACCCGCCCGACGACGACCCGGCCGCCGCGGGCGAGTCGGGTGGCGGTCGCCCGGAGGACGGGGCGTCCGGGTCGGAATCGGGCGAGGACCGCCCGGGGCCGGCGGTCTCTATCGAGGCCGCGGTCGACGCCCTCCAGGCGGTCGGGGAGGGTGGTCCCGAGGCGTCCCCGGGTGCGGCGGACCTCGAGGCTTCCATCGTCGAGGCGGTCGAGGACGCCGAGGCATTGGCCCGGGCGGCAGAATCGGCGGATGGGGAGCCGGCGGCCGGGGAGACTCCCGACGTCCCGGCCGACGTCCGGGCGTACGACCGCTTCTCGAAGATGGACCGGGCGAGCTACGACCGGGTCAACGAGTTCCTCCGAGAGCGCACCTACATCACGGCCCGGGAGTGGGCCATCGCCCGGCTCTGTGCGGATTTCCGGACCGCCACCGGCGTCGAGATGACGAAGATCGGCGAGCACCTCCCCGAGCTCGTGCCGTTCATGACCGACACCTACTCGCCCCAGGCCGTCAATCAGGCCCGGGCGGCCTTCGAGGGCAAGGTCCGCAAGGCCGGCGCCACCTTCCTCTACGGGGCGATGAGCGGTTTCTTCACGGCCGACGAGCTCGACGACGTGATGTACGAGGTCACGGAGGTCGCGAAGTTCCTGCTCGAGGTCGAGGGCGTCGACCTCACCGTCGACGAGGAGCTGGCCGCCGAGGAGCGCATCTCGAGCGTGATGCGGGAGGTCCGGCAAGCCAGCGAGGAGCTCCGCCACGAGGGCGTCGAGTGCCCGGAGTGCGGCCACCATCTCGAGCTATCCGAGGCCGGCGTCGAGGGCGAGTAGCCGTCGCCGACGGCTCCCGGCCAGTGGTCCCGTCCTGGCCTAGACCCCAACCAGTAGCCCGGTCACGCCGACCGTCTCGGCGACGACCCAGGCGACGAACAGGAGGTACGCCAGGAGCAGCGCGTACGCCTCGGCGCCGGAGAGGGTCAGATCCGTCCGAAGCGTCGCGAACAGGAGCACCGTCGCGAGGGTCAGGACGCCGAGCATGGGCACGGCCGTCGAGAAGTTCACCGGGACGGCCCCGACGATGAGTACGCCGACGGGAATCACCACGAGGAGGTCGAAGGTGTTCGACCCGAGGACGTTCCCGAGGCTGGTGGCACTCCGGCCGCCCCGCGCCGACCGGACGCTCACGATCGTGTCGGGGAGGCTCGTGGTCGCCGCGACGATGGTGATCCCGGCCAGGAACGCCGGCATCCCGACCGTGGCGCTGAGTGACTCGACGGCGCCGACCAGCTGCTCGACTGCCACCAGGATGACGAGCAGGCCGGCGACCAGGGTCGCCCAATCACGAGCGACGGAGACGTCGCCGCCAGCGTCGGGCGGCTGGTGGTCGCTGACGTCCTGCCACTGGATGAAGAGGTAGAGCCCGTACACCAGGAGCGGGACGGCGGCGAGTGGCCGGGTCAACCGGCCGAGGATGACGGAGTTACCAGCTATCGGCTCGTAGATGACGGCCAGCGCGAAGGTGACGACCAGCGCGGAGACCGCGATCATGTAGAACTGGGCCTCCTTGTAGACGATGGTGCGGCTGGACTCGAGCGCCTGGTCGGCGAGGAGCCCCGACAGGGCCGGGATGACGAGGATGTTGAAGATGGCCGAGCCGACGATGGCCCCGACGCCCAT
>JBDGPL010000060.1:2273-3171 GCA_042219705.1 Halobacteriales archaeon | reverse complement strand
AGAACCGCTCGAAGACGTCGGGCATGAGGTACCAGGACGGTCCCATGTCGAACCGAAAGCCCGCGCGGTCGAGGACGCTGGCGCGGCCGCCGAGCTGGTCGTTCTTCTCGAGGACGGTGACGTCGGCGCCGGCGGCCGCGAGGTAGCAGGCGGCCGAGAGGCCGCCGAAGCCGGCGCCGATGACGACGACGGACTCGCCGGCGAGCGCCTCGGGGTCGGCGTCCCAGTTGTTCGCGGTCACTTCGAGCCGACCCCCAGGTACGCGCGGACCCGCCCGGCAGCTCGCCGGGCGGGCGCGAGCGAGCGGGCGGCCGGGACACGGAACGACTCGGCCGCCGGCTCGTCCGGCGCGGGGACGGCGCTGACGGCCTCGAAGACCGCCTGCGGGTCGCCCGACCGGCGCCAGCGGTACCAGGTGCGGGCGGCGAGCGCGAGCCGCCGCCGGGTGGAGAGCTCCGGGCGGTTCGAGAGCGTGTCGCAGCCCTGCTCGCGGATCAGTCGGTGGTGCTCGGCGTAAAGCACCGCCGCGAGCAGGACGCCGAACTGGACGTCCTCGGGGAGGTAGCGGATGCCCGCGACGCCCTCGCGATAGAGCGCTTCGGTGTGCTCGAGCTCGTCGCGAATCGCCGCGCGGACGGCGTCGGTCGGCTGGAGGGCCTCGACGTCGGCGACCGAGGCGCCGTGGCGGCGAAGGACCTCCCGGGGGAGGTAGACCCGGTCGTACTGCTGGACGTCCTCGCGCACGTCGCGGAGGAAGTTCGTCAGCTGGAACGCCTCGGCGAGGGCGGCGGCGTGGGGACGGGCCGCCGGGTCGATGTCGTCGCCGAACACCTCGAGCATGAGGTAGGCGACGGCGACCGAGGAGCCCCGGAGATAGCCGGCGAGCTCCTCGGCGGTG
>JBDGPL010000060.1:0-2263 GCA_042219705.1 Halobacteriales archaeon | reverse complement strand
CTCGCGGATGGCGGCGAGGCCGACCATGACGACGTCGGTCGGCTCGCGCTTGCCGAGGGCCTCGGCCCGGATGGCGGCCAGCGCGTCGCGCTGGGCGGCGGTCGACACGGGATCGGGGTCGTCGACGACCTCGTCGGCGACGCGGAAGAACGCGTAGAGGACATAGGTGGGCAGCCTGGCCCGTTCGGGCAGCAGGCGGGTGGCCAGGTGGAACGTGCGGCCGGTCCGGCGCTGAATCGCCTTCGCGGCCGCGAGCTGGTTCGGCTTGGTGGGCATGGTGGAGGGTGCGTCAGGGGGACGCAACCAACGGTTCCCCCCACCCACCCATATCGAGGGTACCTAACTAGTAAGGAAATCCCGGAATCACCCCAGCAGGGCTCCGAGCAGTTTGCGCTCCGCCGCCCGGAGGTGCTGGTGGAACGTCGGTCGCGACACCCCCATCGCCTCGGCGAGCTCGTCGCCCGAGACCGTCCGGGGCTCGTCGTAGTAACCGCCGTAGAAGGCGCTCCGGAGGGCGGTCGCCTGGCGCTCGGTCAGCTCGTCCTCGAGGCCGGCCAAGAGCGCCGAGCGGGTCGTCGGGCGGCGTTCCCGTTCCCGATACGCGAGGAGCTCGACGCCGTCGTAGCGGTCCTCCAGCAGCTCGAGGATGGCCCGGCCGCCGGTCTCGGCTGGTACGGCGACCTCGAGCTCGGCGATGCCGGGCGCTGCCGTCAGCGTCCGGACCGCCGCGCCGCGCTCGGCGAGGCGGTCGATCACCGAGCCGGGCCTGAGATCGATCTCCACGAGCGCCGTGTCCCCGCCGCCGACCTGCGTGACCGACGCGACGTCCTCCAGCTCGGGGACCGCCTCGTCGAGCGCCCCGGGGCCGTGAGCGACGTCGACGAAGAGCCGGAGCCCCCGGCCGCCGCCGGCCGAGGACCCCCGAAGCTCGAGCTCGGCGTCCCAGGCGGCCGCGAGCGCGGTCGGGAAGAACGTCCGGTCGGCGACGGTGAACTCGAGCTCGACGAGGTCGTCGGCGGTGAGCCCCCGGCGACTCTGGGCCGCGTTGATCGCGGTCGCGATGGTGCGGCCGACCGACTCGAGGACGACCAGTTCGCGGTCGTCGATGGCGTCGGCGTCGACGCCGAGCACCGCGAGGACGCCGTAGTTGGCGTCCCCGTAGACCAGGGGAACCGCGGCGAGCTGGCCCGGGGCGCCGTCCTGGTCGAACACGACGACATCGGACGGGTCGCCGAGCACCACGGCCTGCTCGGCGTAGGCTCGCGCGACCGGCGCCTCCCCGTCCAGGTCGATGGCACCCTCCCCGAGCGACCCGTCGAAGCCCGCGGCCGTCGAGGTCTCCAACACCTCCCGGGAGAGGTCCGGCTCGCCGATCCAGGCCGCGGCGTAGGCGTCGGTCGCGGCGACGCGGTCCACGATCGCCTGCTCGGTCTGCTCGCGGTCGACGCCGTGCATCAGGAGCGCCGTGACGTCGGCGAGCAGCCCGTTGATGCGGTCGACGAGCCGGTCGAGGCGCTCGCGCTCGTCGGCCAGCGCCAGCTGCGCCTCCTTGCGCTGGGTGACGTCGACCTGGAAGCCGACGTAGTTGGTGACCCGGCCCTCGGCGTCCCGGAGCGGCGCGACGGTTACCTCGTTCCAGAACGGCTCGCCGTCGCGGGTGTAGTTGACGAGCTCGACGGTGACCGGCTCGGCCGCGTCGATGGCCTCGCGGAGCGCGGCCACCGCCTCCGGGTCGGTCTCCGCCCCCTGGAGGAACCGGCAGTTCCGGCCCACCACCTCGGCCGCGGGATAGCCCGTGACCCGTTCGAACGCTTCGTTGGCGTAGATGAGCGGGTTGTCGGGCCGGTCCGGGTCGGAGATGGTGATGCCCACGGGCGCCTCGTCCATGGCGCGCTCCTTGAGCTCGAAGTCCACCGGCTCGGGGTCCGGCGTCGCCATGTCCCACCTGACGGGGTCACGGCCAAGAACGTTCGCCCGGCCCCGGCGTCAGGCCTCGCCGTAGACCGGCACCGCGGCGCCGCTGGTCACGCCCGCCGCGTCGGAGCAGAGGAACAGCACGACCTCGGCGATGTCGGCCGGGTCCACCCAGCTCGCGTGGTCGGCGTCGGGCATCATCTCCCGGTTCATCGGCGTGTCGATCACGCTCGGCATCACAGCGTTGGCCCGGAGCTCGCCGCGGTGCTCCTCGGCGATGGTCTCGGTGAGCAGCCGGACGCCGGCCTTGCTCGCGCGGTAGGGGCCGTCGCCCTCCCCGCCCGAGAGC
>JBDGPL010000006.1:2245-16975 GCA_042219705.1 Halobacteriales archaeon | reverse complement strand
TTCATCACGTCGCGCACCGTGACCGGCTCATCCATACGAATGGATAGCGCCGCCTCCGGCTAAAAGGTACGCCCGATACGGTTAAGCGCGGGCCGTCCGTAGCCTATCGGCCCCGGTTTTCCGGGCGTGGTCGCCGGCGACCTCACCGGTATCGTCGAAGCTGTCCGCCGGCCCAATCCACCGAATCAATCGCCTTTTGACCCGGGGCGGGCAATCGGGACCATGAGCTACGAGGAGGGTGACCGCGTCGTGCTCCACGACGAGCACTCCGAGCACGACGGGGCGGTGGGGACGGTCAGCCAGGTCATGGAGACGATGTTCGGTGACGAGAACTACACCGTCGAGTTCGACGACGGCCAGGAGACCGGGCTGCCCGCCGACGCGCTCGAGGCGGCGCCCGAGGACGCGGCCACGGACGAGGACGGCACCGAGGCGTAGCGGGACGGCCATGGGCTCGGTCCCGCTGCACTACATCGACCTCCGGGCGTTCTGCTACGCCACCGAGGACGAAGTCCGCGTCGAGCGGGCGCTTCGAACCTACCTGCCCCCCGACGTGGAGCTCGAGCGGGCCGAGACGACCGGCCACCATGGCGACCCCATCGTCGTCCTTTCGGCGCGGATCGAGACCGCCGACGAGATCCGGGCCGTCCTGGAGACGGTCCGCGAGCTCGACGACTTCGCCGGCGTGCTCGACGAGCTCGACGACCGGGTCGACGAGAACTGCGCCTTCCACCTCTCGCTGGACAAGCAGGCGGCCGCCGACGGGGTGGTCCAGCGGGGGTCGGGCATCCAGCTCCGGGCGAAGGTCGAGGCGTACCCCGCCAGGCGGGACGCGGCGGTCGAGAACGCCCGCGAGGCGCTGACGGCCGAGTAGCGTGGCTCGCCCCGCGAAATCCGCCAATCGGGCGAGATTGATGTCGACGCCCTCTGGTGATTATACGCCGTCCAGACCCGGATTTCACCGCCTCGGCTGACGAACCTTCCGTCAGCGGCCTCATCTCACGCGGCGGCACCGTGGAGTAATCGCCGATTAGCTATCTTCGGGCCGTGGGTAATGGGTGCCGAATGCTGGACGGGGTGTCCGTCGAGGGGCTGCTGTGGCGGCTGCGCCGCCGGGTGCTCGGACCGCCGACAAGCCGGGTCCAGTACGAGTGCCGACGGTGCGGGCGGACGTTGCGCGAGCCGCGACAGCACTGTCCGGAGTGCGGCGCGGCCGACGTGGCCGAGTACGAGCTGTGAGGATTGAGAGACCCGTCAGGGCTCCACGTACTGGGACTCCCACGCCCGGCGCGCCTCGATCTCGCGGTGGCCGCGCCGGCTCAGCGAGTAGGCGTTCGTTCGGTCGTCGTAGGCGCCCTTCTCGACGAGCCCCTTGTCGACGAGGGCGTCGAGGTTCGGGTAGAGCCGACCGTGGTTCACCGAGACCCCGTAGTAGTCGTCCAGGTCGTCCTTGACCGCGAGCCCTTTCGCCTCCTCGAGGCCGGACAGGACGTAGAGCAGGTCCCGCTGGAACCCGGTGAGGTCGTGCATCGGTTCGGCTATCCAATAGGAGTGGTATAACAGTACCTGAAGCGGTCAACCGCGCGGGATTCGGCGCCCCGGCGGGGAACGGGGCGGGCGTTGGCCCCGCCAGCCGCTCGGGACGGCGTCGGCCAGCGATCGGTCTCGTCACGGCCGCCGGCCGTCGTCGCGGCGTCGGTCGGTACCTGACGCCGTCACGCCCAGCGCTCGCCGCTGGCGAGGTCGATTTCGGCGTCGAGCCGCGAGGAGGGGCACCGGTCCTCGACCACGCAGGACTCACAGTCGGGGTTTCGGGCGGTGCAGGTGGCCCGGCCGTGGGCGATGAGGAGGTGCGTGAACTGGGTCCACCGCCGCCGGGGGACCACGTCCATCAGGTCGCGCTCGATGGCGTCGCGGCTCGAGCGCTCGGTCAACCCGAGCCGGCGCGACAGCCGCATCACGTGCGTGTCGACGACGATGCCCTCGACCACGTCGTGGCCGTGCTGGAGCACGACGTTCGCGGTCTTGCGGCCGACGCCGGGGAGCGCGGTGAGCTCGTCCATCGTGTCGGGCACCTCGCCGCCGTGTTCGTCGACCAGCCGCTGACACGCCTCCCGAATCCAGCCCGCCTTCTGGTTGAAGTAGGTGATGGAGCCGATGTCGTCGGCGAGCTCGTCCTGGTCGGCGGCCGCGTAGTCCTCGGCGGAGCGGTACTTCTCGAACAGCTCCTCGGTCACCCGGTTGACCCGCTCGTCGGTGCACTGCGCGGACAGGATGACCGCCACCAGCAGCTCGAGTCGGGTCTCGAACGCCAGCGAGATGGTGGCGTCCGGGTACGTCTCGGCGAGCCGGTCGAGCACCGCCTCGACCTGTGCCTCGCGGTCGGCCAGCGGCTCGCCCATGGGCTGGCACACCCGCGGTCGGAGTTGAGCGGTTCGGTTCTCCCCCGCGGCCCAGCCGAGCCGCGGGGTTTATGCGCCGCGCGGGCGGGACGTCGGGCATGAAGGCGACGGCGGCGGCCCATCCCATCCAGGGCCTCGTCAAGTACCACGGGATGCGCGACGCCGACCGCCGGCTGCCGTACCACGACAGCATCAGCGTGTGCACTGCGCCGAGCCGGACGGTGACGACGGTCGCCTTCGACGCCGACCGGCCGGACGACCGGTACGTCGTCGACGGCGAGCCGGTGGCGGAGGCGGACGCCGGGCGCATCCGGGCCGTCCTCGACCGGGTGCGCGACCGCGCGGGCCTCGACGCCGGGGCCCGCCTCGAGAGCGAGTCGACCTTCCCGACCAACGTCGGCCTGGGCTCCTCGTCGTCCGGCTTCGCGGCGGCCGCGATGGCGGCGACGGCCGCCGCGGGCCTCGACCTCTCCCGGCCGGCGGTGTCAGCCGTCGCCCGGCTCGGGTCGGCGTCGGCGGCCCGGGCCGTCACCGGCGGTTACTCCATCCTCCACGCCGGGCTCAACGACGAAGACTGCCGGGCCGAGCGCCTGCCAGCCGCCATCGACGAGGACGTCCGCGTCGTGGTGGGGCTGGTCCCCGCCTACAAGGAGACCGATACGGCCCACGCCGAGGCCGCCGAGAGCCACCTGTTCGAGTCGCGGCTGGCCCACGTCCACGGTCAGCTCGCCGAGGCGAAGGACGCCCTGCGAGCGGGCGACTTCGACCAGTTGTTCGAGCTCGCGGAGCACGACTCGCTGTCGCTGGCGGCCACGACGATGACCGGCCCCGCCGGGTGGGTCTACTGGCGCCCGGCGACGATCGCCATCATCCAGGCGGTCCGGGAGCTCCGGGCGGGCGGGATTCCGGCGTACTTCTCGATCGACACGGGGGCTACCGTCTACGTCAACACGACGGCCGAGCACGCCGACGCGGTCGAGGCCGCCGTGGCGGACTGCGGCGTCGAGACGAGGCGGTGGCGCGTCGGTGGCCCCGCCGAGGTGCTCGACGCTGACGCGGCGCTGTTCTGAGAGCAGGTCGCTGGCGAGCGGTAACGGGAGACTGGCCGGGAGAGCGCATCCTCTTTGGCCCCGCGGAACCCACGGGTCGTCGCATGACGTCACCGACGGTCGGATTCATCGGGCTGGGCATCATGGGACTGCCGATGGCGAGCAACCTCGTCGCGGCGGGGTATGACGTGGTCGGCCACAACCGATCGCCGGAACCGGTCGAGACCCTCGTCGACCGCGGCGGCGACGGGGCCGAGACCGCCAGGGAAACCGCCGAGCGGGCCGACGTGGTCATCACCTGCCTGCCGGACACGGACACGGTCGAGCGGGTCGTCCGGAAGGACGACGGCGTGCTCGCCGGCGCCGAGGCGGGCACGACGCTCATCGACATGTCCACCATCTCGCCGACGACCACCGAGGCGCTCGCGGCCGCCCTCGAGGAGCGCGGGGTGGCCATGCTCGACGCCCCCATCTCCGGCGGCGAGCGGGGTGCCATCGAGGGCACGCTCTCCATCATGGTCGGCGGCGACCCGGCCGTCCTCGAGGCCAACCGCGAGCTGCTCGAGGTCATGGGGTCGACCGTGACCCACTGTGGCCCCTCGGGCTCGGGACAGGTCGCCAAGGCGTGCAACCAGATCGTCGTCGCCGGCACCTACCTCGCCGTCAGCGAGGCGCTGGTGTTCGCGGCGAAGGCGGGCGCGGACCTCCAGGCCGTCGTCGACGCCATCAGCGGCGGCGCGGCCGGCTGCTGGGTGCTCGACAACCGGGCCGACCGGATGATCCGCGGGAACTTCGAGCCCGGCTTCTTCGCCGACTACCAGTACAAGGACCTCCGGATCGCGACCGAGGCCGCCCAGGCCTACGGCGCGCCGCTGTTCGCCACGGCCACCGCCCACGAGCTGTTCAAGGCGATGTCGGCGACGGGGCTCGGTCGGGCGGACCACTCGGCCGTCATCCAGATGCTCGAGCGGCTGGCGGGCGCGGAGGCCCGCCTCGACGGAGCCGCGTAGGCCTGCCGCCGCCGATCGACCCCGGCCGGCGTCAGTCGGCCCGACGCATGGCCTGCCAGACCGCCTCCGGCGTCATCGGGAGGTCGATGTCGTCGACGCCGACGGGTTCCAGGGCGTCCACCACGGCGTTGGCGACCGCGGGCGTGGCGGCGATGGTGCCGCTCTCGCCCGTGCCCTTCACGCCCAGCGGGTTGTGGGGGCTCGGCGTCTCCGTCTCGTGGGTCTCCATCTCGGGGACGTCGACGGCCTTCGGCACGGCGTAGTCCTGCAGCGTCCCCGTGAGCAGGGTGCCGGTGTCGTCGTAGACGGCCTCCTCGTAGAGCGCCTGGCCGATGCCCTGGGCGACCCCGCCGTGGATCTGGCCTTCGACGAGCCGCGGGTTGATGACGACGCCGCAGTCGTCGGCGGCGACGTAGCGCTCGATGTCGACCGCGCCGGTCTCGGGGTCGATCTCGACGACCGCGACGTGGGTCCCGAAGGAGAACCCGAAGTTCGGCGGGTCGTACTCCGCCGTGGCCTCGAGGTCGATGCCGTCGGCCGCGGCGCGCTCGGCGACCTCGTGCAGGCGGACGGCCCGCTCCGGGGCGCCGGTAACGTGGAACGCGCCGTCGGCGAACTCGACGTCGGCCGGCGCGGCCTCGAGCTCGTCGGCCGCCCGGTCGCGGGCCCGCTCGATGACCTCCTCGGCGGCCTCGACAGCCGCGGCGCCGCCGAGGGCGGCGCTCCGGCTCCCGAACGTCCCGACGCCGTTCGGCAGCGCCCGCGTGTCGCCCTCCACGATAGCCACGTCGTCGACGTCGAGGCCCAGCTCGTCGGCGAGCAGCTGGGAAAAGGTCGTCTCGTGGCCCTGGCCGTGGTCGTGGGTGCCGAGGTAGGCCGTCGCGGTCCCGTCGGCGTCGAGCCGGACCCGGCCCCACTCGCCCATCCCCGGGGCGCTGGCGGTGTTCTCGACGAAGCACGACACGCCGATGCCGAGGTACCGGCCCCGCTCGCGGAGCGCGGCCTGGCGCTCCCGGAGCGCGTCGTACTCGGCGGCGTCGAGGGCGACGTCCATCGTCCGCTCGTAGTCGCCGCTGTCGTAGACCGTGCCGAGGGCCGTCTCGTAGGGGAAGGCGTCGGGCGGGATCTGGTTCCGCCGGCGGAACGCGACGGGGTCCATCTCGAGCTCCCGGGCGGCCTGGCGGACGAGCCGCTCGACGACGTGGATGGTCTCCGGCCGCCCGGCGCCGCGGTAGGGGGCCGTCGGCACGGTGTGGGTGAACACGCCGGTACCCGTGGCGGCGATGGCCGGGACGTCGTACTGCCCGGCGAGCAGCACCTCGAAGTTGCCGAACAGCCCCGGCGGGAACACGAAGTAGGCGCCGACGTTGTGGACCGCGTCGACCCGCATCGCGAGGATGCGTCCCGCGGCGTCGACCGCGAGCTCGCCGTCGAGGTACCAGTCCCGTGACTGGTAGTCGGCGGCGTGGACCTCGCTCCGGGTGGCGGTCCACTTGACCGGCCGGCCGACCTGCCGGGCGGCCCACGCCGTGAGCGCCTCGTCGGCGTAGCTGCCGCCCTTGATGCCGAAGCCCCCGCCGACGTCCGGCGACAGGACCTCGACGTCGTCGGCGTCGAGGCCCAGCGTCTCCGCGACGAACGCCTGGTCCTGGTGGGGGGCCTGCGACGAGAGCGTCAGCGCGAGCGTGCCGTCGTCGCCGGGCTCGGCGATGGCGGCCCGGGGCTCCATGGGGTTGCCGACCAGCCGCTGGTTCCTCAGCGAGACGCTCGCCGTCGCGTCCGCCGCCGCGAAGGCCTCCTCGACCGCGTCCGGGTCGCCTATTGTGGTCTCGAAGGCCACGTTGTCCGGCGCGGCCTCGTGGACGGCCGGGCCGCCGTCGAGGGCCTCGCGGGCGTCGACCACCGCGTCCTGCCGGTCGTAGGCGACGTCGATACGCTCGACCGCGTCGCTGGCGGCGTACCGGTCCGCGGCCACCGCGATGGCGACCGGCTCGCCGACGTACCGGACGGTCTCGCCGGCCAGGAGGGGAAACGGCGTGTCGACGCCCTGGAGGTTCGGCTTCTGGACCACCCCGGGGGCCGCGGACGCTTCGAGGTCGTCGGCGGTGAACACCGCCTCGACGCCGTCGAGCGCCTCGGCGTCGGCGGTCTCCACGGACTCGACGCGGGCGTGGCCGTACTGGCTTCGCAGGATGGCCGCGTGGGCCATCCCGGGTACCGAGCGGTCGTCGGTGTACGAGGCGTCCCCGGTCAAGAGCGGCGGGTCCTCGCGCCGACGGAGGGGTCGTCCGACGAACGGGTCGGCCATGCGGGGTCGAGGCCGAGGACGGGTTAATAGATTGGTGCCGCGGGTCCGGGCTGCCGGTTCCGTCCCCCTTCACGGTGGCACCTTCTAATCGTCACGGAACGGACGGCGCCGCTTTTGTGGCTGCCCCGTGCATCAACCGCGGAGACAATCATGAGCGGCGACGTCGACCCCGACGACCCGCGGCTCGCCGGCGTCGACCCGGACTCCCGGCGGGACGTCTGGGTGAAGAAGCTGGTCTACCCCGCGCATACGCTTCCCACCGCGGCCGCGCCGGTCGCGGTCGGCGTCGGGCTCGCCCTCCACGACGGGGTGTTCGCCCCGCTGCCCGCCCTCGCCGTCTTCGGCTTCGGCTGGCTCGTCCAGCTCGGCGGCGTGCTCGCCGACAACTACTTCAACCTCCTGCGGTACCGGAACGACGCCGAGCACCCGGCCCTGGTTCACGCGCTCGACGCCGGCGTCATCGAGCTCTCGGAAATCAAACTGGCGACGGCCGCTGTTTTCGCCGTCGCCGCGACCCTCGGGCTCTATCTCGTCTACGTCGGCGGCGTTCCGGTGGTCCTCGTCGGGCTGGCGAGCATGGCCGTCAGCCTCCTGTACTCCCTGGAGGTCACCGACGTCCCGCTGCACGACCTCTACTTCTTTTTCTTCTTCGGGCCGGTCTCGGTGGCCGGCACCTACTACCTCCAGGCCGTCGCGGTGACGGTCGGGCCGTTCCCGACCCGGGTCCCGCCCGGGACGTTCCCCCCGGTGGCCGTCCTGCTGGGCGTGCCCGTGGGGGCCATCACCACGGCCATCTTGGTGGTCGACAACGTTCGTGACCTCGAGTTCGACCGCGACAAGGCGGACCCGACGCTGGCGGTCGTCATCGGCGAGTACTGGAGCCGCGTCGAGTACAACGGGCTCCTCGTGCTCGCGTACGGCTTCCCGGCCGTCCTCTGGCTCGGGACCCGGCTCGGCCCGGCCGTCCTGCTGCCGCTCGTCTCGCTGCCGGTTGCGGTCCTCGTCGCCCGGCGGATGGCCCGGGCGCGCACCTACCGGACCCTGCACCCGCTGTCGCCTCTGACCGGGCAGGTGCTGCTCGCCTACTCGCTGCTGCTCGCGGTGGGACTGGCGGTCTGAACGCCCGACGGGGCTCAGGCGGCGGCCGGTTCGGCCTCGCGGGTGAACTCGACGTGGTGCTGTTCCTTCCGGGCGTGGCGCTCGAGCCGCTCGGTCACCGCCTCGTGGTAGTCGTCGCGGAACGACCACCCGCAGTCGGCGCACACGGCGGCGAAGGTCATGGGCTCGTCCCTCCGGGGTCGGACGGCGTTGGGTTGGGGAAGGTCATGGGTCGCTGGCCGGCCGGCTGTTGTCGGATGGCCGGAACGGGTGTGGGGGTTCCACGGGTGAGGATACGGCCTCCTGGCCCTAAAACGGCGGCCTAGCTCGGTGAAAGTAAAACCCGAGGGTGGAATTGCCGGCGGGAACGCTGACGGATCGGCGTCTGGCCGTCGTCCGTGTGAGACGATGGCAGCGTTCGCCGGCTCCACACAGGGTGGGCTGAGGGTAGCGCGTCCGGTCGACGCCGAATCACGGGCGCTATCGACTTCACGAAGCCAAATCCCCCGCAAGGTTTACACGTTGGATCCGGCATACCGGTCATCCTTGCTGACCAGATCAGTTTGACGCGCAATATTTCAGCGTATCGGGCGTACGTCCGTGCTAGTTCGCGGGGGATTCGCTACGGTGTTTGATTCGTCAAACGTTTCGGTCCTCAGGGGCCGGCGACACAACTCCGTCACCACCCGAGCCACTAACCCCTATGGCCAGGCGTGGTGGTATTCCTACCCCGATGGATCCAGCGTTTCCTTCACCGTTCTCATTGGCCATCGCTACGGCCCGGTGTGGTTGGTATACTCCAACCTCCCGCGGGTGGGGTAGCTTCCAGTGGCAATCGATCGAGCCAGCACTCAGCTCCGATCTTCCCAGAGCGAAGTCACACAGTAGAAGCGCGACGACGTCAGTAAAGAGCGAACTGGCCCTTTGTATTTCCGCCGACGCGATACCCGTGACCGATTCCAGCTCGAAGTGCCCACCACAACACTCTTTACCGTTTCTCTGTAAACTGTAATAGAACAGTTACCCATGTCACAGACCACGAACCGGGACGACGGCGCCATCGTCGGCGACCTGCTCTCGATTGCGGACCTCCTGGAGGAGCCACAGCTCGCCCAGCTGTACGCGTTCCTCACGCGTGAGGGCGAGTCGACGGTGGGTGCGGTGATGGACGCCCTCGACCTCCCGCAGGGGACGGCGTACACCTACGTCAATCGGCTGGTCGACGCCGGTCTGGCCCAGCCTATGCGGGAGGAACAACCAAGGACGTACGTCGCCCGGGAGATCGACCTGACCGTTACGGCCGCGGACGGCACCCGCGATTACACGATCACGCCGATGCTCGTCGACGCGGTCGGCCGTCGGACGACCGACGACGACATCGACACCTACATCGACCGGCACGGGATCGCCGGCCTGGCGACGGCGCTCACCTATGCGATCGCCCGCGAGCGGGGCGAGGTGACGCATCGGACGATGGCCGACGACCTCGACGTCTCGCCGCTGGCTGCCGAGCTCATCCTCCAGGCGCTCAGGCCGGTCGTCCACGAGCACCTCGACATCGAGGTGTCGGGTGCGTCGGCGTCGGCCATCGAAGACGCGACGAACGACGCGTGAGCGCACTTCACGTCGCGGACACCGGCCGCGGCGCTACAGCGTTATTGATTCACTGGATCGCTTGATGGCGCTCCTCAGAAGCAAGCTTCGGGCGTTCCTATTACCCGGCCGCTTTCGTGCGCCCACTGGAGCCATGCTCCCCAACCGGAGTTATTTCCAGCCGTCGAGATATCGTCGGCGACGAGTTCCCCGTACTAGTCATATCATATAAATAATCAATACTCTCATATTGGATGGACTCTTTATTTAGAATACAGTAAAATTGAAACATCATGATTGGGAAGAGACATTTCCGAATACTCGAGACGGTGACAGCGCCAACGTCCCGTCAAGAGCTCGTGAACTCGCTCGAGTACACGCCGAAGACCATCACCAACGTCCTCGGCGACCTCGAGAGCCTTGGACTCATCAAGAGGGAGCGATCCGGCTCGCAGGTAATAGTCCGCCCGGCCAACGGGCGGTGCATCGACGTATTTCACACCCTCGTGAGAACCAAGCCCCACGTCGATTTTCCGGACCTCCTCTCGGAGTCGACTCTGACCCTCCTCTACCACCTCTCCGAGGAGCCGATACGGGGCCCCACACTCGTCGATCGGTCACAACTATCGAGAGCGACAGTCTACCGGCACCTGGACACGTTACTCGATCGGGCTATCGTGCTCAAAGACGAGAGCCGTTACTGGCTCGCCGAGGATTTCGTCGACCTGCACGCGTTCGCGGTCGAACTATACCATCAGCTACATCGACTCCAGCTCGAAGTCGACGACGTAACTGGGGCTTTAGTCTGGGAATCACACCAGGAGTTCCTCCTCCAGACGGACGACGTTCTCGACATCGGGGACTACCACCGGACCGGACTCGCGATGTTCGCCGAGTACGACCTGCAGTTCTTCACCACCCCGGGCGAGTTCTACTACTACGCTCCCGGCCGAGACTCACTCGG
Source organism: Halobacteriales archaeon (assembly GCA_042219705.1). Classification (GTDB taxonomy): domain Archaea; phylum Halobacteriota; class Halobacteria; order Halobacteriales; family Hikarchaeaceae; genus JBDGPL01. Next base: position 6,551 of record JBDGPL010000006.1, on the reverse strand, counting down.
CGCGCCAGATCTCATCTGCCACCTGCTCATGATCGAGAACGACAGCCGACACAGGCAGTACGCGATGTTACTCATCGCAAAGGAAGGTCTCGATCCGGAGGACCTCCACGACCGTGCTGAGTACTATCGAATGGCCGAAATCGTAGACCCGCTCACCGAGTACGTTCGGACCAACGGCGATACAGCGACACCCACTCTCCCACCGTGGGAGGAGTTCAGATCGCTCGCTGAGGACTACGACGTGGACCTATGAATCGTGAGCCGACGTTTGACCAGGACTCGATCGAAGACCAGTTACACGAACTGGCAGCGCATCTCGAGGCGTCGACGACGGTTTACCTCATCGGTGGTGGCGCACTCACGCTTCGGGGGCTGAAGAACGCAACTCGCGACATCGACCTGATCGTCGAATCGACCGAGGCTGCCCGGCGGGTGTTCGACGCGCTGACAGCGCAGGGGTACCGCCCAATCGACGAGCCGGAGGTCGAGTACACCGACCTCGACGCGGCCTTCATCCTCGAACGGAATCCCCGTCGATTCGACGTGTTCAACCGGCAGGTCGCCGGGGTGATCCACCTCAGTGAAGCCATGAAGGACCGGAGCGAGGAGCTGCTGGTAGACGGGAAGCTGACCGTCGAGATGGTCTCACTCGACGATATCTTCCTGTTCAAATCCGTCGCAAACCGTGCCAACGACGTCGATGATATGATCGCCATTGCCGAGGCCGGCATCGACGTCGATGGAATCATGGACGAAGTCTCGCGGCAGCTGGAGTTCCTGGGCGAGGACCACTTTATCGGGGCGATGAAGGCGAAATTCGACCGGCTCGAGAAGCGAGGATACGCACTCGATATCCAGGATCGGGTCGAATCGCTATACGATACCGTTCAGCAAGCCATCACGGTCGAGAATGTGCTGTTCTCAGTCTACGACGCCGAGTATCGCCACGACGACTTGTTCGTGGGTGTGCCCCGTTCTCGGCTTCGAGAACAGCTCGACGCCGACATCGATCTAGAAAAAGCCCTAAACTGGCTCGAGCGTACCGATCGGATCCGTATAGCCGACGATGACACGATCGTTCCTCTCCGGGATGTGTGACCGGGGACGACCCGCCACCGGTCGATACGGTAATCCAGGATTGCTGGGCCGAGACTGCCGAGCTGATAGACTACACGGATTCGTTCGTCTCGAGCTCGATGGATGGGGTCCGCCGATTCATCGCGAACACGGACGATCGTCCGGAGGACGAAATCGAGCGCGCCGATGCCGCACTCGCCGGCGTGGCTGCCCACTCCCTGGGGACGGGTTCGGCATCCCACGCGTACGTCTACACCACTGACGTCGCCGCCGGGCGAGCCGTCGAGGCCGTCTTCGACGGGGAAGGGTACGGGGACGCGGTCACCTACGTGAACGCCTTCCGCCTCATCGAGGACCTGATTGATTGAACCGCCGGTTTCAACCCGGACGACTAATCCGTTCCGCCCTCCCGTCGTTCGCTGTGATCGTCCGTTACTACGGGGACGCCGAACGTCGAGACTGGCACGAACACATGGTGTCGCTCCTGGAGCGGATTCACGACGACCACGGTATTCCGGTCGAGATCGACCGGGTCAACGCCCGACACGGACCGATCGACGACTTTCCCGGAGCCATCAACCATCCGACGGCCGAGGCGGTCTACGAGCGCGACCTCAAGAACAACCGCGTCCTCATTGAGAACATCGACGAGCGCCCATCGGAGGCCTACAAACGGAGCGGTAACCTCGACGTCGCCGGTCACGTCGCGATCGTCGACGATGGCGTTTACTGGGCGTCGACGCTCACTGGCGATGCATACGGCTACGGCCCAGGAGCCAGCACGAAACCGGCGGTCGATTTCCTCGAAGATGTCGCGGATTCGCCGAGCGACCGGGTGTGTGTCGGGTGCCTGGAGCTGTTGGACGGCGAGGAAAACTATTGTCCGAACTGTGGACGGGCACTCACCTGAGCGGGTCCTGTATTGCCTCGCTCCCTCGGGCGGGCATCTTCTGGCGACGATCAGGGCCCATTCGGCCAAACGTGGAAACAGTCGAGTGCGCTGGGTAGATACATTGAGGGCCCCTCCTTACGCCAGACCCGGTCGGCATCCGAGCGATGCAGCCCGTGGTTTTATGCCCCTAACCCACCACGCTGTATCTAGCGAATCACCAGAAGGCGCCGAGGGGCGTGACGCGGCGTCACGAAATCAAATCGGCATTTCGGCAGGGGTTTAAATACATCCCGGCGCCGTCTTGCGTATTCGGACCGTGACGCAGACGGATGGGCGCTGCAGGAGTTGAACCCGCGACCCCTTGGTCCGAAGCCAAGTGCTCTGTCCAGGCTGAGCTAAGCGCCCTCGGCCGCCGAATTCCCCGCCGGCGCGCTTAACTCCGGCGGTTCGTCGAACCCGGCCGCCCGGCTGTCTCGCTGCGGCCAGCCCTAGCCGCACGACAGCCACCGGTCCCTTTATGCACCGTTCGGGGGCATTCGCCGCCATGGCGCCCGAGCCCGCCGGCGGCCCGGTCGGGACCGGCCGGGGCCTGCTGGAGCTGGCCCGCCCGGGCAACGCGGTCGCGGCTGGCGGGCTTTCCGCCATCGGCGCCTACGTCGCCGGCGGTGCCGTCGACGCCCCGTGGGCGGTCGCCGCGGCCGTCGCCGCGACCGTGCTCGCCACCGCCGCCGGGAACGCCATCAACGACTACTTCGACCGCGAGGTCGACCGGCTCAACCAGCCGGGCCGGCCCATCCCTCGCGGCGCCGTCGCCCCGCGGACCGCGCTCGCCTACAGCCTCGCCCTGTTCGCCGCCGCGGTCGCGCTGGCGCTCACGCTGCCCGTGCTGGCCGTCGTCATCGCGGCCGTGAACCTGACGGCGCTGCTTACCTACACCTCCTGGTTCAAGGGTCGCCCCGGGGCGGGCAACGCCCTCGTCGCCTACCTCGGCGGCTCGACGTTCCTCTTCGGCGGCGCCGCGGTCGGGGACGTCGGCGCCGCGGGCGTCCTGTTCGCGCTCGCGGCGCTGGCGACGTTCGCCCGGGAGGTCGTCAAGGACGTCGAGGACCTCGCCGGCGATGCCGCCGAGGGACTGCGGACACTCCCGGTGGCCGTTGGCGAGCGCCGGGCGCTCTGGCTGGGCGCGGCCGCGCTCGTCGCCGCCGTGCTCGCCAGTCCCTGGCCCTACCTCGACGGCACGTTCGGCGTCGCGTACCTCGCCCTCGTGGTCCCCGCGGACCTGGTGATGCTCTACGCCGCGGCCGAAGCGTTCTCGGATCCGTCGGCGGGTCAGACCCACCTCAAGTACGGCATGTTCCTCGCCGCGGCGGCGTTCGTCGTCGGGCGCGCCTTCGCGTGAGGTCCGGCGGTTCGCCGCCTCGCCCCCGGGCCATGTCGGCGCCGCGGACCCCCGGACGCCGGCGCCGACGCGGTACGCTTTTGCGACGCCGCCGTCTCCACCGGCCCATGCCCGTGACGAGCGACGCGGAGCTGCGGGAGATCATCGGCCTCCAGCGGGTCGCCGTCGTCGGCTGCTCCTCGACGCCCGGCAAGGACGCCCACGAGGTCCCGAAGTACCTCCTCGAGCACGGCTACGACGTGGTTCCGGTCAACCCGACGGCCGAGGAGATCCTCGGCCGGGAGGCCTACGACTCGCTGGCCGACGTGCCCGGCCGGATCGACGTGGTGGACGTCTTCCGGCCGAGCGAGGAGGTGGCCGGCATCGTCGAGGCCGCCCTCGCCCGCGACGACGTCAAGGTCATCTGGACCCAGCGGGGAATCCGTGATCCGGACGCCGCATCGAAGGCCGAAGCGGCCGGCAAACGCGTCGTCCAGGACCGGTGTATGAAGGTCGAGCACCAGCGGCTGGTGGGCTGAGTCGGCCGGCGGGGCGGTTGGCGGGTTGGCTCACCGTCGGGGTCCCACCGATGATTCGAGCGGGCAGGTCGGCCGGTTCCGGACCCGGCGACGACGCTGGCTTAGGCCGCCTCGCCCTGGAAGGCCTCGATGACCTCGTGGACCACGTCCTGGTCGGCGGCCACCAGGTACCGCCGGCCGGCGACGAGCTTCGTGTCGTGCTGGACGGCCACGTGGCCGCCGACGGCGGCGATGACCAGCGAGCCCTCAGGCAGCACGTCCGCGACGACCTCCCCGGCCGCCGGCGCGTCGTAGTCGACCCGGATGTCGAGCACCTCGAGGTCGCCGGTGACGCCCTCGAGGGTCTGGACGTCGCTGCCGGACAGCGCGTTGACGGCCGCCTTGATGCTCGCCCGCTCGGGGAAGTAGACGTCGTCGACG
>JBDGPL010000006.1:0-2235 GCA_042219705.1 Halobacteriales archaeon | reverse complement strand
GGCCATGCAGACGGCCAGATTGGTGTCCTCCCGGTCGGTCAGCGCCCCGAGGACGGCCGTGTCCTCGGCGATGGCGGCCCGGAGCATCGAGGGCCGGGTGGCGTCGCCCTCGAGGTACTCGACGGCGCCGCGCCGGTCGGCCGTGTCGATGGCGGCCGGGTCGCGCTCGATGACCGTGACCTCGTGGCCCCGGCCGGCGAAGTGCTGGGCGACCCGGTGGCCGACGCGGCCGCCGCCAGCGATGACGATGTGGTCCGTCTCGGCCATGCTTGGCCGGTCGGGGCGAGCCGGTAATAAGGGTGCGGCCTGGCCGGCTCGGTTCGGATGACCCAAGGGGGACGGCGTCGAACCGGCGGCCACATGGGCGCGAGCGACGGGACGGACGTCGCGGGGCGGAGCCTCCGCAGCACGCTCGCCCACCTCCGCGGCGACGGTCGCGGCTGGCTGCTCCTCGTGGTCGCGGCGGGCTGGCTGTTCATGAACGGCTTCCGCATCCTGCTGCCCGCCGTGCTCCCCCGCATCAAGGTCGAGTTCGCCGTCGGCAACACCGAGGCCGGGTTCGCGCTGACGGTCCTCTGGCTGCTCTACGCCACCACCCAGTTCCCGGCCGGGGTCGCGGCCGACCGGTGGGGCGAGCGCCCGTGGCTCGTCGCCGGCGCCCTGCTGGCGGCGGCCAGCTTCGGGGCGTTCTACCTCGCGCCGGTCTTCGGGCTCTTCCTGGCCGCCGCGGCCGCGTTCGGCGTCGGCGCCGGCCTGTTCGGCACCCCACGGGACATGCTGGTCACCCGGACGTTCCCGCGGGCGGACAACACGGCCTACGGCATCGTCTTCGCGGCGGGGAGCGTCGGCGCGGCGGTCCTGCCGTTCCTCGCGACCGTCATCGCCGCCCGGTGGGGCTGGCGCGTTTCGATCGTCTGGCTGCTGCCGCCCGTCGCCCTCGTCGGCCTGGGCGTGTGGTGGGCCGTCCCCGCCCGCCCCGAGATTGACGGCGACCGGCCGTCGGCCCTCGAGACCGCCCGGCGGGCCCTGGCCGCCCTCCTCGACCCTCGGGTCGCCATCCCGGGCGTGGTCTTCCTCCTGTTCGTGTTCACCTACCAGGGCCTGCTCTCCTTCCTCCCGACCTACCTGATCGAGCGCAAGGGGCTCTCCCCGGGCCTGGCGGCGGCGCTGTTCGGCCTGCTGTTCGTCGTCGGGGCCGTCGTCAATCCTGCCGCCGGCTCGCTGGCCGACCGGTTCGGCGAGCGGGCGACCATGCTCGGGGTCATGGGCGTGGCCACGATATTGCTGGCAGCCCTGCCGTTCACGGCCGGCGTGGGGGCGCTGTCCCTCTTGGTCCCCCTGCTGGGCGTCCGGGTCGCCATCGGCCCGCTCCTGAGCGCGTTCATTGTCCGCGAGCTGCCCCCGACGGTCCAGGGCACCGGGTGGGGCCTCATCCGCACGCTGTTCTTCGGGCTGGGGGCGACCGGTTCGACGGTCGTCGGCCTGTTCGCCGACGCCGGGCGGTTCGACGCGGGCTTCCTGCTGCTCGCCGGGCTCACCGGCGCGATGGCGGCCCTCTGGCTGCTCGTCCCTGGGCCGAATTCCGAGTCGGGGTGACCATCGCCGGCCCCGCTTCGGCCCGGAGCGGGCGGATTCGTCAATCCCTGGAGACGAAACCGTGGGGGCGAAACCCGTAATAGTGTCGGGGACAAAGCGACAGATACGCCCGGCTCGGAGGCGCCCAGTATCCGGCCGCGGGGCGCTGCCCCCCGCTCCCCGCGCACGCGTTCCACCGCGCCGCCCGGCCGGACGGCACCCCAACCGGCCCCGACGGGGCGTCGTCCCCGTCGGTTACGGTTCTCCACCGCGGCCGGACCTCGTCCGGTCGGCGGTTCTCGCTGTCCGATGGACTTCGAGCGGCCCGTCGGCCCCGTCCGGACCGGCCGCCGACCAGCCTGACCGGCTACCCGGCCCAGGCGTCGAACGCCCGATAGATGCCCTTCGAGAGGTACCGCTCGCTCGAGTCCGGGAAGACGGTGACGACCGAGTCGTGGGGCACGTCGAGCGCGCCGTCGGCGACGGCCTCGGCGGTCCGGCGGGCGGCGACGCTCGCCGCACCAGCGCTGGACGCGACCAGGTGGCCCTCCTCCCGGGCGAGCCGTTTCAGCTCGTCGTGGGCCGCTCGGTCGCTGACCTGAACGACGTCGTCGACCAGCTCGGGATCGAACAGGACGTTCGTCTCGGGCTCGTGGGTGC
>JBDGPL010000059.1:0-3320 GCA_042219705.1 Halobacteriales archaeon | reverse complement strand
AGCGGGAGGTTGAGGAAGACCGGCGTGGTGAGGACGAGGACCGAAAGCAGGTAGAGCCCGCGGGCGACCACCGCCCGGGTCGTGGGCTGCTGGAGGAGCACGGACGCGGTCACGAGGGCGAACCCGACCACCGAGCCGAGCCCGAGCCCGTAATCGCCGCCCAACCAGCCGGCGTACGCCCCGACGGCGAGCCCGAACAGGACCAGGGCGGCCCGACCCCATCGGGAGTGCTCACGGACCTGCTCGAGGACCGCCGCTGGCCCGAGGGCCGCGGTCATGGCGCCTCCCGCCGGACGGCCTCCCGGGGCGGCCGCTCGGGGTCGGGCATCGTCGGCTGGGGGTCCGGCTCGGGCGCGGTCCGCCAGTCGCCCCGGGGGTAGGTCTCGAACTCGGACTTGAGGAACTGCTGGAACAGCACCATCGTGACCCAGGGGTCGCCGGCCCCGGCGAACAGCCCGCCGCCGTCGAGGCCGGACGGCCGGCTCGAGCGGGCGTCGTTCCCCGCGAACCGGTTGTCGCCGCCGTTGGGCCAGCCCAGCGCGAGGTCGGCCCGACCGGAGCTCCGGACCGCGTTGTCCCGGACGCGGTTGCCCCGCGGGAGGAACACCTGGCCGCGATGGAACATGAGCACGAGCCCGATGCCGAAGTTGAGGTGGTCGCGGACGTCGTTTCCGACGACCACGTTCTCGGTGCCGCCGGCGGCGAGGATGCCACAGCCGAAGGCCATGTCCCCGAAGTCCCGGGTCGGCGCCCGGGCGTTGTGGTTGGCGGCGACCGCGTTGTTCTCGATGCGCATGGCCGCCTGGGGAGCGGTGGCGGCGCCGTAGGCCCCCGGCCCGGTGCCGCCCGCCCCCGTGACCAGCGAGTTCGGGACGATACCGGCCCGGTTGTGCCGCCAGACGGAGTCCTTCAGCGTCAGACAGCCGCCGGAGTTCGTCCCCGAGTAGCCGATGGCGTTGTGTTCGGCGACGACGTCGGTGACGACGGCGTTCGAGGGGTTCGACTCGCCGATGTAGAAGCCCGAGTCGGTGTGGCCCGACGCGTAGCTGTGCTCGAACCGGCCGTGGCGGCTCGTGTGGGCGTAGACGCCGTAGAGGTGGTTGTTGTACGCCGTAAGGTAGCTGCCCCGGTAGCCCCGCACGCCGGTCCAGTAGACGCCGTTCTGGGTGTAATGGCGCACCGTCAGGTTCTCGACGACGACGTCGTCGGCGACGGGGTGGACGCCGACCGGGCGCTCGAACTCGCCGTCGAGCACGACGGCGTTCCGGTCCCGGCCGCGGACGGTGACCCGCGGCGTGTCCACCGTCACGGCCTCGCGGTAGACGCCTGGCTCGACGAGGACGAGGTCCCTGGGCTCGGCGGCGTCGACGCCGGCCTGGACGCTCGGGTAGTCGGCCGGGACCGCCCGAACGGCGTAGTCGTCGTACGGACGGGGCTCCCCACGGGGCGGCTGGCCCGGCGAGCAGTCGCTCCCGTGCTCGGCGCCCCGCGCGCGGCCGCCGAGGGCCCCGAGGGCGGCGGCCGTCCCGGCCCCGCGGAGGAGCGTGCGCCGGCGCATGCCGGCCCATCGAGGCGGGACGCGTCGATAAAGGTTCGGGCGGTCGCCCGGGTCCCGACCCCACGCATTGGGGGTGAGGCCTTTAGGCGTGGCCCGTGTAGCGCCACCCGACGACGATGGCTGCCGAACGCGACGCGACGGCGGGCCGGCTGGTCGTGAGCAGCGCCGGGCGGCTCGAGCTCGGGCCGTCGCCGGCCGGCTTCTCGATGCACACGGAGACCCACGCCATCACCTGCTCGTCGGGCGACCGGGAGACCGGCGAATGGCGGGGCATCCGCGTGGGCGAGCTGCTCGAGCGGGCCGGCCCCGCGGCCGACGCGACCCACCTCGTGGTGACGGGGGCGGACGACTACCGCGTCTGCGTGCCGCTCGCCGCCACGCTGGACGCGCTGCTCGCCGTCGAGCGGCTGGACGCCCCCGACGACGGGGCGCTGCCGCGGTTCCTCGGGACGGGCGTCGGCGGGACCCGGTCGGTCAAGCGGGTCCGGCGGATCGAGACGGCGTCCCTCGCCCCCGGCGAGGACGCCACGCAGTACGAGGACCTGCAGCTCGAGGACGAGTGAGCGGCGGGGCCGTTCCTACGGGCTGAGAATCGCGGTCGGGGCTTTTGGCGCCCGGGGGCCCCCGTCTAGGCGGACTCATGACCGTCATGGCCCTCGCCCGCTCCGACGTCGTCACCGTGCCGCCGACGGCCGGCGCCGACAGCATCGCCGAACTCATGGCCGACCACTCCGTCGGCAGCGTGGTCGTCGTCGACGATGACGACCGCCCGCTCGGCCTGGTCACCGACCGGGACCTGGCCCTCGCCGCCCTGCTCGACGACGCCGACGTGGCGTCGATGACCGCCGCCGACGTGATGACCGCCGACCCGGTCACCGTCCCGGCCGAGGACGGCATCTACAAGGCGCTCGGTCAGGCGAGCGACGCGGGCGTCCGGCGGCTCCCGGTGGTCGACGACGACGGCACCCTCGCCGGCATCGTCACCCTCGACGACTTCGTCGTGCTGCTGGCCAGCGAGATGGAGAACCTCTCGGACATCATCCAGGCCGAGTCGCCGCCGTACTGACCGCCCGGCCGTTCTCACCCGCTGGGAACCCGCGTGGTGGTTTTTGAGCCGCCCGTGACAACGCTCCGGCATGTCCGAGCTCCTCCGCCGGGCCACCCAGCCAGCGCTCCACCGCGGCCTCGACGGCGTCGTCGTCGACGAGTCCGAGATCAGCCGCGTCTTCGGGGACGCCGGCCAGCTCATCTACCGGGGCTACGACATCGACGACCTCGCCCGCCGGGCCAGCTTCGAGGAGGTCCTCTACCTGCTCTGGCAGGGCTCGCTCCCGAGCCGCGACGAGCTCGAGGCCTTCAGCGAGGAGATGGCCGACGAGCGCGCCATCGACGAGGCTATCGTCGACACCCTCGACAGCCTCGCCGACGCCGGGGAGACGCCGATGGCGGCGCTCCGGACCGGCGTCTCGATGCTCTCGGCGTACGACCCAGAGGCTGACGCCGACCCCCGGGACCTCGAGGCGGCGTTCCGGCAGGGCCGGCGCATCGCCGCCGCGATGCCGACCATCGTCGCCGCCTACGACCGGCTCCGCCGGGACGAGGCGCCCGTCGAGCCCCGGTCGGACCTCTCCCACGCCGCGAACTTCCTCTACATGCTCTCTGGGGAGGCTCCCGACGACGTCTTTACCGACACGTTCGACATGGCGTTGACGCTGCACGCCGACCACGGCCTCAACGCCTCGACGTTCACCACCCTCGTCGT
>JBDGPL010000058.1:0-2519 GCA_042219705.1 Halobacteriales archaeon | reverse complement strand
CGGGCGCGGACCGGCACTCTTTTAGGCCAACCTAAAATACCTTTCGACCGTTCCAAGCCGCGGGGAAGGAGTGGCGGGCTTAACCCGTCGATCCCGCCAACGGGACGACGACGGCGGGACCAACGCATGACGACCACGCTCTCCGACGTTTCGGCCGGCTCCGAGGTCGAGATCCGGGACGTCCCCGACGGGACCGCCCGGGCCCGGCTGCTCCGGCTCGGGTTCCTGGACGGGGCGGTCGAGTGTCGCCGCCGGCTGCGGAACGGCCCGGTCGTCGTCCGCCGGAACGGCACCGAGCTCGCCATCGGCGCCCCGCTGGCCGAACGGATCGAGGTGACTGAAGCGTGAGACGGTATCGACGGGCGACCGGTCGTCGGTCGTCGGGGCGGTGAGCGTGCACGGACCCGGCCCGGCCCACGACGATCTCCCCGACCGGACGGTCGCGCTCGCCGGCGCGCCGAACGTCGGCAAGAGCGTCCTCTTCAACCGGCTCGCCGACACCTACGTCGACGTCTCGAACTACCCGGGGACGACCCTCTCGACGACGGTCGGGCGGTTCGACGGCTACGCCCTGACCGACACGCCGGGGGTCTACGGCATCTCGGCGTTCAGCGAGGAGGAGCGCATCGCGCGGGAGATCGTCCTCGAGGCGGACGTCGTGGTCGACGTCGTCGACGCCACGCGGCTCGACCGGGACCTGTTCCTCACGCTGCAGCTGCTCGACATGGGCCGGCCGACGGTCGTGGCGCTCAACATGATGGACGAGGCCGACCGCGACGGCGTCGAGATCGACGTCGACGCGCTCGAGGCCCGGCTCGGGGTCCCGGTGGTGCCGACGGTCGCGACCACGGGCGAGGGCGTCGACGCGCTCCGCGAGCGCGTGGCGGAGGCAACCGCCCCGGACGAGTCGCCCGTCGAGCGGTGGTTCGACCGGCTCCCGGACGACCTCGACGCCTCCCGCGCCGAGAAGACGCTCCTCGTCGAGGCCGACCGGCCGACGGCCGAGCGGTTCGCCGACGCGAAGCCCGCGCTCGCCGACGGTGGCGAGCCGGCGTTCCTCGACGAGGGCCTCCGGGAGGCCGTGTACACCGACCGTCGCCGCCGCGTCGGCGAGCTGACCGACGCCGTGGTGACGACGGCCGAGCGGGCGGGGACCGCCGCCGACCGGCTGGGGGACCTCCTCATGCGACCCCTGACGGGCACGCCCGTCGTGCTCGCCCTGCTGGGCCTCATCTACTGGGTCATCGGCGACCTGGTCGCCCAGCGGCTGGTGGACTTCCTCGAGGTGGCGGTGTTCGGGGAGCTGTACATCCCGTTCGTCGAATCGGTCGTGGGCGCCGCCGTTCCGGCCCGCGGCCCGCTCGGGCCGGTCCACTACGTCCTCCTCAACGACAACCTCGGCCTGCTCACGGTGACGGTCCAGTACGTCGCCGGCGTGCTGCTGCCGCTCGTGCTCGCGTTCTACCTGGCCATCGGCCTGCTCGAGGACTCGGGCGTGCTGCCACGGCTCGCGGTGCTCACCGACCGCGGCCTGACCCGCATCGGGCTGAACGGCCGGGCCATCGTCCCGATGATCGTCGGCGTGGGCTGCGTGACCATGGCCGTCATCACGACCCGGATGGTGGGGTCCCGGCGCGAGCGGCTCATCGCGACCGCGCTGCTCGGGCTCGCCATCCCCTGTTCGGCCCAGCTGGGCGTCATCCTCGGGCTGTTGGCCGGCCTCGGCATGGCCTGGTGGTTCGGCTACCTGGGGGTGCTCCTGCTCGTCTTCGGCATCGCCGGTGTCGTCCTGGACCGGGCGCTGCCCGGCGAGGCCGAGGCGCTGGTGACCGAGCTACCCCGGCTGCGGGTGCCACAGCCGACGAACATCCTCCGGAAGACGGCGGGTCGCACCCGGATGTTCCTCCGGGAGGCCGTCCCGCTGTTCGGGCTCACGGCGCTCGGCATCTCGGTCCTCGACTACCTCGGCGGGCTGTCGGTGCTCGTCGAGGGGCTCTCGCCGCTGAGCCGCCTCGTCGGGCTGCCGCCGGGCTTCGGCCAGGTGCTCGTCCTCGGCGTCATCCGGCGGGACTTCGCCGCGGCCGGCATGACCGACCTGTCGCTCACGGCGGGCCAGACCTTCGTGGGGCTCGTCGTCATCACCCTGTTCGTCCCGTGCATCCTCTCGATGGTCGTCATCGGCAAGGAGCGCGACGTCCGGACCGGCCTGCTGATGTGGGCCGGCTCGTGGCTCGTCGCGTTCACCGTCGGCGGCGTCCTCGCGGCGGTGGTCCTGTGAGGTGTCCGACCTGCGGCTACGAGTTCGACCCGGCCGGCGGACTGGCGTGTCCGCGGTGCGGCTCGGCGCTCGACTGTACGGCCGTCGACTGCGGGTCCTGCGGCGCCTGCGCCGGGCCATTCGCCCGGCTCGCCCGGCAGCTGACGTCGATGGCCCGCCGGGAGGACGAGGGCGCGGACTGACGGCCGCGGCGGGGTGGCCACGGGGTCTCCGGGCTGCCGACGGCCGTGGGTCGGGTTCC
>JBDGPL010000057.1:0-10841 GCA_042219705.1 Halobacteriales archaeon | reverse complement strand
TGGACCTTAGCGACACGCTCAGCTCGCTCCGGAACGGGATGCCGGGACGCCTGCTGCCCCGCCGGGGCGGGTCGGACGGCGGCCCGAACAACACCGTCCTCGCCTACGAGCCGGGCCCCGAGGACATCATCGACTTCGGCATCGAGGACCGGTTCGAGGTCACCGAACGCTACTGGACGAAGGAGCCCTACTCGTTCATCGCCATCGTCTACGACGACGAGGACGCCGAGCACCACTACCACGTGGTCGAGCCGGACCTCACCCCGTTCGAGCACCGGCTGCTCGAGCTCCTCATCGAGGACCTGCGTGACGTGTTGATCTACGCCGACCGGGACTGGGAGGACGACGATGACGGCACCGAACGGGTCTTCCAGGAGGCGATGCTCGACCTGCTGCGCGATTACGGCATCGACGTCTCGCCGGAGACCTTCTACCGGGTCTACTACTACATCTGGCGGACCTACATCGGCTACGGCAAGCTCGACCCCATCATGCGCGACCCGCGTATCGAGGACGTCTCGTGTGACGGCTACGACATCCCGGTCTACATCTACCACGAGGACTACCAGAACATCCGGTCGAACGTCACCTACGACGAGGCCGAGCTCGACTCCTTCGTCATCCGGCTCGCCCAGGAGTCGGGCAAGAACATCAGCCTCGAGAAGCCCTACGTGAGCGGGACCCTCGAGGACGGCTCCCGTATCGAGCTCACCTTCGGCGAGGAGGTCACCCAGCACGGCTCGACCTTCACCATCCGGAAGTTCGCCGAGGACCCGATGACGCCGATCGAGCTCGTCAACTACGGGACCTTCAGCATCGAGCAGATGGCGTACCTCTGGCTCGCCATCGAGAACAACAAGTCGCTCATCTTCGCCGGCGGCACGGCGTCGGGCAAGACCACGAGCATGAACGCGGTCTCGATGTTCCTGCCCTCCCAGGCCAAGGTGGTCTCCATCGAGGACACGCCGGAGATCAACCTGCACCACGAGAACTGGGTCCCATCGGTGACCCGGGAGGGGCCGGGTATCGAATCGGAGATCGACATGTACACGCTGCTGCGGTCGGCGCTCCGCCAGCGGCCCGAGTACATCATCGTCGGCGAGGTCCGGGGCGAGGAGGCGCTCACGCTGTTCCAGGCGATGAACACGGGCCACACGACCTACTCGACGCTGCACGCCGAGTCCGTCGATACCGTCATCCGGCGCCTTGAGAACCCGCCCATCAACGTCCCCCGGGTGATGATCGGCGCGCTCGACATCGTCTCGGTGCAGATCCTGACCCGCATCGACGAAAACCGAGTCCGGCGGACGAACGCCCTCGTCGAAATCGCCGGCATCGACGACCGGACCGGCGACATCAACTTCATCGAGCTGTTCGACTGGGACCCGAAGACCGACGACTTCAAGCAAACGGGCAACAGTGACATCCTCCGGACCATCGCCCAAGAGCGAGGGTCGAGCATGGCCGAGATACGCGCCGAGCTCCGGCGCCGCGAGGCCATCCTCCGGCACCTGCAGGCCGAGGAGGTCACCGGCTACCGCGAGTTCACCCGGACGGTCCACGAGTACTACGCGGCGCCGGATCGCGTCCTCGGCCGCGTCGAGGGCCTCGCGTGACCCTCGAGCGGCTTCCCTACGTCCAGGTCCTCTACCTCTACTTTGGCTACCTCTTCCGGGGCTTCGAGGCCCAGTACGAGTCGCTGCAGGAGCACCTCCACGGGGCCCGGATGCCGACCACCTACCACGGCTACCTCGCCCGGACCCTGCTCTACGCGCTGGCGAGCTTCCTGGGGGTGCTCTCGTTGCTGGTGGTCCTGGCCGCCGTCTACCTCCGGCCGGTCGTCCTGACCGGCCTCAACCGGGCCGCGCTGTTCGTCGGGTTCGTGTTCCCGAGCGCCATCGTGGGCTATGCGGTCTACCGGTTCCGGCTGTACTACCCCCACTACGTCGCGAACGAGCGCGGCCGCGCCATCGAGCTCAGCCTGGCCAACGTCGTGAACTTCCTGCTGGCGCTGAGCCGCGCCGGCGTCCCGACCGGCGACACGCTCGAGATCATCTCGGATCACGCCCACGTGCTCGGCGAGGCCGCGGTGGAGTTCCGGTATGCCGTCCACGACATGACCTACTTCGGCGCGGACGTGGTGAACGCGCTCGACCGGCTCGCCGAGACGACGCCGCTTTTGGACCTCTCGGAGTTCATCCATGGCTACGTCCGCGCGCTGACCGGCCGCGGCGACATCGCCATGTACCTCGAGGACGAGATGAACCAGCTGTTCGAGCAGGCCGAACTCGAGCAGGAGGAATTCCTCTCCCGGCTCGGGGTGCTCGCGGAGGTCTACGTCGCCGTGTTCGTGGCGCTGCCCATCTTCGCGCTCATCATCCTGCTCGTGATGGGATTCGTCGGCGGGAACGTCCTGACCGGCATCCAGATCATCGTCTACGCGGTCATCCCGCTGTCGGCCCTGGCGTACCTCGTCCTCCTCGACATCTACATGTCGAGCCCGCTGTCCGGGGCCGGCCAGCACGAGCACCTGGAGACCAGCGACGTCTACGAGCAATCGCTGAGCCGGGTGCCGACGACCGAACGGGACGAGGACGTCACCGAGCAGCTGGATCGGCTCGGCCGGTACCAGCTCCGGCAGCGGTTGGCGCGGTTCATGGCGACGCCGCTGACGCTGATGCGGCGCCAGCCGGACTACGCGCTGGCCGCCGGGGTCGCGTTCGCCGTCCTGTACGTGGGAGCGAAGACTGCCCTCGCCGTCGTCCGTCCCGAGCTGCCGTTGGTGGCGCCGGTCCCCATGGACGGCAGCGCCACGGACGTCCTGCGGGCGATCGACGACACGGTGGTCGAAGGGATGCTCATCGCCCTGGTGGTCTACGGGGTGTTCTACGAACTCCGGGCCCGGTACCTCGCCGACATCGAGCGGCTGCTGCCGGAGTTTCTCAACGAGCTCTCCGAACGCCACGAAGTGGGCATCTCGCTCGGGAAGTCCATCCAGGACATGGGCGCCCGCGACAT
The DNA here is from genome assembly GCA_042219705.1 of Halobacteriales archaeon. Taxonomy (GTDB): domain Archaea; phylum Halobacteriota; class Halobacteria; order Halobacteriales; family Hikarchaeaceae; genus JBDGPL01. Next base: position 7,823 of record JBDGPL010000057.1, on the reverse strand, counting down.
GGGTCGATTGAACGACGAGATCGACCGGATGCTCCGGGACCTTCGGCTCGGGTCGGCCGCGACCGACGTCCTCCGGCGGTTCGCCAACCGGGTCCGTTCGCCCGTCGTGACCCGGGTGGTCGTCCTGCTGACCGCGGCCAGCGAGACGGCCGAGCGGCTCGGGCCCGTCATCGAGGCGTTAGCCGAGCGCGCGATGCTGGCCCAGCGGCTGAACCGGGAGCGCCAGGTCGAGATGTCGTTGTACGTCGTCATCATCTACGTCGCGTTCTTCGTCTTCCTGGTCATCCTGGCGGTGCTCAACGACATCTTTCTGCCCCAAATCCCCCAGGGCGGGCTGGGCGTCGGCGGCTTCGGTCCGAAGGACTTCGACCCGGTCGAGTACAAGACGCTCTTCTACCACGCGTCGGTCATCCAGGCCGTCTTCGGCGGGCTCGTCGGGGGGAAGATGAGCGAGGGCCGGGTGTCGGCCGGGGTGAAACACGCCGTCGTGATGCTGCTCATCGCCCACGTGCTGTTCACCATGGTCCTGCCGAACGTGGCCATCACGCTGTAGCGGCAGACGGCCGTCTGACGAGGGTTTATGGCCCGCGATGGCGCAATTCGAGACGACGGCATGGCCCACCACGTGAAGCGCCCGTACGCGCTCATGTTCTCGGCACGGCTGGTCATCTTCGGCCTGTGGGCCGTGATGTTCGCGTTCTTCGTACTCTATTTCTCGGTGCAGCTGATGGCCGCGCTGTCGGGGTTCGACGCCGGCGTCCTGGGTACGGAGGCCGGCATGGACCTCGACGGCATGCTCGTCTCGAGCGTCGCGATGATCTACCGCGGCGGGTTCCTCACGCTCGGCGTGGGCGGCGCGCTGATGACGTTCGGGGGCAGCGTGCTCCTCTCGTCGGTTCGGTGAGCCCGCCCCGGGACAGGTATTTGAACCAGGACGCCCCACGTCCCGGGTGAGGGCCATGGCCATCGACGACGGCGACGAGGAGGCGGAGCTCGACGTTCCCCTCGAGGAGCTCGCCGAGACCGTCGCCAGGCGCCGGGCCACCGAGGTCGACCGCGGGCCGGCCGCCGAGCTTCCGGCGGACGCCGACGGACGGGCGGACGTCTGGGCCCGGCTGGCCGCCGACCAGCGGGCCCAGGCGGACCGGCCCCGGCGAGCGGAACCCGTCGCCGATACCGGGGGCGCCGGGACGCCCGGGACCCCGGTCTATCCGACGCAGCTGGCCTTCACGCTCCACACCGCGGGGACGGTCGGGGCGCTGGCCATGTCTGTCGGCTTGTACGTCGCGGCGACTCGGGGGCCGCTCCCCGAGCGGTGGTGGGTGCTCGCGATTCCGTTTCTGGGCTTCGGCGTGATCGGCGTGGTCCCGCTGCTCTCGCGCTGGCTCAAGCTCTGGAAGCCAGAGGAGCTGCGGTGAGGCGGTGGTGGCCGTCGGCCGGCCGGGCGCCAGCCACTACGCCGTGACGGTGATTTCGTAGATCAGCTGCTGGCTCGCGGTATCGATGACCGTGACGGTGATCTGGTCGCCGTTCCGGATATCGATGGTCGTCGAGCCCTGGCGCTGGAGTCCGTCCCAGGGGCTCGTGAAGGTCTTGGCCGCGTCGCTCACGTTCACCTGGGTGTCGTGGCCCACGGTCAGGAGGCCCGTACCCGAGGCCGGGCGGAACTCGATGGACGTGGTCGCGTTCTCGATGAGGATCCGGGTCTCGCCGGCGTCGATGGCCTCGCCGCCGTTGTGGTCGATGGTGACCGTGTCGGCGGCGGCCGAGACCGAGACGTGCAGGCTCGCCTGGGGGGCCGTCTGGGTGACGCGCTGTCCCATCCCCAGAACGAACGAGCCGATGGTGGCCGCCAGGATGACCGTGATGGCGACCATGAGGATCACGCCGATGACGGGACTGACGGCCCGCTCGTCGCTCAACGCCGGGGTACTCCGACTGCCGACCATGATGCGAGTCCACCAAAGCCGCCTACCAGCACCCGCTGGGTCGTCGACGGCGGTGCTCGGTCCCCGGTACCGGGCCGAGGCGGATAAGCGTTCAGAACTCGCCGTGCTCCGGCTGGGGGTTGCCGGGAGTCCATCCGACGTTCATCGGATGGGCGCGGCGGCCTCCGTGGAGTTGGGGTTCGGAACGGCGGGGTAGCGGCATGGTCCGCCTCGTCCACTCCGAGCGCGAAGTGACCGGCGACGAGGACGCCGTCATTGACGGCCCGCCATGCCAACCTCGACCCGTCCCCGACAGGCTAGCCCGGGCGCCGGTGCCTGTCGCCCTCAACGCTCCGCCCAGCCGGAGCGAGGTCCGCCTTCGCCGGGCGCTACCAGCTCGACGGCAGTGTTTTCGACGAACTCGCCGGCGTCGGCCGAGGGCTGACCGGCAAGGCGATCCAAGTCCCGGGACGAAGGGGGTCAAGCCCGCGGCAGTCGGGAGGCGCCCCCCGGGCCCCTACTCGTCATCGAGTCAGTCCCTTGGACTCGCCGGCCGCGGGGTTGACGACGATGGAGTCCGCGCCGCCGTGGCTCCTTCGACGAAGCCGGCCAATCTGGGGCCGACGCGAGCCGATGGCGACCGACGACATCACGGTCCGCGGCACCGTCCAGGACGTCGGATTCCGCGACCGCGTCGAAACCCTGGACCGGCTCCACGGGCTCCAGGGCTCCGTCTACAACGAGCCGTCTGGCACCGTCGGTATCACCGCGCAGGGCTCCGACGAGGCCGTCGAGAACTTCGTCGCGGCAGTAAGGGAACAGGCCGAGCGCCTCAGCGCTACGGTCGACGCCATCGAGCGCCGGCCGGTCGACGGCGACCCGTCGCTCCCGGCAGGCTTCTTCGAGGTGCCGACGGACGAGCTCGCCGACATCGGCCGGAAGCTCGACGAGGGAATCTAGGTGCTCCGGGTCATCCGGTCCGATACCTCGGCCATCAACGAAGACACCTCGGCAATCAAACAAGACACCACCGCCATCAGGGAAGACACGTCGCTCAATCCCGACACCAAGGACGACACCGCCGCCTTCAGGGACGGTCGATCAGCCGACCTCCACCCCTGAACCAGCGGCCTCCTCACCGGCGACGGCGGACCGTGACGGACCCGTCGTCGTCGACCTCCACGACCGCGTCGAACAGCGCGCTGAACGTGTTGACCGTGGCCTCGTCGTAGCCGGCCGGATCGAGGTGGTAGTGGGCCACGGCGCCGAGGTCCCGCAGCCGGCCGGTGGTGGCGTGGAGGAACCGAAAGGCGCGTTCGCGCTCGACGTGGAACAACAGCGAGGAGACGGAGTCGAAGCAGACCACGGGCGTGCCGTCGGCCTCCGCCCACGCGTCGAGGTAGCTGCCGACCGCCATCGCGAGGCCCGTGAGGTCCGACGGGTCCGAGACGGTGTCGACCGAGACGGCCACCTGGCCGGCCGACGGCGACGCCGGGGCCGCCGCCGAGCGGGTCGACTCGCCCACGGCGATAACGCCCGCTTCGGCGGGCAGCTCGCCCACGTGGGCCCGCCAGACGTCGAGATGGTCGTCAGGTGACCCGTCCAGCGTCACGCTGAGGAACTGGGCGTCGTCGGGAGCGACAGCCGACAGCAGCGACGAACAGACGGCCTCCGTCGCCGGCCCGTCGGCAGCCAGCAGGAGGACCGAGGTGGCGTCGTCCAGGGCCGACCACAGCCCGTCGCGGTCGCCCGACGATACCTGCGTGACGCTCATCTGATTCAGCGGCGTGTAGGTCAGGACGCCCTAAAGGCCTACCGATTGTTTTCGAACCCACGGGGGCGGAAATAGCCCGATTTGACGGTCCTATCGGCGAATTTCGGCGGTTCGGCGGAACCACCGCCGTCGGCGGCGGTGACGGCCGATACGGGATCCTCGAGATCGGCACGCTCCGCCCGCTCGGCCGTCGTCGCGAACCCCGGCCCGGCCGGTCCTCGCGCGGACATTGGGGATGCGCCGGCCGGGATTCGAACCCGGGCTGAGGGCTTGGAAGGCCCTCGTCCTACCGCTAGACTACCGGCGCCCGCCGCCGGCCACCGCCTCAGCGGCCGTGGGTACCGGCTCCGCCCGCCGCACCATGGGCGTTACGCTCCGGGCCGACCACCGCGTAGCAGTTCCCGGCGGCCTGGAAGACCGACTCGGGTCGGAGCCGGCTGGCCGCGATGTCGGCCTCGAACTCCTCGGGGTCGTAGACGTGGTAGTACCGCCCGACCGTCTCGCCGTCGGGCAGCGTCCAGTCGACCGTGGTATCGAAGCCGGACGTGGCGTCGAACCGGTCGTGGGTGACGCTCCACGCGCTGACGATGGCCGCCCCGGTCGAGGCGAGCACCCGGGCGAGCTCGTCGAGGCTCCCCACGCGCAGCTCGCGGCTGGGCAGGTGGTGCAGCGTCGCGACGTAGACCGCGAGGTCCACCGCGCCCGACCGCACCGGGATGGCCGCCGCGTCGGCCTGCAGCCACTCGAGGGCGTAGCCGCCTTCCGCCGCGCGGGCGGCGGCCACGTCGAGGGCCGCCCGGCTCAGGTCGGCCGCCAGCACCCGGTCGGCCCGCGCGGCCAGGAGTTCGGCGTGCCGCCCGTTCCCCGTCCCGAGGTCCAGCGCCAGCCGGCCCGTCCGGCCATCGACGAAGCGCTCGACCTCGGGCCAGGGCTCGGGCCGGGTCTCCGCGAAGTGCGCCGCGATGCGGTCGTAGGTCGCCCGCACGTCGGCCCGGCGGGTCACGCCGCGGTGGAGACGGCGAGGCGGGTTAAATCCCGCCGGCGCGCCCCGCCGTGACCCGGTCGGGGCGTTACGTTGATGAGCGCCGGGGACGTACCGGCGACCACCAGATGCGGCGCGAGCAGTTCAGCCTGGCCGTGTCCGACGTCGCGTGGGTCGAGACCGACGCCGAGCCCCGGCGGCCGACCATCACGCTGGCCTTCGACGGCGACCCCGCGGCGCTGCGGGAGCGGCTGCTCGACGCGGACGAGGAGCGGGCCGACGCGGCGAACGCGGACCTCGCCGTTCGGCTGCAGCGGAGCGCTGACACCGGCGAGGCCCAGGCCATCGTCGCGTTGTCCCACCGGTTGACCGGCGACTACATCCTCGAGCTGAATGCCGACCCCGAGACCGTCCTCGCCTTCACCCGCGCCGCGCGCCGGTACGGCGAGCTCTTCGAAGAGGGCCCGAAGTACCGGGCCCGCATCGTGGCCGGCGGCGAGGAGCTGGCCGCCTACGACAAGGAGACGCTCCTGGTCTACGGCCCCGATGGCGAGCTGCTCCGCCAGCACAGCCTCATTCCCGGCGGCGTGGAGCTGTAACGTCCGGTCGCGCCGCGATCCGACAGCGAGTGTCCGACCGACGGGGCCCGAAACGCCCCATTTACCAAGCCCCCCGGTGGCCACGTCATCGTCGGTGCGCCGAATCCTGTCCGGCCGGGCGGCCCTCGTTCTCACGCTCGCGGTGACAGCGGGCTGCAGCGGCCTGGCCGGCCTCGCCGGCGGGGGCGACCTCACGTTCTCGGCGGCCCCGGTCGGCGTCGCCGACGAGGCGGCGGCCGCGTCCGGATTCAGGGTCGCGAGCGACGAGTCCTTCCGGTTCGAGCGGACGGTCCAGGTGGCCGGCGAATCCCGGACCGTCGCCGTCGAGGCCGACATGGTCCATCTCCGCCGGCCGTCCGACGGCGGGCCCGCTGCTCGGGTGGTGGTCGTGGCCGTGCCCGATATCGAAATACTGGGACAGCAGCTCGAACTCGCCCGGCGGGTCGGGCCGCTGTCGCTGGTCGGGCGGGCGACCGCCTCGGTGGGCGGTATCCAGCGCGACCGGAAGGTCGGCGAGCGTTCGGTCGCCGTCCTCGGGGAAAACCGGACCGTCGAGGTCTACCGCGGCACGGCTCGCCTCGACGGTCGGGAGTCGCCCGTCCGGGTGTACACCGCCAGTTTCGCTCACGAGGGCGACACCATCGTCGCCGTCGGCCTAGCGCCCCGCGGCGGCGAAGACGGGTGGGCCGCCGTCCGCCGGGTCATCGAGGGTATCGTCCGGGCGTGAGGGGTGGCCGCGAACGGCCCCAAGCTAAGTCCCGGGGGGACCGAAAGCGCCCATGGAGCTGTTCGGCACGGCCGGGGTTCGCGGGCCAGTAGCGACCCGGGTCACGCCCGAGCTCGCGCTGGCGGTGGGCCGGGCGGCCGGCCGTGACGCCCGCGATGATGGCGGCGCCGCGTTCGTCGTCGGCCGCGACGGCCGGGTCACCGGCCCGACGCTTGAGCGCGCCCTGGTCGCCGGGCTGCAGGCCGCTGGCGCGGCGGTCCAACTCGTCGGCCGGGTGCCGACGCCCGCGCTGGCCTACGCCACCCGGGGCCGGCGGGGCGTCATGCTCACCGCGAGCCACAACCCGCCGGCGGACAACGGCATCAAGCTGTTCCGCGATGGCGTCGAGTACGGCCGGGACGCCGAGGCCCGCATCGAGGCGCGGGTCGAGGCCGACGACGACGTTGCCCCGTGGAACGAGTGGACCGAACCCGGCCGTACCAGCGTCCTCCCGGGCTATCGCGACGCCGTCGTCGACTACGCTCGGGGATACGGCGCCCCCCTCGACGGCCTCCGGATCGCCGTCGACTGCGGCAACGGGATGGCGAGCCTGGCCACCCCCCAGATCCTCCGGGCCCTCGGTGCCGAGGTCGCCGCGCTCTCGGCCAACGTCGATGGCCGCTTCCCGGCCCGGGACAGCAAGCCCACGCCCGAATCGCTGGCCGACCTGCGGACCTTCGTCGCGAACGGCGCCTGGGCGCTGGGCCTCGGGGCCGACGGCGACGCCGACCGGCTGGTCGTCGTCGACGCCGACGGCGAGGTGGTCCACGAGGACACCGTCCTGGCCGTCCTGGCCGAGGCGTTCGTCCGCGCCGCCGACGCCGACGACCCGGTCGTCGTCACCACGCCCAACGCTTCGGCCCGGGTCGACGAGCGCGTCGCGGCCGCCGGGGGCCGGGTCGAGCGCGCCGCGCTGGGCTACCTCCACGAGGGCATCGACTCGGTCCGGGCCGACGGCGGGACCGTCGTCTTCGCCGGCGAGCCCTGGAAGCACGTCCACCCCGAGCTCGGTGGCTGGATCGACGGCGTCGCGAGCGCCGCGGTGCTCGCCCGGCTCGCGGCCGACGCCGGCGGGCTCGGCCCGCTGCGGGCGCCAGTCACCGAGCGCCCCTACCGGAAGGTCGCGGTCGACTGCCCGGACGACCGCAAGGCCGCCGCCATGGACCGCCTCGAGACGGCGCTGCCCGAGGCCTTCCCGGAGGCGGCGGTCGACACCGACTACGGCGTCCGGCTCGACCGGCCGGACGGCTCGTGGGTGCTGGTTCGGCCGAGCGGGACGGAGCCCTACGTCCGGGTCTACGCCGAGGGCGAGGCGGTCGACGACCTGGTGGACCGGGCCGTCGCGGCCGTCGAGGCTGCCGTGACGGCCGCCGGCTGACCGCTGGCGGCGGGCGGACCGGCCGGCTCCCCCGGGGGAACGCCTATTGACCCCGCCCGCCCAGCCGGCGCATGGTCGGCGAGACCGACGACGTCGAGTACCACCTGGCGGTGGGCGACGAGGACGTGGCGGAGACGGTCCTCCTCCCGGGCGACCCCGAGCGGGTCGAGGTCATCACGGGGACCTGGGATGACGCCGACCTCGTCGCCGACCACCGGGAGTACCGCACGGCCACCGGTACGGTCGACGGCACGCCGGTCTCCGCGACCTCGACCGGCATCGGCAGCCCGTCGGCCGCCATCGCCGTCGAGGAGCTCGCGCGGGTCGGCGCCCGGACGTTCATCCGGGTCGGCTCCTGTGGCGCCATCCAGCCCGGGATGGAGGTCGGCGACCTGG
>JBDGPL010000056.1:0-6838 GCA_042219705.1 Halobacteriales archaeon | reverse complement strand
GGCTATACCGACGTGCTGCTCCTCACCCGGAAGAGCGCCCGGGAGGTGCTCACGCCGTCGCGGCTCGAGCTCGTCGACCGGCTGTCGGCCGGGCGCGCCGACTCCGTCCGGGCGCTCGCCGCCGAACTCGACCGGGACAAGGCCGGCGTCAGCCGTGACCTCGCCCGCCTGGCCGAGCTCGACGTGGTCGCGTACGACCGCGACGGCCGGGCCAAGCGGCCGCGGCTGAAACACGACACGGTGCTCGTCGAGCCGATCGCCTGACTCCGTTCAGGAGTCGAGCAGCTCGCCGGGGCCCACGTCGGCGCGCTCGGCGCGGTGCTCGGAGATGAGCCGGTCGACCAGCTGCTCGTTCTCGGCGCGGCGGTACCGGCGGACCCGGTCGCGCCAGTCCTCGACGACGGCCTCGACGTCCGCTTCCCGGGCGACCGCCAGCTCGTCGACCTCGCGGATGGCGACCCGGTCGGCCGGCCCGAAGGGCACCTCGCGGTCGTACAGTACGGCCTCGGCGACGTCGGAGAGCCCGGCGCCGTCGAGGAGGACCACCCGGGGCTCGACGTCGGCCAGCCGCTCGGCGGTCCGGCGGCCGGCCCCGCTGGCGTCCCGGAGCAGCACGACGTCGTCGGGCGCGAGGCCGTAGTCCGCCTCGGCGGTCTCGATGGCGTCCAGCGAGAACTGGGCGACGGGCTTGACCGGCACCAGCGCCTCGTCGGCCCGCTCCGCGACGGCCTCGAAATCCGAGTGGTCGAGCTTCCAGAGCGCCTTCAGCCGCTCGAGCTTCCGCTCGCGTTCGGCCAACTCCTCGCGGGCCTGCTCGAGCTCGCGCTGCAGCCGCTCGTTCTCGCGCTCGAGCCGGTTGGTCGACCGGCGGGCCCGGGCCTCGGCACGCTCCTGGGCCTGAGCCGCCTCGAGATCGGCCTCGAGCGCCTCGATACGCTCGTCCTTCGCGTCGATGGTCGACTCGAGGTCGTCGACGTAGGCCTCGAGGCGGTCGACCCGCTGGGCCAGCGCGTCGGCCCGGCGGGCGGCCTCGTGGACCGCGCCGCCGGACGGGCTCGGTTCGCCTGGCTCGCCCCCCTCGTCGGGCTCGAGCGCGGCGATGGCGGCCTCGACGGACGCCTCGCCGGCGACCACCCGCGCGACGACGTCGCCCTGGTCGACCCCCGGTGGCGTCTTCCTCGCGATGCGGGCGAACTGGTCGGCGTGGGCGTCGCAGGCGAAGAGCGCCGCGGCCAGGGCGTCGCGCTCGTGGTCGTTGTCGTACCCGACCTCGCGGGTCCGGTGGAGCTTCTCGTCGACCGGGAGGTCGGTCCCGGGCGTCCAACCCGCCGCCTCGAACGACCGGCGGACCCGCTCGACGGCGTCGGGCATGGGGGTCACGTCCGCGGCGACGACCACCGGCCGCCCCCGCTCGATGAGCCACTCGACGAGGTCGGCGTGGTCGGCCGTCCGAGAGCTCGTGACGTCGAGGACGGTGCCGTCGAGCCCGCAGACCGCCGCCGCGGTCGTCGTCCCCGGGTCGAGGCCGACGACGACCGGGTCCCGGCGCTGGGCCAGCGGCCGGAACTCGATGCCGTCGCGGCGCTCGCGCTCGATCTCCACGCGGACGTCGCCCGACCGGTTCGCGGAGACCGGGATGGCCGACGGCGGGCCCTCGACGACGAAGGTGGCGTTCGCGAGCCCGCCGTACTTCTCGGTCGCCGTCCGCTCGTACTCGAGGCCGGCGTCGTCCAGGGCCGATTCGACCTCGCGGGCCCGGCGGCGGACCGCGCCGTGGATGCGGCGGGTGTACCGGTCCTCGCTCCAGCCGCCCTTGCCGACCGACCGGCCGCGGGCGACCTTGACCCGCGTGGTGTCCGAGAACGCCGAGACGGCCTGGCCGACGTGCTGCGCGGCCAGCCGGGCCGCCGCCTCGGCCTCCTGCATCGGGTCCTTGCCGTAGGGCACCCCGTGGCGGTCGGCGACGCGGGAGAGGGGCTCCGGCCGCTCGTCGCCGGTGACCTGCACGAGCGTGGTCTCCTCGGGCAGCGCCCCCAGCAGCCGTACGAGGGCGTCCTTGTCCTCGGCGAGCTCGTACATGTTGTCGGTGGCGAGCCGCGCCGGCCGCCGGTCGTCGACCAGCCGGAGGAGCTTGCGTCGGGAGACCACGTCGCGCTCGACCGCGCCGTCGTCGAGCACGGCGAGGGCGTAGGCGGGCGCGTCGCCCCGGACGTCGCCGCTCTGGACGTCCACCCCGAACACGGGCGCGTCGAGCGCGCTCAGTCGCCCACTCACGGCCCCGGGTTGGGGGTCGGTTCGCTTAAGGACGGCGGCGAACGGCGGGGTCGACGCCCACGCCGCGGACGGGCTGCGTGGCGCCTGCCTCGGGCCGCCCGGGCCGTCGATTCACTCGGGAAACGGCACGTCGACCTCGAGGCCGTCGCTCGCGACCGTCACCTCGCCGTCGAAGGCCGCCCCGGCCTCTTCGGCCAGCCGGCCGGCGTCGCCCGCGTACCGCGAGGAGAGGTGGGTGAGCACCAGGCGGGCGACCCCGGCCTCGGCCGCGATCTCGCCGGCCTCCCGGGCCGTCGAGTGGGCCGTCTCGACCGCCCGGTCGGCGTGCTCGCCGGCGAAAGTCCCGTCGTGGACGAGGAGGTCGGCCCCCGCCGCGGCCTCGACGACCGACGCACACGGGCGCGTGTCCCCGGTGTAGACCACCGTCCGGCCCGGCCGGGGCGGCCCGACGACCTGGTCGGGCTCGACCACCGTCCCGTCGTCGAGCTCGACGGGCTCGCCGTCGTGGAGCCGCGAGAACTTCGGGCCGACGGGGACGCCGAGCTCCTCGGCCCGCTCGCGGTCGAACCGGCCCCGGCGGTCGTCCTCGACGAGCGCGTACCCGACCGACCGGGTGCGGTGGTCCGTCCGGAACGTCCGGACCTGGTAGTCATCGGCCTCCAGGGCCACCTCGTCGGGCGCGACCTCCTCGACGGCGAGCGGGTAGTCCGGCTCGCCGGCGACGGCGGTCAGCAGCGCCAGGAGGTCCTCGCGAGTCCCCCGTGGCACGTGGATGGTGAGCGGGTCCGTCCGGTCGGTGAAGCCCCAGGTCTCGAGCAGCCCGGGAAGCCCGTAGACGTGGTCGCCGTGGAGGTGCGTGACGAAGACGTCGGAGACGGCGAAGCCCGTGGCGTAGCGCATCATCTGGCGCTGGGTGCCCTCGCCCGCGTCGAACAGCAGCTGGTCGCCCTCGCGGTTGACGTGGACGCCGCTCGAGTTTCTGGCGGGCGTGGGCACGGCCCCCGCCGTCCCGAGGAACGTCACGCGCAGCGTCATCGGGCCGGTCGAGGCCCGGGAGGAGTAAACCCGCTTCGGAACCGCCCGGTACGCCTGACGGCCGGACGAGCGCGGGGTCGGGACCCCCGCGGTCCGGCGGTGACGGGTGACCGCCGGCCCCGGCCGGGCGGCAGTCCGCCTGCCGGGGGACGCGCGGCGCGTTGGTCGCCGGTGGGCGGTCCGCCCGGCGGAGGCGTTCGATGACCGCCCGGTCGACGATGTCGAACTGCGCCGCGAGCGCCTTGGGTGACGTGTTCCGGGCATGGCGTCGTCGCCAGCTTCAACGGCCCGCCGCCAGCCCACACCATTCAAGCCCGGCGGCCTAGTAGGCCCCGCCGATGGAATCGCCGCTCTGGATCGACACCCACGCCCCCGACCTCGAGGCGCTCCCGCAGGCGGAGCTGCGACGGTACCTCTCGCGGGTCGAGGCCGGCCCCATCAACCTCGTCCTCCACGGGCCGGCCGGCGCGGGCAAGACGGCGGCCGCCCGGGCGCTGGCCCGGCGGATCCACGACGACCCCGACAACGCCCTGGTCGAGCTCAACGTCGCCGACTTCTTCGACCGGACCAAACAGGAGATCCGCGAGGACCCCCGCTTCGCCCACTTCCTGACCGGGGAGATTCCCTGGGTCAAGCAGGTCTCGACCGAGCAGCGCCAGCAGCTCTCCAAGCGCTACAAGTCCGACTGGTCGAAGGCCGAAATGATGAACCACGTCCTCAAGGAGGCCGCGTCGACGGCGCCGCCGGGGGGCGGCTTCCGGACCATCCTGCTCGACAACGCCGAGGCGGCCCGCGAGGACTTCCAGCAGGCGCTCCGGCGGGTGATGGAGCGCCACCACGGCGCCACGCAGTTCGTGCTCGCGACGCGGCAGCCGTCGAAGCTCATCCCGGCCATCACCTCCCGGTGCCTGCCGGTGCCCGTGCGGGCGCCGACGACCGAGGAGACCGCCGAAGTCCTCCGGACGATCCTCGACCGCGAGGGCGTCGACTACGAGCCGGCCGGCGTGGAGTACGTCGCGAGCCACGCCGACGGCGACCTCCGGGAGGCGGTGCTCGACGCCCAGACGGTGGCCGAGCGGGCCGAAGAACTCACCCGTCAGGCCGCCTACGAGGTCCTCCGGGACGTCGGGCCCGACGACCGGATCGTCGACCTCGTTCGGCGGGCCGTCGACGGCGAGTTCGACGAGGCCCGCTCGACGCTGGACGACCTGCTGGTCGACGAGGGGTTCACGGGGGCGGAGGTGCTGCGCTCGGTCGTCCGCGTGGCCGGCTCCCGGGAGCTGGTCGACCCGGCCGAGCTCGCGGTGCTGGCGGCCGAGGTCGACCTCGACCTGGCCGAGGGGACGAACGACCGGCTCCACCTCGCCCACCTGCTGGCCGAGCTCGGGGACGCATGAACGTCGCGCCCGGCGGGTGGCGGTGGGCGCTGCTCATCGCCAGCCCGTCGGTCCCGGCCGCCTTCGTGACGCCCTACGCGAGCGTTCCGTTCCTCCTGGCCGGGGCGTTCGCGCTCTGGTTCTTCCGGGACCCCGACCGTGTGCCGGCGGGGCCGGGCGTCGTCGCCCCCGCCGACGGCACGGTCTCGGTCGTCCGCGAGCAAGACGACCGGCTCCGCGTGGGCGTCTACATGAGCGCGTTCGACGTCCACGTCAACCGGGCCCCGCTGGGCGGTTCCGTCGAGGCCGTCGAGCACACGCCCGGCGCCCACCGGCCGGCGTTCGCGAAGGACTCCGACCGGAACGAGCGAGTCGCGGTCGACTTCGGGGACCATCGAGTCGTGCTCATCGCGGGCTGGTTCGCCCGGCGCATCACGCCGTACGTCGAGATGGGCGACACGCTCGAGCGGGGCGACCGGCTGGGCCACATCGCCTTCGGCTCGCGGGCCGACGTGGTGCTGCCCGCCGGTTACGAACGCGGGCATCTCAACGTCGGGGAGGGCGACGTGGTCCGGGCCGGGGAGACGGTACTCGCACGACAGTAGTCAGCCGCGGCGACAGTCAACCCCATGACGCGAGCGACTCCGGCGGTACTACGGCCACCCAAGCAGCCAGCTGAACTCACCCTCCCAGCACGTGGACGAACCGCGTCAGCGACCGGTGGACGGGCCGCTCGTAGACCGCCGCCACCGTCCAGCCGGCCGCCCGGGCGTCCGCCGACCGGTCCCGGTCGGCCACGACGACGGCCCGGTCGGCCACCCGCCGGGCCTCGGCCAGCACGCCGGCCACGACGGCGTCCGCGTCCCGGCCGGCGATTGCCGACTGGCGGCCGTAGGGCACGTCGGCGACGACCGCCTCGACGGGACCGCCGACCGGCAGTCGGGTCGCGTCGCCCTGGATGACGGCCCAGCCGCCGTCGAGGTAGTGGCGGAGGTTCTCCCGGGCGCCCTGGACCATCCGGGCCTGGGCGTCGAGGCCGACCACCCGGGCGCCGAGCAGCCCCGCCTCGACGAGGAGCCCGCCGGTGCCACACAGCGGGTCGAGGACCGTGGATGCTGGACCGGCCCGCGCGAGGTTGCAGACGGCCCGGGCCTCGAGCGGCTCCATGCTGCCCGGCTGGAAGAACGGCTTGTCGGTGGGCGCCCGGTCGCCGAAGTCCCGGCGGCTCTCGGCGACCAGCCAGCCCAGCACACACGTCTCGCCCGCGAACAGCGCGCGAAGCTCGTGCTCGGGGGCCTCGAGATCCACCGCGAGCCCCTCGGCGGTCAGGACGTCGCCGAGGGCCCGCTCGGCCGCCTGGGTGTCGATGCCGGCCGTCCCCCGGACGTCCCGGGCCCGGACGGCGACGGTCCCCGAACGGTCGAGCGCGCTGGCTTCGAGCAGGGCCCGGGCGGCGCTGACGCTCGCGTCAGACCGCCCGACGAGTTCGCTGGACGCCCGGGTGTAGGCCAGGCCCACGAGCCGGCTCGCATCGACCGTCCGAGCCAGGGCCAGCCCCGGCGCCAGCGGCTCGACGCCCTCGGCGGCGTTTTCGGCCTCGGCGGCGGCGAAGGCGTCGTCCTCGCCCGCGAGCTCGAGGACGTACACGCCGCCCGGTGGGCGCGAGCGCGGTTTCAGGGTGTCGGTCACCCGGCCGACCCGGAACTGTCAGGAGTACTTACCAATGTTTATAAACCTTAAATACGAACTTAAGGGCAGACCGATGACCGACCCCAAGGAAACGATCAACATCGAGAACGTGGTCGCCTCGACGGGGATCGGCCAGGAGCTGGACCTCCAGAGCGTGGCCATGGACCTCGAGGGGGCCGATTACGACCCCGAGCAGTTCCCGGGCCTCGTCTACCGGACCCAGGACCCGAAGTCGGCGGCGCTCATCTTCCGCTCCGGCAAGATCGTCTGTACCGGCGCGAAGTCGACCGACGACGTCCACGAGAGCCTCCGCATCGTCTTCGACAAGCTCCGCGAGCTCGACATCAAGGTCGAGGACGACCCCGAGATCGTCGTCCAGAACATCGTCACCTCCGCCGACCTCGGCCGGAAGCTCAACCTCAACGCCATCGCCATCGGCCTCGGCCTCGAGAACATCGAGTACG
>JBDGPL010000055.1:0-4879 GCA_042219705.1 Halobacteriales archaeon | reverse complement strand
AGCACGACCGGACCTCCCGGGACGTCGGGCTCAACGACGCCGAGGTCGAGGTCGACCTCGAGACCCGCGGCCCCGAGCACGTCGAGGCGCTGCTGGCGGCGCTCCGCGACGCGGGCTACGAGGTCGAGGTCCTCCACTAGCCCCGGCGAGAACCTTTATCAGACTCCTGGCCGACCCCGACGCCATGAAGCGCGTCATCAGCACGCCGACCGCGCCGGCGGCGGTCGGGGCCTACAGCCAGGCCACCACCGACGGCGACCTCGTGTTCACGGCCGGGCAGATCGCCCTGACGGCCGACGGGGAGTTCCTGGGCGACGAGCCCGTCGGCGTGCAGACCCGACAGGCCCTCGAGAACGTCAAGGCCATCCTGGAGGAGGAGGGCCTGACGCTGCAGGACGTGCTCAAGGTCACCATCTTCCTCGCCGACATCGACGACTACGACGCGATGAACGAGGCCTACGCGGAGTACTTCCAGGACAACCCGCCGGCCAGGTCCGCCCTCGCGGTCGCCGACCTGCCCAAGGGCGCGGCCGTCGAGATCGAGGCCGTCGCGGCCAAGAAGTGAGGCGCGTCGAACGCCTGGGCTGGGCGCTCGTCGGCGGGCTCGCGTTCCTGGTGCTCCTGCAGGGCTACGAGCTGGCGGCATCGGCTCGCGTCGGGTGGTTGGTGAAAGGGGTGGTTTCGCTCGGTGTCGCTGCTGTGACGGTCGTCCTGGTGCCGCTCGTCGAGCGCCGGCTGGCGCCCAACGGAAGCGCTTAATGCCCGCAGCCGGGTAGCCCGATTGCGAGCCAGGATGGCCGAACGGTAAGGCGCACGCTTGGAGAGCGTGTTCCCGTAAGGGATTCTGGGTTCAAATCCCAGTCCTGGCGTGGCATCCCGAAGCGGTCGCCGGGCACGCGGTGCAGTCGGTCGCGAAGGTGGTGCGACGACGGGCGGGCGTTCGCCTATCCGTCCCTCGCCGCCGGTTGTCGGGCCCCGGCCGGCAGGTCCGGGCTGACACTTATACAAACGCGGCGTTCGGCGTCCGGTCCACCGTCACGCCGCCGATGGAAGCGGACGGACGACTCCAGCACACGCTCGCAGGCCAGCGGTTTTCGGATGAGCGGACGACGAACGAGGGCGACCGTTCGGCAACCCCGGTCCGAACGACTTATATAGAATCGCAATCAACCACCTGACGACATGAGCCAGCAAATGGGAGGCCAGCCCATGATCATCATGGGCGAGGACGCACAGCGCGTCCGGGACCGCGACGCCCAGGAGTACAACATCCGGGCGGCCCGGGCGGTCGCCGACGCCGTACGCTCGACGCTCGGCCCGAAGGGGATGGACAAGATGCTCGTCTCGAGCTTCGGGTCGGTCACCATCACCAACGACGGGGTGACCATCCTCGACGAGATGGACATCGAGAACCCGACGGCCGAGATGATCGTCGAGGTCGCCCAGACCCAGGAGGACGAGGTCGGCGACGGCACCACGACCGCGGTCGCCATCGCCGGCGAGCTGCTCAAGAAGGCCGAGGACCTGCTCGAGCAGGACATCCACCCCTCGGCCGTCATCCGCGGGTTCGCGCTGGCCCAGGAGGAGGCCGCGTCCATCCTCGACGACATCGCCGTCGACGTCGACCCCGAGGACGTCGAGTCGCTGCGGGAGGTCGCCGCGACCAGCATGACCGGCAAGGGCACGGAGGTCAACAAGGACCTCCTGGCCGAGCTCGCCGTCGACGCCGTCCGGCAGGTCACCGTCCAGGCCGACACCGGCGAGTACGTCGTCGACATGGACTACGTCAACATCGAGACCCAGGAGGGCCAGCCCCAGGGGGCCTCCGAGCTGGTCCGCGGGCTCGCCATGGACAAGGACCCGGTCCACGACGGCATGCCGAGCGAGGTCGAGGACGCGACCATCCTGCTGACCGACCAGCCCATCGAGGTCGACACGGGCGAGGGCGACGCCACCATCAGCCTGGACGACCCCAGCCAGCTCCAGCAGTTCCTCGACCAGGAGGAGGCCGAGATCAAGGGCCTCGTCGACAACATCGTCGAGGCCGGCGCCAACGTCGTCTTCTGCCAGAAGGGCATCGACGACCTGGCCCAGCACTACCTCGCCAAGGAAGGCATCCTCGCCGTGCGGCGGGCCAAGAAGTCCGACATCACGTTCCTCGCCAACGCGCTCGAGGCCCGCATCGTCTCGAACCTCGACACCATCGACCCCGACGACCTCGGCCACGGCAGCGTCCGCCGGGACGAGGACGACGAGCTGTTCTACATCGAGAGCGACGCCGAGGAGTCCCACGGCGTGACCCTCGTCCTGCGCGGCTCGACGGAGCACGTGGTCGACGAGCTCGAGCGCGGCATCGAGGACGCCCTCGACGTCGTCAGCCAGACCATCGCCGACGGCCGGGTGCTGGCCGGCGGCGGCGCGGCCGAGGTCGAACTGGCGTCCCGGCTGCGCGACTACGCGGACTCGGTCTCCGGCCGCGAGCAGCTCGCGGTCGAGGCGTTCGCCGACGCCGTCGAGCTGGTGCCGCGGGTGCTCGCCGAGAACGCGGGTCTCGATCCCATCGACACGCTGGTCGACCTCCGCTCGGCCCACGAGGGCGGCGAGGCCCGCGCCGGCCTCGACGTCTTCACCGGCGAGGTCGTCGACAACGTCGAGCGGGGCGTCATCGAGCCCCTGACGGCGAAGTACCAGGCGCTGACGAGCGCCTCCGAGGCGGCCAACCTGGTGCTGAAGATCGACGACATCATCGCGGCCGGCGACCTCGGCGAGGACGACGAGCCGGGCGCCGGCGGCGGCATGCCTGACATCTGATCGGCCGGCAGCAGCCTCACCGGTTGTCCCCGAGATCGGTATCGGCGGAAGCGTCCGTTCTTCCCCGGCGTCGAACCGCCTAAGTGCTGACGCGCCGCAGCCTCGGCCATGGAGACCCTCCTGCTCGACACGGCGGACGTCGAGGCCGGCGCGCCGGTCGGGGCGGTGGTCGAGGCGGTCGAGGCCGCGTTCGCGGCCTACGCCCGCGGCGACGCCATCATGCCCCCGAAGTCCTACGTCGAGCTGCCGCAGTACAACGGGGACTTCCGCTCGATGCCGGCCTACCTCGACGCCGGCGACTGGGACGCCGCCGGCGTCAAGTGGGTCAACGTCCACGTCGACAATCCCGCCGATCACGACCTCCCGACGGTCATGGGGACGATGATCTACTCCGACCCGGAGACCGCGTTCCCGCTCGCCATCATGGACGGCATGGCGCTGACGGGGCTGCGGACGGGAGCCGCCGCCGCGGTCGCCACGAAGTACCTCGCCATCGAGGACGCCTCCTCGCTCGGCCTCGTCGGGGCCGGCGCCCAGTCGTACACCCAGCTCGAGGCGATCGCGACGGTCCGGGACATCGAGCGGGTCGTCATCGCCGACCGCAACGCCGAGAAGCAGCAGGCCTTCGTCGACGCCTTCGCGGACCGGTTCGACGTCGTCGCCGGGACCATCGAGGAGGCGGCGGCGTGCGACGTCCTCTCGACGGTCACGCCGGTCCGCGACCCCATCGTGCCACGGACGGCGCTGGGCGAGCGCACCCACGTCAACGCCATCGGGGCCGACGCCGAGGGCAAGCACGAGCTCGAGGACCAGGTCCTGCTCGACGCCCGGATCGTCATCGACGACTACGACCAGTGCACCCACTCCGGCGAGATCAACGTCCCGTACGCCGCCGGGGTCCTGACCGACGACGACATCGACGCCGAGCTCGGCGATATCATCGTCGGCGAGCACCCCGGTCGCCGGCCGGAAGACGGGCTCACCGTCTTCGACAGCACCGGCCTGGCCATCCAGGACGTCGCGGCGGCCCACACCGTCTACGAGCACGCCACCGAGGCCGGCCGGGGCGAGCGGTTCGCGCTGCTCGACGTCTAGCGGCGGGCGAGGGCCCGGACCCGTCGGCCAGCTCCGGGTTCGCCTCCGGCGATGGGCCTACTCCTCCGCCCCGGCGGCCATCGACTCCCGGACGGCGCCGACCAGCCAGGCGAGGACGATGAACGGCAGCAGCGGCAGCAGCACCAGGACGAGCCCGAGCCCGTAGAGCAGGCCGATGGCCGTCATCTCCTCGTCGGCCTGGCTCCGGTAGGGGGCCGTGACCATGCGGACCAGGGGCCGGTCCTCCCCGTTCTCGGCGCTCATGACCGAACCGTTCGACGACCCGCGGCATAAGCGTGTATCATCCCGGGCGGGGCAGCCGTGGTCCGTTACGCCAGGTGGATCGCGGGCCGGAACGGTACCGCCTGCTCGGCGCGACCGTCGGGGTCGACCGGGTCCGCGTCCTCGGCATAGACCTCGATGTCGGCGTCGAACTCGCGGCCGAGGAAGTCGGCGGCGTCGTCGTAGACCGCGACCTCGTCGACCTCGAGGAGCGTCTCGGTCCGCTCGGCGGGATGCTCCCGGACGAACGCCACGAGGTCGCCGACGAGGTCGTTCACGGCGTCGCCGCGTTCCCGCATCGCTTCGTCGGCCATGACCGCGCTCATGGCCTCGCCGACGTCGGGCCCGGTCTCGACGACGGTCTCGTAGACGTCGCGCTTCCAGTCCGCGGCGACGTAGACCCGAACCACCTCGGGGTCCGTGCCGGTCACGTCGGCCACCTCGCGGACGTCGTCGGCCAACGACCGGACGAGCTCCTCCTCGGCCTCGACGACCTGGCTCTGAAGCGCCGGGTCGGGCTCGGGCCAGTCGGCGTCCTCGGCCGGCTCGCCGGTGAGCTGCTCGTGGAGCTCGTTGGCGAGGAACGGGACGAACGGCGCAAGCAGCACCAGCCGGGTCTCGAGGACGTCCCGGAGCGTTCGCCGGGCCCCCGGCCGGTCGAGGTCGGCCCGCTTGCGGTACCACCGCAGGT
>JBDGPL010000054.1:0-8743 GCA_042219705.1 Halobacteriales archaeon | reverse complement strand
TGGGACGACGCCCAGGTCCACGTGCTGACCCACGCGCTGCACTACGGCACCGGGGTCTTCGAGGGCATCCGGTGCTACGACACCGAGTCGGGCCCGGCGGTGTTCCGGCTCGACGCCCACCTCGACCGGTTCTACGCCTCGGGCCAGCCCTACGACCTCGAGATCCCGTTCGACCGCGGGACGGTGGCCGAGGCGATCGTCGAGCTCATCGACCGCCAGGACCTGCGGGCCTGCTACATCCGACCCATCGCGTTCTACGGCTACGACCGGCTGGGGCTGAGCCCCGCTGACGTCCCGGTCTCGGTCGCCGTCGCCTGCTGGCCCTGGGGCGCCTACCTCGGCGAGGAGGCCCTCGAGGAGGGCGTCGAGGTCATGGTCTCCTCCTGGCGCAAGTACGGCTCGGACGTCATCCCGACGAACGCCAAGACCACCGGCCCCTACGTCAACAGCGTCCTGGCGGGCGAGGAGGCCCGCCGGAACGGCTTCACCGAGGCGCTCGTGCTCAACCAGGAGGGCAACGTCGCCGAGGGCCCCGGCGAGAACCTGTTCGTCGTCCGCGACGGCGAGCTCTACACGCCCGGCCTGGCGGAGGGCATCCTCGACGGCATCACGCGGAACGCGGTCATCACCATCGCCGAGGACCTGGGCTATGCGGTCCACGACGAGGCGACCGTCAGCCGCGGCGAGCTCTACACGGCCGACGAGCTGTTCTTCAGCGGCACCGCGGCGGAGGTCACCCCCATCCGCCAGGTCGACAACGTCGAGATCGGCGCGGGCACCAAGGGCCCGGTCACCGACGAGATCCAGACGCGGTTCTTCGACGTCGTCGAGGGCCGGGCCGACGCGTACGACGACTGGTTCACGTACGTGGGGTAGGTCGGGGCGGCGGGTTTCTCCGCCGAGAACAGGAACGGCGAAGCCGTATCGATGGAGGCCGAGGGGTGCGATATCGACAGATGCGGTGGTCACCGGGGCCTACAGGAGGGAACGAACGACCGTGCGATGCGACCCGCGTATCGGTTCGTACGCCCAGCTGATGGACAGCGATACTAACTCCGTGGACGACAGGTTTGATTTATGTCTGGACGGGACGTGACGATTCACCAAGCGACGAAGGCCGACCTGTCCTCCGTTGAGACCATCCTGGCCGAGAACAGATTGCCCGTCGCGGACGTCGGCCCACATCCGGAGTGGTTCTACATCGCATCGGTGCACGGGACTCGCGTCGGGGTCGGTGGCTTGGAACCGTACGATGACGTGGGACTGCTCCGGTCGGTGGTCGTCGACGCATCGGCGCGCGGATTGGGTATCGGTACGGCGCTCTGTGATGGGTTAGAGTCGATTGCGCGAACCCGGGGGATCGACACCATCTACCTGCTCACGACGACGGCAGCTGACTTCTTCGCGAACCGTGGCTATCACCCGATTGACCGGTCTGCGGCACCAGCCACAATCCAACACACGAATCAGTTTGCCGATCTCTGCCCCTCGACGGCAACCTGTATGAAAAAGTCCCTGTAGCGGCCATACCTCGTGACTTCGGGACCGAACGGTGTGCCCATCAATGAGACGCAATATCGGGCTGGACGGGGCCGCTACGTCTCAGGTCCGATTCCTCATCTGAGGCACGAGGACCGAGTTTCTGGCGCGGTAACCCGGCAGCTAGAGCTGCTCGCGAGAGCTCTGCCGACCGTGGAGCCAGCCGCTTCCTTTCGAGGCCGGGCCCTCCGGCATCCACCGGTCGATCGTTCGAACCCACCACAGCGATCTCTCCAGACCGGATGGCGGTCCCATCGTTAAACAGCGAGGGAATCCCGTCCTGAGGTCGAAGGCCGAAGGGCGGGCGGGAATCGCGTAAGTCCCTCAACACAACTGCCGTATACAGCCGACCAACTCCCAAACGTCTATGCTAATTGGTTCCGTATATGGGCTGTGATACGGCGTACCGTTGTTGTGAAGTTGGCCGTTCCCGACGAGCGGCGCAACGACCTCCGCGAGACCACCGAGCGGTTCCGTCAAGCCGCCCAAATGGTCGCGGACCGCGCTTTCGAGCGCGACGACGACGGCTACGTTATCACGTCCAAAACGAAGCTCCACGACCTCACGTATCAGCAGGTCCGCGAAGCTACCGGCGGCTTGAACGCCGACCTCGTTTGTGCGGCTCGCAACTACGCCGCGGACTCTGTAAAGGGCGTCACAACGGCATGGCAGAACGGGAAGTACGCCACGCCACCGACGTTCACCGCAAACACCGTCGTCTACAACAAGAACGCAGTGACGTACCGCGAGGACCACTGTACACTCGCGGCGGTCAACGGACGTGTGAACGCCGCGTTCGTTCTTCCGCCGGAAGGCGAGAACCCACAGACGACGTATCTGCGATCCGATGAGTGGGAGCTTCGAGAATCGACGCTTCACTACCGCGATGGCGACTACTACCTTCACGTCGGCGTAGCCAAAGACGACGATCCGCAGGCAGCCAAGGGCGGGACGGTCCTCGGCGTCGATCTCGGCGTGAAGATGCTGGCCGCCACATCGACGGGCCGCATGTGGTCCGGTGGATACCTCAACCACCGACGCCGCGAATACGAGCAGAGACGCGGGTCGCTACAACAGACTGGGACGGAATCGGCTCACCGGACTATCGACTCGATCGGCGACCGCGAAAGCCGATGGGCGGAGGACTACCTTCACCGTATCTCGAAGGCGCTCGTTCAAGAGGCGATTTCGCACGACTGTGCTACAATCGCCTTCGAGGACCTAACCGATATTCGGGACCGGATGCCGGGCGCGAAAGCGTTCCACGCATGGGCGTTCCGGCGGCTCTACGAGTACGTCGAGTACAAGGCCGCCGAGTTCGGCGTCTCGACCAAACAGGTAGACCCGGCGTACACGTCCCAACGCTGTTCGAAGTGCGGCCACACGGAACGCGGGAACCGGCCAAAGCCGGAGCGGTTCTGTTGCCGGAAGTGTGGCTACGAGGTTCACGCGGACTACAACGCCGCGAAGAACATCGGAATCAAACACGTCCGCGCGGGGCAAACGTCTCCGCGTGGACGGGCGAACCGTCAACTCGCCCTAAAGTCGGGAACGTTGAACGTGAGCGACGAGTTTTCGTCCGCCGACGTCTCGGCCTGAACGGGAGTTCACCGACAAGCCCCGGCGTTGACGCCGGGGTAGTTGACCCACGGAAGAGGGGGCGAATGTTACCGCGACCGCGGACCCGCGTCAGTCCTTGCGCGAACCGACGGAGGGTAGTAGCCCCCTGCCCTCCTTCGGGCCATGACGGACTCAGACGACCACCGCTTCGCGACGCGTAGCGTCCACGCCGGCCAGGAACCCGACCCGACCACCGGGGCCCGGGCTCCGCCGATCTACCAGACGACGTCGTACGTCTTCGACGACGCCGACCACGCCGCCCGGCTGTTCGGCCTGGAGGAGGCCGGGAACATCTACAGCCGGATCATGAACCCGACCAACGCGATGCTCGAGGAGCGCCTCGCGTCGCTCGAGGGTGGCGTCGGGGCCGTCGCCACCGCCTCGGGCATGGCCGCCCTCGACCTGGCGACGTTCCTGCTCGCCGAGGCCGGCGACAACATCGTCGCCGCGACGTCGCTCTACGGCGGCACCTACACGTACCTCACCCACACCGTCGACCGGCGGGGCATCGAGACCCGGTTCGTCGACACCCTCGACGTCGACGCCTACGTCGACGCTCTCGACGACGACACCGCCTACGTCCTCGTCGAGACCATCGGGAACCCGGCGCTGGACACGCCCGACCTCGAGGCCATCGCCGACGCCGCCCACGACGCCGGCGCGCCGCTGGTCGTCGACAACACGTTCGCGACGCCGGCGCTTTGCAACCCCATCGACTACGGCGCCGACATCGTCTGGCACTCGACGACGAAGTGGCTCCACGGCGCCGGCTCGACCATCGGGGGCGCGCTGGTCGACGCCGGCACCTTCGACTGGCGCCCCGAGGACTACCCCGAGATCGCGGCGGACAACCCGGCCTACCACGGCGTCAATTTCAAGGAGCGCTTCGGCGAGGCCGCCTTCACCTACGCCGCCGTCGCCCGCGGCCTGCGCGACCTCGGCAACCAGCAGTCGCCGTTCGACGCCTGGGTCACCCTCCAGAAGCTCGAGAGCCTGCCGCTTCGCGTCGAGCGCCATTGCGAGAACGCGCTGGTCGTCGCCGAGCACCTCCAGGCCCACGACGAGGTCTCGTGGGTGAACTACCCCGGCCTCGAGTCCCACCCGACCCACGAGGCCGCCTCCGAGTACCTCGACGGCGGCTACGGCGGCATGATCACCTTCGGCCTCGAGGGCGGCTACGAGGCCGCCCGGGCGACGGTCGAGAACGCCGAGCTGGCGAGCCTGCTCGCCAACGTCGGCGACGCCAAGACGCTCATCATCCACCCGGCGAGCACCACCCACCAGCAGCTCACGGAGGAGGAGCAGGAGGCGACGGGGACGACGCCCGATATGGTCCGGCTGTCGGTCGGCCTCGAGGACCCGGCGGACATCCTCGCCGACCTCGAGCAGGCCATCGAGCGGGCGACGGCGTAGGGCGCCGACGCCGCTCTTCGCGGTGGCGGCTCTCCCTTCGGAAGCGCTTTCGGGGCCCGCCAGCTGTCCCGGTTATGGAGCGACGCGCCCGGGTACTTCTGGGGCTCGGGCTCCTCCTCGCCGTGGCCGTCGCCGGGGCACTGGCGGTGGCTCTGCTGCCGGCAGAGCCGACGCTCACCACCACGTGGGTGGCCGACGGCCCGTCGGACGGCGGCCCCGTCCAGCACCCTCCCGCCGTCGGCGCGGCCGGCGAGGGAACCCTGGTCTTCGCGGCCCTCGGGGGCGGTGACGGCGGGTCGACGTGCCAGCTCCGCGCGCTCGATGCCGCGGCCGGCACGCCGGTCTGGCGATACCGGGTCCCGCCGGCGAACTGTTCCGCCCGCGGGGTCGGGGCGCCAGCAATCGCGACGTGGCGCGGTCGTCCGACCGTGTTCGTCGCGACGGCCGAGCGGGCCCTGCTGGCGCTCGACCCAGCCTCCGGCGAGGTGCGGGGCCGCTACCCGCTGGCCGCCGCCGGCGACGCGCCACCCGTGGTGGCCGACCTGTCGTCCGGCGGCGGCGCCGAGGTGCTGGTCGTCGACGCCGCCGGGACCGTCCACGTCTTCGCCCCGAACGGCTCGGCCGTCTGGCGGACGCCCCTCCGAGCCCCGGTCCGGGCCCGCCCGGTCGTCGGCGATCTTTCGGGGGGCGGCGGGCCCCAAATCGCGGTCGGCACCGGGGACGGCCGGCTGGTCGTCCTTGATCGCACTGGTTCGCCGGTGCGGCGGGTCGAGGACCCCCTCGACGGCGCGGTGGGCTGGCTGACGAGCGGCCAGCTCGACGCCGACCCCGCGCTGGAGCTCGTGGCGGCGACGGCCGGCGGGCAGGTCGTGGCGATCGACGGTGCCACCGGGGCGGTCGAGTGGGAGCGGTCCTTCGCCGGCCCCGCCGCCGTTCGGGCCGTGGGGGATGCCGACGGCGATGGCCGGCCCGAGGTGTTCGCGGTGGCGGGCGTCGGCACCGTCCGGTCACTGGCTGGCGATACCGGCCGGACCGTATGGGAGCGGACGGTGACGCCGGCCGGCGGCGTCCTGCCGCCCGTCCTCGGGGACGTCACCGGCGACGGGGTCGCCGAGCTGGTGGTCGCCACCCACAACGGCCGGATCGTGGCGCTGGAGGCCGGCTCGGGGACGCGGCTTGCGACCGACGAGCGGGCCGGCTCGGTCCGTGCGCCGCCGACCCTCGCCGACGTGGACGGCGACGCGCGGCTGGAGGGCTTCGTGGGGTTCGTCGATGGGGCCGTCGTCCGGCTGGACTACGAGGCGTAACTCCGGCCGGCGACCGCTTACCGCCCGGACTCCTCGCCGCCGCGAATCTCGACGTGCTCCTCGTCCCGGGTCCCCTCGGCCGCCTCGAGCACGTCGATGGGCACGCCCTCCCGACGGGTCTCCCCGAACCCGGCACTCAGGATCCGGGTCAGGGCGTCCTCGACGTGCTCGTCGGTCTCGGTGATGTCCTCGGGGCGGACCTCGAGGACGAATCCCGTCGTGATGTTGGGGGCCGTCGGCAGGAACACCACCTCCCGGCCGTCGTCGGTCCGTTTCCCGGTCTTGAACGCCGTCAGCCGCATGCCGTCCCAGAGCTCGACCTTGACCGGGCTCTGGAGCTCGCTGGCCCCCGAGAGGGTCGTCTCGACGGCCATCTTCGAGGCGTTGTAGACGACGCGCAGGCCCGGTACCCGGTTCATGAAGTCGTCGATGGCGTCCTCGATGATGGCCCCGAGGGCCGTCCGCATGAGGTAGCCGATGGAGAAGACGAGCGCGATGAAGACCAGCAGCGTCAGCGCTACCCGGGCCAGCTCGGCCATGGTGGCGTTCCCCCCGAACAGCTGGGGGTCGACGACGGTCTGCAGCAGCGGGATGTTCGCGATGGCGCGGAACAGCCAGGTGACGACCCAGAGGGTCACCAGGATGGGCAGGAGCACGACCAGCCCTGATGCGGCGTCCCGCTTCCACGAAGCCATACGGCCGGGAACAGCGGTCGCAGGGTTATCAGTGGCGCGGATGGCGGTGAGCTGGACGCTCCCCCGTGCAGCTGGCGGGGCAGGCTACCGGCCGAGGACGGCCCGCAGCGCGAACAGGACGTTCTCCTTGCGCTCGATGACCCGCCGCCAGAAGTAGGACAGCCACTTGCGCCCGTACGGGACGTACTGCCAGACGTCGTGGTCGGCGGCGAGCTCGACCTGGGCCGCCTCCCGGACGCCCATCAACATCTGGAGCTCGTAGTCGGTGCCGTACTCCTCGCCGAGGGCCACGGTGCGGTCGACCATCTCCGGGTCGTGGCTGCCGAGGGCGACCACGCCGTCGTGGTCGCGGAACGCCTGCTCGAGCAGGGCCGAAAGCGCCCGGTTGACCCGCCGGCGGCTCGTGTAGGCGATGTCGGCGGGCGGGTCGTAGGCACCCTTGACGAGCCGGAAGGCCCCCGGAAACCCGGCGAGCCGCTCGAGGTCGTCCGGCGTCCGCCGGAGGTTGGCCTGCAGGCAGACGCCGACGCCGCCCGGATGGACCTCGGTCATGGCCTCGAAGACGTCGAGGGTCGCGTCCGTCGTCGGGTGGTCCTCCATGTCGAACCAGACGAAGCCGTCCCGTGCGGCCGCCGCCTCGACGACGGCCCGCGCGTTCTCGCGGAAGACCGACTCGTCGATGGCGAGGCCGAGCTGGGAGGGCTTGACCGAGACTCGGGCCCGGAGGTCGGCGTCGTCGATATCGGCGAGCAGCTCGCGGTAGGCGGCCGCGTCGGCGTCCGCCGGCCCGCGGTCGTCGTAGTGCTCGCCCAGCAGGTTCAGGATGGCGCCGACGCCGTCGTCGTTGAGCGACCGCGCGTGCGCCAGCGCGTCGTCGCGGGTCTCCCCGGCGACGAACCGCCGCGCGACGGGCGGGAGCATGGGCAAACCTTGGTCCGGGACGGTCGTAAGGCCACCGTCTCGTTCGTTTTGCTCGCCCGGCTGGTCGTCGAATTGAGGGTGCGCACATCCCCGAGGGTGAGTGAATCCCGCCGCCCGGCGGTCGACCGGCACCGTTTAGGCGCCTCCCGGTGCGAACCTCGCCGATGGCGCTCGTCGAGGTCATCGCGACGGCCGTCTGGGCGATGCTGCCGGCCTACGTCCCCAACAACGTCGCCGTCGTGGCCGGCGGCGGCCGCCCCATCGACGGCGGACGGACCTGGCGGGGCGCTCGGTTGCTCGGCGACGGCAAGACCTGGCGGGGGCTCGCCGTCGGCACGCTGGCCGGGTTGCTCCTCGCTGGCCTGCTCTCCTTCGCGGCGCCGGCCGTGGGGGCGACTCTCGGCCTCGACCTGCCCCGGTTCCGGGCCGGCGCGGCCCTCGGGCTCCCGCTGGGAGCGATGCTCGGGGACGTCGTCGGCTCGCTCGTCAAGCGCCGCACCGGCCGGGAACGGGGGGCGCCGTTTCCGGTCCTCGACCAGCTCGACTTCGTGGTGGGGGCGTTGGTGTTCGCCTTCGTCGGGAGTCCGGCCTGGTTCCGGGCCACGTTCACGCCGGCGGTGCTCGCCGCGGTGCTCGTGCTCACGCCTCTGCTTCACGTCCTGACCAACGCCATCGGGTACGCGTTGGGCCTGAAGGACGAACCCTGGTGACCGCCGTTCGGCACCGGTCGGAACCGGGCTCCGACATTCCGTCGATCCGCGGTCCTACCCGACCGGGGGCTTCTTGGTCCAGCCCGGCCGACTGGCCGCCGATGGCCGACCAGGCGCTCATCCGGGCCCTCCTCGATGCCGACGCCGTGCGCTTCGGCGAGTTCGAGCTCGCCCACGGCGGCACGAGCGACTACTACGTCGACAAGTACCGCTTTGAGACCGACCCGGATTGTCTGGCGGCGGTCGCCCGGGCGTTCGCCGAGCGCGTCGGCGACGAGACGCTCGCCGGCGTGGCGCTGGGTGCCGTGCCCCTGGTCGCGGTGACGAGCGTCGAGACCGGTAACCCCTACGTCGTCGTGCGGAAATCGAAGAAAGAGTACGGCACCGGAAACCGCATCGAGGGCACTCTGGAGCCGGGCGAGCGCGTCGTCGTCCTCGAGGACGTGGCGACGACGGGCACGAGCGCCCTCGAGGCCGTCGAGGCGCTCCGGGAGGCGGGCGCGACCGTCGAGCGCGTCATCGTGGTCGTCGACCGGGA
>JBDGPL010000053.1:6575-8026 GCA_042219705.1 Halobacteriales archaeon | reverse complement strand
CGTAAATGACAGACATCGCGCGAGCAGTTGTCGCTACGGGGAGCGGCGGCCGAGCTTCGGCGCCGTGTCCCGGTTACGTTTCTGTAACTTGACCTTATATGTGGGCGCGGCCCGTCTTTCTACCCGATGAGCGAGCAAACGATCGAAGACGTTCCGCCGAGTGCGAAGCTCGTTTTCAAGGTCCTCGAATACAACGGGGGGCTCACCCAAAAGCAGATCGTCGAGAAGTCGATGCTCTCCCAGCGGACGGTCCGGGACGCGCTCGCGCGCCTCGAGGCGATCGGGGTCGTCACGGAGGAGGTCTACATCCCCGACGCCCGCCAGAACCTGTACGAGCTCTCGGTCGGCGACGAAGCGACCGAGGAGGCGCCGGCCCCCGAAACGTCCGACTGAATCTTCCTCTCCACGCGTACGGCTCGGCGAGCGCGGTCAGCGACGCGACCGTGTGGTCCGGATCGCCGCCGACGCCCTCGGGCACGTCGGTGGCCCGGGTCATCCGGGCAGCCCCATGGCGGCCGACGGGTCGAGCCGGTCCCCCACCGCCCGCACCGTCGGTGTCGAACACCGTGCCGAAGGCGACGAAACAGACCGCGGCAGGCATGAGTCCGAGACGGCCCACGATGGGCAGGCGTTCGGGTTCGGGACGGCTGGCGTTACCGGTCGACGTAGAGCGAGTAGACGATGACGGCGAAGCCCGCGACGGTCAGGGCGCTCTCGACGACGAGGGCGGCGTCGGTCCGGAACCCGGCGAGTTGGTCGACGAAGCCGGCGAGCAGCGCGCCGAGGGTGACGAGCCCGAACCCCAGGGTCAGCGACCGCAGGGCCGCCGACCCCGTTCGCCGGAAGGCCTTGAAGGCGAGGTAGGTGATGGTTCCGCCCAGGACCAGCGTGAGCGTCTTCAGGACGACGACGGCGGTGGTCAGGTGGTTCATGTCTCCCGGCGCACCTCCGACCAGAGCTGGGCCAGCTGTTCGTCCGGGGCCCGGGGCGGGCGGCTGATGGAGACTTCGAACTCCCTGGCCGCGTCGAGGGCGATGTGGACGGCCTCGAAGTCGAGGGCGTACTGGGTCGTGTGGTGGCCGCCAGCCCGGATCTGGGTGCGCTCGTCGACGAGCGAGGCGGTGCTCAGCAGCTCGAGCTTGCGGTACGTGGTTGACAGTGGCATGTCACAGGCCTCCGAGAGCTCGCGGGCCGTTTTGGGCTCGTCGAGCCGGCGGACGAGTTGTCGGCAATCGGGATCGTCCAGCGCGTCGAGGACGTCCTGCAGTTCGGGGACGACGTCCTGCGCGAACGGGTCCCGCACCATGCGTGGTGCCTTCCCCCATTGGCGGCATAGTTTATTCGGTCCCGTCAGGCCGGGTTTCACGTGTCCGTCTGGATACCCGCGACGGCTCGGAACCGTCCGGGTCGACCTTCCCGGCGTCCGCGACGAGCTGACCGACCGGTAGGTA
>JBDGPL010000053.1:4127-6565 GCA_042219705.1 Halobacteriales archaeon | reverse complement strand
GCCGCCGAGGAGGCCATCGAGCAGGCCGTCGGCCAGGCGGCGGCGTTCGACGCCACCCTCCACGCCCTCTACGTCGTCGAGCTGCAGGCGACGAGCCCGATGCAGCTCACCCTCGACACGGTTATCGACCGCCTCGAAGCTGAGGGCGCGGACCGAACGGCCGAGATCGCCGAGGCGGCCGAGTCGGCGGGCGTCGAGGCCGTCACGGACGTCCGGCACGGCGTCGCCGACGAGACCATCGTCGACTACGTCCGGGCGCACGACATCGACCTCGTCGTGATGGGTACCCACGGCCGCCGAGGCGTCGACCGCCAGCTCCTGGGGAGCGTGACCGAGCGGGTCGTGCGCACGTCGCCGGTCCCGGTGTTGACCGTGCGGCAACCGTCGTGAGCCGGCCGCAGGCGGACGCCACGGTGGTCAGTCGGGCCCGTTCGACGCGCGGTCGCGGTCGGGAATGGCGCCGGCCGACCGGAGCGAGGCGATGGCCGCGTCGTCGTAGCCGGCCGACCGGAGCACGTCGGTCGTGTCCTCGCCGAGCAGCGGGGGCGCCTCCTCGAAGCCCGACTCCGCCCGGTCGAAGTTGAGTGGGTGCTCGACGACGGGAATGGGTCCGGCGGCCGGATGGTCGAGCTCCGTGACGACGCCGCGGGCCTCGGTCTGTTCGTTCTCGAGGGCCTCGGCCACTGAGCGGACCCCGCCGACGGGCAGGTCTCGCTCCTCGGCCAACCGCCGGACCCACTCGTCGGTCGGCCGCTGCTCGAACGTGGCGGCGAGCTCGGCCTCGAGCGCGTCGAGGTGCTCGACCCGGTCGGGGTTGGACGCGAACCGGGGGTCCTCGGCGAGCTCCGGGCGGTCGATGGCGTCACACAGCTCCTCGAAGAGCTTCTGGTTGGCGCAGGCCACGTTGAGGAAGCCATCCGCGGTCGGGACGGCCTGGTACGGCGCGAGCACTGGGTCCTTCGTCCCGAGGCGCTCGGTCTCCTCGCCGACGAACGCCTTGCCGGCCTGCTTGGTCAGCCACGGCAGCGCGGCGTCGTGCATCCCGAGCTCGATACGCTCGCCCTCCCCGGTCCGACCCCGGCGGAACAGCGCGCCCACGATGCCGAAGGCGGACCACATGGCCGTGATGAGGTCGGTGGCGGGGACCCCGACCTTGACCGGATCGCCGTCTTCGGGGCCCGTGACCGACATGATACCGCTGGTGCCCTGGACGAGCAGGTCGTATCCCGGGCGACGGCTCCAGGGCCCGGTCTCGCCGAACGCCGAGATGGAGCAGTAGACGATGGACTCGTTTTGCGCCCGGATGTCGTCATATCCCACGCCCAGGCGGTCGGCCGTCCCGGGCCGGAAGTTCTCGACGAAGACGTCGGCCTCGGCGGCGAGGTCGTAGAGGACCTCCCGGGCCGCCTCGACCTTGAGGTCGAGTTCGATGCTTCGCTTGCCGTAGTTCACCGTCCAGAAGTAGGGCGACTCACCCCGGTCCGACGCCGTGACGCCCGGGCCGTCGTAGCCCTCGACGTCGACGAACGGCGGCCCGGAGTGCCGGTTGTCGTCGCCGACGCCCGGGCGCTCGACCTTGACGACCTCGGCGCCCTGGTTGGCCAGCATCAGGGTGGCGAACCCGCCGGTGACGAACGTCGTCAGGTCGAGCACCGTGATGCCGTCGAGCAGCCGCGACGTCGTGGCGCCGTCCGTCATGTTTCGACCCATTTCCACCCCGGTAATAACCCTTTCCACCGCCCGCCGGTCGGGGAATTCTGCGGGGATCGAAGCCGGTCCAACCGGGGCCGCTCCCAGCCTACCGTCGGAGCAGCGCGATGGCGACGGCGAGTCCGGCGACCACCACGAAGAGACCCAGCGCTGCGGCTGGCCCGCCGACGACGGCAGCCGCGACGCCGGCGACCACCACCGCGAGGACGGCGAGCAGCAGGACCGGCCAGTCGGTCGCCTCGAGGGATTCACCCGAGTCGGCCGCCCCAGCGGGCCGGCCGAGTGCCTCGTCGACGCTCACGCGGCGGTCATCCTGGCCCGCCTCGGCGAGGGTGACCCGGGCATACGCCGTCTCGGAGCCGTAGCCGGTGACCAGCTTCAGCCGGCCCGTCACGGGCTCTCCCGGGTCGTCGACGGTCACCCGGACCCGACGCACCGCGTCCTCGTCGACGTAGTGGTTGGCCGTCCCGAGGGTCGCGTGGGAGGAGAGGTCGTCGTCGAGGTGGAGGTGGACGTGGAGCGCCGCGCCGTGGTTCCGGAGCACGACGTCGAAGGCCCCGTCGGCCCGGAACTGCCGCGGCTCGACCCCGATCGAATGGGGCCCGTCGCGATTTAAGTGGACCACCAGGTCGTCGGGCACGGGTGAGGAGACGCGCAGCCGGGTCAAAAAGGTTCAGGCCGGCGACGACTCCCGCATGTCGGGCGGCAGGAGGTTCGGGATGCCGTCG
>JBDGPL010000053.1:0-4117 GCA_042219705.1 Halobacteriales archaeon | reverse complement strand
TCCAGCTCGTGTTTGTCCAGGGGGCAGACGAGGATGTCCATCAGGTCTCGCTTCATGCCGCAGGCCTCGCCGGGGACCGCTAAAAACCTACGGCTCCCGGGCCCCGGGGCGGTCAGAACGGCGTCTCGCGGACGATGGTCTCGGCCCGGCCGGGGCCGACGCCGACGGCGTAGACGGGGGTGTCGAGCTCGTCCTCGAGGTATTCGAGGTAGGTCCGCGCGGCCGGCGGCAGCGCGTGGTAGCCGGCCGCCGCGACTTCGGCCCAGTCGACCTCGTCCCAGCCGTCGAAGGTGCGGTAGTTGGGCGTACACCGGCCCCAGCGCTCCGTCGTGGCCGGCATCGTGAACCGCTCCTCGCCGTCGAGGGTGTAGGAGTGGCCGACCTCCACCGTCTCCAGGCCGGCCAGGGTGTCGACGTGATTGACGGCCAGGCCCGTCAGGCCGTTCACCCGGGCCGCGTGGCGGAGCATCGGCAGATCGAGCCAGCCGACCCGCCGAGGGCGACCGGTCACCGTCCCGTACTCCCCGCCGGCCTCCCGGATGTGCTCGGCCAACGCCTCCGCCTCGTCGTCGGCGCCCCCCGAGTAACCGGGGGTCTGTCCCTCGACGCCGCCGAGTTCCGTCGGCAGCGGGCCGGTGCCGACCCGCGAGAGGTAGGCCTTGACCACGCCGATGACCTCCCCCCGGCCCACGACCGTCGGACCCAGCCCGGTCCCGGTCGCGGCGTAGCCCGCCGTCGGGTTCGAGGAGGTGGTGTACGGGTAGATGCCATGGTCGATGTCGATGGACGTCCCCTGGGCGCTCTCGAGCAGGACGCGGTCGCCCGCGTCGCGGCGGTCGGCGAGGAACTCGCCGCTCGCGACGGCCATGTCCTCGTCCTCGAGGCGCCGGCCGTACGCCCGGTACTCCTCGTAGAGCGCGTCGACGTCGAACGCCTCGCCGGGATCGAGGCCGTAGACCGCCTCGGCCACGGCCCGCTTTTGCGGCACGACGTACTCGAGGCGCTCGCGGAGCACGTCCGGGTCGAGCAGGTCGCCGATGCGGACGCCCCGCCGGCCGGCCTTGTCCTCGTAGGTGGGGCCGATGCCCCGGCCGGTCGTGCCGGCCGACAGCGCGGCGTCGGCCTTCTCGTCCTCCTCGACGCCGTCGAGCACGCGGTGGTAGGGCAGGATGACGTGGGCCCGCTCGGCCACCCTGACGTCGGGATCCAGGCCGCGGTCCCGGAGCTCGTCGATCTCCTCGAACAGCGTGGCCGGGTTGACCACGCAGCCGTTGCCGAGCACGCCGACGTGGCCCCGGACCACCCCGGAAGGGATGAGCGAGAGCTTGTACTCGGCGCCGCCGACCACGACGGTGTGGCCCGCGTTGTCGCCCCCCTGGTACCGCGCGACGACATCGGCCTCGTCGGCGTACAGGTCGACGATGCCCCCCTTGCCCTCGTCGCCCAGCTGCGTGCCGACGACCGTGACTGTCATGCCGCCGGCGACTTCACTACCTCCCGCTAAACCCGTTACGGTATCCCCGGCGGGTAACGGGAGGTCGATGTCGGCCCCGCCCGTCGACCGTCGCCAGCCGCGCGGTGCGGGGACCCGTCGATGTAGGGGGCAACCTTTAAAAGGACCCATCGCAAGTTAACATGTGTCATGATAGACCGCCTCGAAAAAGAGGTCGACATGCTCGAACGTCACCTCCAGGTCCTCCGCATGGTCATCCGGAACGAACCCATCGGCATCGTCAAGATGTCGAACGAGACCGGCTACCCCCACCACAAGGTCCGGTACTCGCTGCGCGTCCTCGAGGAGGAGTCGCTCATCGAGCCCTCCAGCCAGGGAGCCGTCACTACGGAGCACACCCAGACGTTCCTCGACGATCTGGGCGGCAAGCTCGACGACATCATCGGCAAGCTCGAGTCGATGAAGCTGGAGGACCTAGAAGCGGAGGCGTAGCCGACCGACCGAGGCGGTCTCCCGTCCTGTGCTCGGTCCCCGCCATCGAACGCCCCGCCGGTGCCGGCCTACAACTCAGGGACCGCGACGTGGAAGTTATCGCCCCGGGCCTCGACCAGACAGAGGTGGTAGCCCCGGCTGCGGCTGAGCTTGACGTAGCTCCAGCGCTTCTCGCGGGAGAACAGCCCGCCGCCGGTGGCCTCCCCGGCCGTCTCGAGGGCGTCGGGCTGGAAGAAGCTCGAGGTGACCAGGAACGCCGCCCCCAGGCTCTCGACCCCCTCGGCGACGGCCGAGGCGCCCTCGATGAGCGAGGTCATCATGTCGCCGGTGGCCGGGTCCCGGACGTCGTTCAGGTTCGCGACGACCAGGGGCTCGCCCATCCGGTCGCGGCACACGACGTCGAACGGCTCCTCGTAGGTCTCCCCGGCATCCTGGTCCCGCCAGGTCACCGTCCCCTGGAACTCCGCCCGGTCGATGCGGGGGATGGCGTCGAACAGCTCGCGCAGTCCGCGCTGCCCGCCGGTATCCTGAATCTCGAACAGCAGCTCGGTGACGAGCCAGTCGACGAACCGGTACTCGAGGGTGGCGTCGAGGAACGCCTCGAAGTCCCGGCCCCCCACCGTCACCGCGGCCTGGTCGAACCGGGTGTGGTGGTCGATGCGCAGGTTTCCGACGACCTCCTCCCGGTCGAGCACCCCGTCGTGGGCCTTCTCGAGGGTGCCTCCGGCCTTTGAGTCGTACCTGACGAAGAGGTCGGTCTGATCGAGGGCGTCGTCCGGGTCCAACGGCTGGCCGGTCGCGGGTTCGGCCGGTGCCTCGCCGCCGGCCGTCCCCGCCCGGGCCGACTCGAGCTCGTCGCGGACCTGCTCGCGCTCCTCGCGGAGCTGTTCGGCCTCGGCGCTCGTCGACTCGAGGCGGGCCTCGAGCTCGGCGATGGTCTCCGACTGGGCCTCGATGGCGGCCTCGAGCTCGGCGATGCGGTCCTCGTCGACCGTCGGCTCGGGCTCGGCGGGCGCCGGCTCGGAATCGGTGGCCGCCTGCTGGCCGCCGTCCTCGGCGGCCGCCGGCCCATCCGACTCGTCGGGGTCGAGGGCCGGGATGGTGCGGGTCTCCCGCCAGGCCGCCTCCTCGGAGAACGGGTCGTCCGGGTCCGCTCCGGCTGCCGGACCTCCCCCGGACGACCGTTCGGTGTCCGGGTCCGGGACCGCCGACCCATCCTCCGGCGTCGAGGCGTCCGGGCCGCCGGCGGGGCCCGGCTCGTCGGCGGTCTCCTCCCCGTCTCGGCGGTCGTCGGGTTCGGGCGCCGGTTCGGCGGGTTCCGTCGACGGAGGCACATCGGCGGGTTCGGCGCTGGACGGCGCGTCGGGGTGGGCCGTCTCGTCGGACGTGCCGGCGGTTCGACCGCCCCCCGGGGCGTCCTCGGCCGGCTCGTCCGGGCCGTCCGGCTCGGGGACGTCCCGGACCTCCAGGTCCACATCGATGACCTCGTAGATGCCGACCTCCTCGGCCGCCTGGCGGAAGGCCTCGTCGCCGGTGAGCAGGGTATCGCCGCTGCCGACGAAGGCCACGCTCATCGAGCGTCCGCCGTAGTAGACCACGTAGTAGTCGCCCGAGAGCACGTTCTCCGAGAGCTCGATGTACCCGGTGAAACCGGCGTCGGTGAGCGTCTCGTGGACCTCGGATAGCGGGTTGTCGTCGGTGTAGTACTTGGCTCGCGTCTCGCCGTCGCGCTCACGCATGGCGAACAGGAGCGGCAGCGACGGGTCGGGCGCCTCGTGGGCGGTCGACTCACCCGTCTCGAAGTTCGAGAGGGTGCCGTCGACGACGCCGACAACCCGGCCGTTGAGCATGAACAACCACGCCGTGCCGGTGGTCACCACGCCGGAGAACCCGGCGTCAGCGAGCTCGCGGAGCCCCTGGAACCCACCGGGGACGGGACGGGCGTCCCACTCCCGAATGCGGCCGGCGAGGGCAGGGTCCATGCCCTACGCGTGTCCGACTCGGGCCAAATACGTTTCGGCAGCTACAGCTTCGATTCGGCGTCGGCCGCCAGCTCCGACATCCGCTTTGAGATGCGCCCGGCGTTGGAGAACTCGTCCTCGCTCATCGCTTCGGCAAGTGCGTTGCCGAGCACGAAGACGGCGTGCTTGTGCTCGCTCTTGGACTTGTGGA
>JBDGPL010000052.1:0-10619 GCA_042219705.1 Halobacteriales archaeon | reverse complement strand
GGAATCGAGGCACCGTGGATGGAATCAGACGGGGAAGACTAACACAAAAATGATGTACCCTGACAACAGGCGTTCACGTCTGCCCTGAGATATGGGCGGGCGTGAGATTCGCCAATGAGTGAGAACTACTTCGACCACGACGAGGAGGACGTTCTCCACGACGCCTTCCTGATGATTGTGTGCGAGCGCACCGATTACGAGAACATCGAGGACGTGCTGGTCGGCGAGACCATCTACGACGAGCGCACCCTCGACTACTGGAAGCAGAACGCCGACCTGCTGGAGTAAGCAGGAGCGTAACCTTTTTATAGGGGCAATTCCGCCCCGGGCCTGATTCAAACCATATAAACCTTTCGGCCAAGAGAGCAGGGCAAGACTTAAGGCAGTATAGCCCCTACGTTGGAACGAAGATGAGCGAAACCATTCAGGCGAGCGAGAGCAAGCGCACAGAGAACTACGCGGTCTACGATTCGCCCGACGGCGACGAGGCGCAGGAGATGGTCGGAACCTACATCACGGACGATGTGGCCGACCAGCTCGGCGAGTTCATCGAGGTCGAGATTTCGGAGGAGGGCGATAACCTCACCGTCACGCTCGACAAGACCACCTCGAACTTCGGTGTCTACTCGTCCGAGGCCGACGCCATCGAGACGATGTACGTCGCGCATCCGGTCCTCGAAGCCCTCGAGGCCGCTCGCGACGAGGTCGTGGGCGGCGGCCTCGACGTCGCCCTTGGCCACGAAGTCGTAGTCCAGGTCCGCCCGGCGCATGTCGCTGCCTCCCTCGTTGCGCTCGCCCACGCCGAACCGCACCGGGCCGCCCAGCAGGGTCGTCCCCCCGGCAACCCAGCCGAGCTCCCGGACCTCGTCCGGCTCGGCGGGCGTCCCCCCGACGTAGTTGCCGGGCACGGTCATGCCGCCGACGTAGACCAGCAGGTCGGCGGCTTCGACGTCCCGCCAGCCCGACCGGTCGTCCCGCAGCCCGTCGATGGTGTGGTACGTGACGTTGGCGGCCGGGACGCCGGCGTCGACCAGCGCGCCGGCCACGTACCGGGGGTAGGTCGAGACGTAGGGCGGGACCCCGAAGTGCGCGGGCTCGTCGACGTATCCGTCGACGATGGTGACCGCGAGGTCGGCGGGGTCCGGCGGCATTACGGTCTCGTTACTGGCGGGAGCGACAAAACAGGAACGGATGGGAGCGTCACGCGTAGATGTGGCCTTCGAGGGGGTCGTACATGTCGTCGGGTGCGTCGAAACCCGACACCGCCGCCTGACTGGCGGCATAAGCGGCTATAACACTGTCAAGTGCGTTATCGTCGGCGACGGTTACCCACCGGTGGTCGTCGAAATCGACTCCCTCGTTTTCCAGGACGCGAACGTTATCTCGACGCCGCTCGTGAGCTTGAAACCGCTTCTGTTTGTACCCGTTCCTGAACGCGTCGTCGAATCCGTCGAGAACAGCGGCCGGATAGGTTTCGATGACGGCGGTTGACCCCTGGCCGGAACCCATCGGCTCGATCCGAACGCCCGAGGCCGATCGTAGCGGCGAGAGTAAGTCCGCGATACCGTGGAACGTCTGGTACCTCATTTGGGGACTGTACGAGCAGAGCCCGCCACGCTCCTGTTCGGTTTCGCGTCGGACGTTTCCCGTGAATTCCTTACGGCATTCCGAGACGAATTGTTCCGCATCCCTGCAGCGTTCGGTGATCTCGTCGAGCCGCTCGGCCCAGGTGTCGGCAGGAAATACCCCGCAGGGCGGCGCGAACGGGAAATCCAGCGCGACCGTCGCACCGCTGGACGAACCTATCCATTCCGTCAGTTTCGAGAGCGTTTCTTCCCTCCCCTCGACCTGCCACTTCTCCTCGGCGGATTTGCAGGAAGTCACCGTTATCCCACTCCGCCTCGTCGCCGGTTCCGCGACTGCAATCCAAAGCTGCCGGCCCGCCTTCGATGCCCCACTGAAGTCGACGCCGATGTATTTGTCTTCGGTCATATTCTTTCGCTTGAATGGTGTGCTGATAACGATCCCCCAGCTCGCCGCTCGGCGGCCATCCGGTCCTCCGCTCCACGCCGTTTAAACCTGCCGGGCCCGATATACGACGTATGCCGGCCACGCTCGAGCTCCGCTGTGGGAGCGACGACTGCGAGCTCGACATGTTCGAGCTCCACTACACCTACGACATGCCCGACGACGTCGGCGTGGGGGACTTCGCCTGCCCGTACTGCGGGGGGACCGACTGCCTGGAGGAGCTGGTCGTATGAGGGGCGAACGGTCGCTCCAGGTGCTGGGGGACGCCGGGCGGTCCCTCGGGCGGGCCGTCCTCGAGGGGCTGGGCCGGACGGTGAGCCGCGTCCAGGAGGCCAAACCGCTCCAGTCGGATCTCCTCGAGGGCGAGGACGCCTACCTGGCGGTCTTCGACGCGCCCGGGGCCACGGCCAGCGACGTCCAGGTCCGGTTCGCCGACGGGACGGTCCGGGTCCGCGTCGATCGGTTCCGCGACCCCCACGAGGACTACGAGCTCGTCTACCCGGGGCGGGGACTCTCGCTCGACGGTCGGGTCCGGCTGCCCCGCGACGCGGTGGTGGACCCGGACGCCGCCTCGGCGACGCTCCGGTCGAACGGGACCCTCGAGGTCCGCGTGCCGAAGGTTGCCGGCGACGGCGACGACCGGACGGTCCCGGTCGAGGCCGAGGACGAGACGGAGGAGTAACCCCTCGTCAGCCGGGGCTGCGGCCGCCCTCGCCGGCTGCGGCCGGCCGGTTCACTGTCCAGTCCGTCCCTCCCCGCACCGGATACCGCGACGACCCCTCGGGTCGTCCCGTCGACGGATCCGCCCCTGCCCCGTGGACGAACGCGTTCGAACGCCTCGGGAAGCGCCTATCGAGACACCGCCCGGAATCGCGCCCGCCCGAACGCGCCAGGTCACCGGTCGACGTCCCACTCGACGACCCGGTCGACGGTGGCCGGGGCTTGCCAGTCGGTGGTCAGTTCGAGGAACTGAACGAGGATGCGGGCCGTCGCCCCCCACACCGTGTACCCGTCGACGTGGAAGAAGTGGATGCGCTGCTCGCCGTACTCCGGGTGGAGGCGGCGCTCCGACTCGTAGTTCCCGATGTCGGTGAGGGCCGGGACCGGCAGGACGGCGATCTCGGCCACCTCCCGGTCGTCAGGGGTGTACGACCGGTCGGGAATCCGCGCGACGAAGGGCGTGACCGCGTACCGCGTCACCGTCTCGATGTCGTCGAGCCGGCCGACGAGCTCCACCTCGAGTTCGCGCAGGCCGATCTCCTCGCGGGCCTCCCGGAGGGCGGTCTCGTAGATGGAGTCGTCGCTGGGTTCCCGGCCACCGCCGGGGAACGACATCTGCCCGGGGTGCTCGCCCAGGTGGTCGGCCCGCTTCGTGAAGAGCAGGTGCGGCTCGCCGTCGCGTTCGAGCACGGGCACCAGCACCGCGGCGGCGTGGGCCGCCCCCTCGATGGCCGACGGCTCGAACGCGACCACCCGGGAGAGGTCCATACCGACGGGAATCCCCCCACCGGCCTTAATTCGTGCGGGCGGCCTCAGTCGAGGAGGTCGGCCAGCTGTTCTTTGGCATCTCCGAGGTCGACGGGTCCCCAGGCCTCGACCGCATAGCAGGCGTCGAGCAGCCGCTCGGCCCGGTCGTCGTCGCCGTCGTCGACGGCCGCCGCGGCATCGCCCCGGAGCCGCTCCTCCACCTGCCTGGCGGCTGCCCGGCGGTCGACGGTCCGGGGCTCGACGTCGAGGAGGTGTGGCAGATCGCCCCCGCCTGCCGGCAGGGTCGGCAGGGCGGCGGGCCCGGCCACGAGGAGCGGCTCGTCCGGCCCGCCTCCGACAGCATCGCTCCCGACCTCGAGCAGGTAATAGCGAGCCACCGCGTCGTCGATGGCCCGCTCCACGGCGTCGGGGTCCAGGTCCTCGCCCGTCCGCGCGGCGAGGTCCGACAGCGCCCCGACGAGCTCCTCGCGGGTCAGCCCGCCGAAGCCGTCCACCGTCCCGGCCAGCTCGTCGGGGGTCGGCGGCATGGCGCTGCCGAGGGGGCCGCGGGGGTTAACCCCGTTGGAAGCATCGCTGCCGTTCGGGGCGGCGGCCCCCGAGCGGTTACGAGACCGATTCGAGGTCCGCCGTGGCGGCCTCGCGGACCTCGGCCGGGTCCAGGGGGGCGTCGGCCCAGGCCGGCAGCCGGTCGTCCGCGCCAGGCGGCGCGATGGCGTCGGCGTAGGCCTCGACCTGGGCCCGTTCCTCGTCGGCGTCGAAGCGGAGGCCGTTCGCCGCGGCGTCGGCGGCGTACTGCTCGAGCAGGGTCTCGGCGGTCCGGCGGTACCGCTCGGCGAGCGTGGCGTACTCGGGCGCGACCCCCCGATGCTCGACCACGCGGCACAGGGCCGCGATGACGTCGGTGGCCATGTCGGCGAGGCCGGCCGGCCCGTGAACGGAGCGGTGGTCGTGTTCGTACCGGCCCAGGTCGACCTGCGCCGTTCCGTCGAAGCCGGCGTGATCGAAGGCGCCGCCGAGCGTGCCGACCTCGAGGCCGAAGCGCCGTTCGACCGGCAGCCGGCGAGCCAGGCCAGCCGAAAGGCCGAACTCGCCGGCGAGCGCGTATCGGAACGCCTCGAGGTAGTCCAGGACGGCCGCCCGGTGTCGCTCGGCGAGGGTTCGCACCAGCGGCGCGTAGCAGAGCCGACACAGCCGGCCGTACAGCCGGCCGTCCTCGACGCGGGCGTAGTACCCCTTGGTGAACGCGAAGCCGTCGGCCAGCGGGGCGAGCAGGCGCGGCACGTCCGCCGTGGAGTAGGTCCGGCGGTCGGCGTCGTGACAGACCACGTACTCGGCGGCCTCGGCGGCGACCCCGAGGGCGAGCCAGACGTCCCGGCCCTTGCCGGCGTCGCCGTCGAGGCCGTGCTGGGCGAGCAGCCCGTCGAGCCGCTCGCCCCCACACCAGAGGAGCTCGACCGGCAGCTCGAAGGTGTCGAGCCATTCCCGGACCGCCGGGACGCGGTCGGGGGCAGCCCGGAGCGGCACGACGACCCGCCCCGGGTCGAGCATGGCCAGGGCGTCGAAGGTCCGCTCGGCGGCGAGCGAGGCGTGCTCCCGCTCGGCCAGCGGCACCACGACCGCCGCCGCGTCCACGGGCGCGTCGGGCGTGTGTCCCTCGAGGTCGTGGAGGGTCGCGACCCGTTCCTGCGCGTAGTCCATCCGTCCCCGGCCTGCGCGGCGAGTCCGGAAAAGCGCCCCGTTACCCGGCGCGCCCGGCTACACGTCACCGGCCATGGCGTCGAACAGCCGTTCGCGGAGCTCGGCGCGGCCGAGACCGTCGGAGGGCCCGTACCCCTCGTTCATCGCCTCGATGGAGACGGTGCCGCCGCCCATCCGGGCGTGGCCGCCGGCCTCCCCCAGCGGGACGTCCTCGACGACCACCTGGAGGGCGTTCCCGATGTGGACCCGGTCGTCCCGGGACCGGCCCGAGAGGTGGAGGGTGCCGTCCTTCTCTCCGAGGACCACGACCGCGGTGACGCCCTCGAGGGTCAGCAATTCGTCGGCGGCCTGGGGGATGGCGTCGAGGTTTGACAGCTCGCCGACGTCGGCGACGGCGTAGGGGGGCCGGACCTCCCGCTCGTGGATGGCGGTCGCGATGACGTCGAGGACCTCCTGGTCGAC
Source organism: Halobacteriales archaeon (assembly GCA_042219705.1). Lineage (GTDB taxonomy): Archaea > Halobacteriota > Halobacteria > Halobacteriales > Hikarchaeaceae > JBDGPL01. Next base: position 4,943 of record JBDGPL010000052.1, on the reverse strand, counting down.
CTGGGGGTTCGCGATGCGGTCCAGGGCGTCCTGGTCGACGGCGGGATAGAGGAACGAGGCGGCCTCGAACTCCGCGGGGGTACAGCCGCGGGTCAGGTGGGCGGTGTCCGCGAGGATGCCGTACAGCAGTCCCGTGGCGACGGTCGTCGACAGCGGCCCGTCCCCGGGCTCGTCCCGGTCCGGACGGGCGCCCACGCTTCGGAAGTACTCCGCGACGATGCTGGCGCAGGCCCCGTAGTCAGGGCGAACGTCGGTGAAGGTCGTGCCGTTGCCGTCGCCCGGGTGGTGGTCGACGACGGCGTATGGCGCGATCGTTTCGGCCCCTTCGAGCCCCCGGGGCTCGTTGTGGTCGACGAGCACCACGTGCTCGGCGTCGAGCTCCCGGACCGACTCGACGGGGTCGAGCTCGAGGTCGAGGACGGTTCGGAACGCCCGGTTCTCCTGGTGGCGGATCTGGCCGGGGTACTGGATGACCGCCTCGGTATCGGCGAGCTCGGCCAGCCGGGCGACGCCCACGGCCGCCGCCATCGCGTCGGGGTCGGGGTTCGGGTGCATCAGCACGACGACGCGGTCGAGCTCGGCGAGCGCCCGCCGGAGCGCCACCCCCTTCGTGACGAAGAGGCGCCGGACGACGAGGAGGCCCAGCAGGACGACGGCGAGGGCCACCAACAGGACGGCGAGGGCCAGGGCCGGGTCGGCCGCCACGGCGTCGGCGGCCCGTTCCAGGGCGTCGCCGACGGGTTCCACCCCCGGCACCTGGGCCATACGGGCCCCAACCGGCCGGACCGTCAAGAAGGAATCGACTGCCGGAGCCCGCCACGGCACCCGGGTCGGCCCCGGAGCGTCGAGCGGTTCGACGGAGCTCCCCTACGGCGACGCGCCCTCGATGACCCGCTGGAGCGCGACGTACTCCCGGAGCGACATCGGCCGGCGCCCCTCGAGCATGGCCTGGACCTCCCGGGGTTCGACGTCGATGGGGGCCTCGACGGCCACGACGTCGACGCTCAGGACCCCGGCGGTCATCCCGAACAGGAGCGCCTCGCGCGCCTCGGCGGCGATGGCCTCCGCCGCCGACGCGTCCGCGGGCAGCGCCAGCAGCCGGGCGGCCGCCTCGAGGTCGAGGTCGCCGACTGCGTCGACGTCGCCGTCGGCGATCGCGTCGATCCGCTCGACCGGACAGCCAGCCGCCTCCGCCGCCTCCGCGACGCCGACCGAGGCGATGGCGGCGGCGAGCTGCTGGGCGTGGGCCGCCAGGACGTCGGCCACCGTCCGGCCGGCCGGGTCCTCGACGGCGTCGTGGAGCACGGTCACCCGCTCCGGCCGGTCATAGCACGGCCTTGTACGCCTCGAGCGTCGTCTCGACGTCCTCGGCGGTGTGGGCGGAACACAGGAACTGGGCCTCGTGCATGTTCGCCGGCAGCAGCACGCCAGCGTCGCGCATCGCCGGCCGGAAGAGCCGGTCCCAGCGCTCCCGCTGGGCGCGCTCGACGTCGGCCGCCGAGCGGACCCCCCGCTCGCGGGTGAACACGACCTTGAACAGGCTGTCCCGGCCGACGACGGTGTACTCGGGATGCCGGTCGGCGACGAGGTCGCGCAGCCCCGACCGGAGCTGCTCGCCGAGGTCGGCGAGCTCGTCGTGGACGCCCTCCTCGGCGGCGTACTCGAGGGTGGCGAGGCCGGCGGCCATCGTGACGGGATGGCCCGAGAAGGTGCCCGACTGGAACACCTCGCCCACGGGCGTCATCGACTCCATGATCGCCGCGCGGCCGCCGACGGCCCCCACGGGGAACCCGCCCCCGACGACCTTCCCGAAGGTCGAGAGGTCCGGGGTGACGTCGAAGGCGCCCTGGGCGCCGGCGAGCCCGCCGACCCGGAAGCCGGTGATGACCTCGTCGAACACCAGCAGCGCCCCGTGCTCGTCGCAGAGCCGCCGGAGCGTCTCGTGGTAGCCGTCGACGGGCTCGACGATGGCCGTGTTCCCGAGGATGGGCTCGACCAGCACGGCGGCGATGTCGTCGCCGTACCGCTCGAAGGCGGCCGCCGCGGCCTCGGGGTCGTTGAACGGCACCGGAACCGTGTGCTCGACGGCCCCCTGGGGGATGCCCGGCGAGTCCGGCTCGACGCCGTCGAGGTCGCCATCGACGAGCGTGGTGTCGTTGGCACCGTGGTAGCCGCCCCGCATCACGACGACCTTCTCGCGGCCGGTGTGCCCCCTGGCCAGCCGGACGGCTGAGACCGTCGCCTCGGTGCCGCTGTTGACGAACCGGACCATCTCGACGCTCGGGACGTGCTCGACGACGAACTCGGCCAGTTCGACCTCGACCGGGGTGGGCGCGCCGTACATGGGCCCCTCGTCGAGCGCGCTGTGGACCGCCGATCGGACCGGCTCGGGCAGGGTGTGGCCGAGCAGCAGCGGGCCGTACCCCAGCACGTGGTCGACGTACCGGTTGCCGTCGACGTCCACGACGTGGCCGCCCTCGCCTCGATCGATGAACTCCGGATACGGCCGGATGGCCCGGACCGACGAGTTCACGCCGCCGGGCAGGACCGAGAGCGCGCGGTCGTAGAGCGCCCGAGAGGCTTCGTCGTGCATGCCACGGCCTGGGACCCGGGCCCTGATAGGCGTACCGAGACGCGGCGGGCCAGGCGACGGCCCGGCCGGCGGGTCAGTCGTCGACGGCGTCGGCCGAGGCCTCGTCGGCGACGAGGGCCTCGAGCGCCGCGGGCGTCTCCGCCTCGTCGAGGAGCGTCGGGTCGAACAGCTGGATGGCCGAGGCCACCGTCTCCCAGTCGTCCTCCGCGGCCGCCTCCCGGAGGCTCTGGGTCGGCACCGCGAGCAGTTTGGCGACGAGGGCGTCGGCGAGCCCCTCGACGACCTCGCGCTGGTCGTCGGTCAGGTCGGCCTCGCCCGAAAGCCTGGCGAGGGCGGTCTCGACCTCGCGCTCCTTGAGCTGTTCGGCCCCCTGGTACATGCTGCGGATGACGGCGTCGGCCCGGCGGCGCTTGTACTGGTCCAACAGCAGCTCCAGCTCCTCCTCGACGATGGCCTCGACCCGCTCGGCGGCCGCCCGGCGCTCCTCGTGGGTGGCCTCGGTGACGGCCTCGAGGGCGTCCAGGTCGTGGATTTCCACGCCGGACGCCGTCGCGGCCGCCGGGGCGACGTCCCGGGGCTGGGCCAGGTCGACGAGGAGGGTCCGGCCGGCGTCCTCGACGTGGTCCGGACGGACGACCGGCTCGGGGCTCGCCGTCGCCGTGACGGCCACGTCCGCCGCCCGGAGATGGTCCGCAAGGTCGTCCAACCCGTCGGTTCTGGTCGGCACCGCCAGCCCGTCGGCGAGTTCGTCGGCCCGCGCCGGCGACCGGTTGACCAGCCGGAGCTCGCCCACGTCGTGGTAGGCCACCCCGTTGGCGACGACCGACGCCATCTCGCCCGCGCCGACGATGAGCACCGTCCGGCCGGCCAGGCCCCGGGTCCGCTCGGCGAGCTGGACCGCCGCGGCGCCGAGGGACACCGTGCCGTCGTTGATGGCCGTCTCGGTGCGGGCCCGCTCGCCGACGTGGATGGCCTTGAGGAGCGCGGCCTCGAGCACCGGGCCGACGGTGCCCGTTTCCTCCGCGTGGAGGTAGGCCGAGCGGACCTGGCCGAGGATCTGGTCTTCGCCGAGCACCTGTGACTCGAGGCCGGCGGCGACCCGGAGGAGGTGGCGCAGGCTCTCCTCGTGGCCCGTGCGGACGACGTACTCCCCCTCGACGTCGCCGCCCACGTCGGCCAGCGCGGCCTCGCCGGCCGACGGCGTTCCGGTGACGACGTACTCCTCGACGCGGTTGCAGGTCTGCAGGAGGAAGGCCTCGGCGACGCCGTCGCGGCCGGCCAGTTCGTCCAGCCGGGCCTCGGTGTCGTCGTGGTGGGCCGCCTCCAGCGCGGCCACCGGGGCCTCGTCGTGAGCGACGCGAGCCCCCGAGAGGGTGAACGCCCGGGTCACGGTCTCCCTCCGACGGAGCCGACCGGCGGGCCGCTCCGGCCGGCAGGCTGCCAGCACGGCTCCCGCGTTTCCATTAGCGGGCGGTAAGGGCAACCGCGGCTTTAACTATTCCCCTCTCATGTTCGGTGACCGGTCGGCCCGTCCGTCGCCGAAGTGTGCGGTGCCAGCCGAACGCTTCCGGATCGCGGGGGGCGTCCCGTCGATCGGCACTACCCCGCCAGGGACTGGCCCTCGAACGCGGTCCGGTCGTAGTCGAGCTCCATGAGCGACAGGACGGTGGGCGCCACGTCGTAGAGGTCGGCGCCGTCGACGTCGGCCCCAGGCTCGTCGAGGAACAGCGAGGCGTTGGCGAACGTATGCATGCCGTCACGGGGGCCGGTATCAAACACCGCGTCGTGGCCCGAGAAGCCCGCCTTGAGGTCGAAGCCGTCGTTGGGGATGGCGACGAGGTCCGGCGCGATGTCGACGTGGTCGCCCTCGAAGGCGTCCTCGCGCTCGACGACCCGATCGACGACCGGCCGCCCCTCGGGCCCCTCGATGGCCTCGATGGCCGCTTTGAGCTCGTCGCGGACCGATTCGTAGTCGGCCTCCGGAACCGACCCCCGGGGCTCGCGGCCCTCGAGGTTCAGGTAGAACCGGCCGGGGATGAGCGAGTACGCCCGGGTCTCGTCGGCGATGTCGCCCAGCCCCTCGTGGTCGTCGCCCCCGAAGGCCAGCCACCCCTCCCGACGGAGCCACTCGTTGGCGTGGAACTCGTAGTCGAGCGTCGTGAAGCCGTGGTCGGAAGCGACGACGAGCGAGACGTCGTCCGCCAGCGCTCCCCGCAGTCGGCCCAGGGCGTCGTCGACGTCGCGGTAGAACGCCAGGAAGTCCTCGCGGTACTCGCCGCCCTCCTCGTAGTCCCGAAAGAGGAAGTGGTTGACCCGGTCGGTGGTCATGAAGACCCCGAAGAACAGGTCC
>JBDGPL010000051.1:0-3580 GCA_042219705.1 Halobacteriales archaeon | reverse complement strand
TGCGCGGAACGCCAACCGGGCCAACTGGACGGGTCGCCGAAGATCCCTTCGGGGAAACGCGGCGACCTGGGAACGGCCGCCGAAATCATAAGGCGGTTGGTCCGAAGGAGAACCGTACCACCCCGGCGCTGTCCCTTCCGGAGGGGGCAGGCGAAGGCCAAGTACCGCTGGCCGGGAAACCGGTCGGTGGGAACCCGGCGCAAGCCGGCACGGCCGTAACGGAGGTGGGGAAAACGTCTCCAGTCCGGGTCCGGCTGGTGTCCGCGCATTCTCATACCACCACCGTCGAGCGGGCACGCCGCCACCCGCCATCATGGGTTGGACGTCCCGGACACGGCGGCTTCCGGGCCGGCGGGCGGTCCACGGCCGCGGGCCGTCCCGTTCAACTGGTTTAAGTCCCTCCGCGGTCACGGTCGAGCCATGACCATCTTCAAGGAAACCCTCGACGAGGAGTATCTCACCGTCGCCGAGGTGAAGGCGCTCCTCGCGGACATCGAGGAGGAGCGCGCCCTCGACGAGGAGCGCGAGCTCCCCTACGAGCTCGCGCGCACCATCGAGCACGCCAACCGGTTCGCGGTCCTCGAGCCGGAGGAGTCCCGGGAACTCGTCGAGGAGCTCGAGGCCCTCGAGAAGGTGGACGAGGAGACCGCCCACAAGCTCGCCGACCTCCTCCCGCGTTCGCGGGACGAAGTCCGGGCGGTGTTCGCCCAGCAGCGCTACTCCCTCGACGGGGACGAGCTCGACGCCATCATCGACATCGTCGCGCAGTACGCCTGACGGTCGCCGATTCTTTAAGTCAGTCCTGCGCGTACGTCGGGTCATGAGCGCGGAGCCCGACGAGCCGGGACCACGCACCGCCGTGGTGCTGGACGTCCTCCCCCACGGCCGGTCGGACGACGACCGGCCGCGCTACCGCAAGTCCCCCCTCGCGCTAGCCATCGAGACCGACGGGTTCCGCCTCCAGGAACTCGTGCTCGAGGAGGACGGCACGCTGGTCATCGGCGAGTCGGTCCAGGTCGACCCCCCGGAGCCACCGGTCGAGGTCGCCCGGCCGATGGACTATGCGGACCTGTCCGGGGGCGCCCGGTCGGAGCTCGAACCGGTCGTCAGGGAGATCGTCGAGGCCGACGAGGACCGCGTCGTCGAGTTCTACAACGAGGCCGGGCCGGTGACCCTCCGGCTCCACCAGCTCAACCTCCTGCCAGGCGTGGGCGACAAGCTCCGGGACAACATCCTCGACGCCCGGGACCGGGAGCCCTTCGAGAGCCTCGACGACCTCGAGGAGCGCATCTCGGGGCTGCACGACCCGGAGGGGATCGTGGTCGACCGAATCCTCGAGGAGCTCCGCGACGAGGACGTGAAGTACAAGCTGTTCGTGCGCGAGCAGTGACTTTACGGGAACCGCGCGAAAAGCCCGGGCGATGACCGGGTCCCCCGGATCGGACGCCCCCGCACGCGAGGAGCCGGGCCAGCCCGTCGGGACCCGCGACCCGCGGGCGCTGCTCGAGCGGGCCGGCGTCCGGGGCGACCCCCACCGCGACCAGCACTTCCTCGTCGACGGCCGCGTCCTCGACCGTATCGCGGGCTACGCCGAGGGGTTCGACCGGAGCCACGTCCTCGAGATCGGCGCCGGGACCGGCGGCCTGACCGACCGGCTGCTCGCCGTGGCCGATCGGGTGACCGCCGTCGAACGCGACCGGCGGCTGGCCGCCTTCCTCGAGCGGGAGTTCGCCGACGCCGTCGACGCGGGCCGGCTCGAGGTGGTGCAGGGCGACGCCCTGGCCGTCGACTGGCCCGACTACGCCAGCTGCGTCTCGAACCTCCCCTACAGCGCGTCGAGCGAGCTGCTGTTCCGGCTGCTTCCCCGGAGCCGGCCCCTCGTGCTGCTCGTCCAGCGGGAGTTCGCCGACCGGCTGGCGGCGGCCCCCGGGACCGACGACTACGGCCGGCTGTCGGTCACGGCGGGCCACTACGCGGCGGTCGAGGCCCTCGAGGTCGTGCCCCCGACGGCCTTCGACCCCCAGCCCGCGGTCGAGAGCGCGGTCGTCCGGGCCGAGCCGCGCGACCCGAGCTACGCGGTGCCCGACGACGAACGCTTCCTCGACTTCGTGACGGCGGTCTTCACCCAGCGCCGCAAGACGATGCGGAACGCCATCCGAAACACGGCGCACATCTCCGGGCTGGCCGAGCCCGAGGCGCTGGTCGACGCCGCCGACCCGTCGTGCATGGCCGCCCGCCCCGAGGCGTTGGCGCCGGCGGACTTCGCCGAACTGTGCCGGCTCGCGGCCGAGACCGGCGGGTGGCGCTGATGTCGGTTCACGGCCTCGGGTGGGTGGCCGACTTCGAGGGCCGGGTCCTCGTCAGCCTGGCGCTCCTGGCGGTGCTCGCCGGCGTGGGGTGGCTCGCGCGGTACGCCAGACTCCGCGTCGAGTCGGAGCAGGCGACCCGACTGGTCAACGCCGCCATCGCGGTCGTCCTGCTAGGGGTATCAGCCGGCGTCGGCTGGGCCCTGGTCACCCTCTGGGGCGTCTCGCTCGCGAACCTCATCGACGACCCGGTCCGCTTTGCGACCCAGGTGACGGTCACGGTCGTGCTGGTCGTGGGGGTCTACCTCGGCACGGGCGTCCTCCGGCGGGTCATCTTCGAGTTCGCCCAGCACCGTACGGCCGTCACCCGCCACCAAATGGAGCTCATCTACCGGTCGACCCAGGTGGGCGTCTACCTGCTGGCGCTGGTCGTCGTGCTCGGCGTCTGGTCGGTCAACCTCGGCGGCCTGCTCGTCGGCGCGGGGTTCCTCGGCATCGTGGTCGGCCTCGCCGCCCGCCAGACGCTGGGCTCGCTCATCGCGGGGTTCGTGCTGATGTTCGCCCGGCCGTTCGAGATCGGCGACTGGGTCGCCATCGGCGACCACGAGGGCATCGTCACGGAGATCTCCATCGTCAACACCCGGATCCAGACCTTCGACGGCGAGTACGCGATGCTCCCGAACGACCTCGTGGGTTCGAGCGAGATCGTCAACCGCACCCGGAAGGGCCGGCTCCGCATCCACGTCGGCGTCGGGATCGACTACGACGCCGACCTCGACCGGGCCCAGGAGGTCGCCACGGAGGCCATCGCAGAGGTCGAGGAGGTGCTCGCGGTCCCCCGGCCCGAGGTCGTCGTGCAGGGCTTCGGCGCATCGTCCATCGACCTCGACTGCCGGTTCTGGATCGACAAGCCGAGCGCCCGGCGGCGCTGGCGGGCCCAGACCGCCGTGGTCAAGGCCGTCAAGCGGGCGTTCGACGAGGCGGGCGTCAAGATCCCCTTCCCCCAGCGCGAGCTCATGGGCCGGGAGGAGGCCGGCGGGTTCCGGCTCGGCGACGGCCCGCCGGCCGGCCCGACCGGGCGGTCGGACGACGCCGAGTGACATCCTCCCCGTCGCGAACGACGGGGCTTCCCGGCAAGGGAATACCGGCTACGTGCCGGCAGTGGGTTTCGACCCGGCCGCTCCGTCCGTCATCTGGCGTGGTGGCCTCTGGTCGGTGGGGGTCGCGGTGCTGTCACGGGCACTCCCATCCCGAGGCGAGTCATCGCCCGCCGG
>JBDGPL010000050.1:0-3882 GCA_042219705.1 Halobacteriales archaeon | reverse complement strand
TCCACCCGCCGACGACGAAGTGGCCGGAGATCGTCGACGAGGCGCTGATGACCGAGCCGACGGAGGTCGAGAGCCGGGCCTCGCTGGACGAGCTGGCCGCGGCGTTCCGGGCCGTCGCCGGCGAGGCGGACGAGACGCTGGCCGACGCGCCCGAGCGGACCGCGGCCGGCCGCATCGACCAGGCCCAGGCGGCCCGGGAGCCCCGGCTGTCCTGGCAGGCACTCGAGGACACGTAGCGAATCCGATCCCCAGCGGCCTACCGGGGGCGTTTTCGAGCGACGGGGCGACATCGCCGATGTCGGTCGATCCACTCACACCAGGCCTGAAAATCGTTCGCGCCGCACTGGTTTGCGATGGTCCGCAGGAGGCTCACGCCGAGCTGGTCGTACAAGGGAACCGTCACGTTCCGGACCGTGCTGCCGTCCGTCACGGAACGGCGTTGGACGTGGCTGCCGGAGCGACCGGTAATCTCGTCGCCGTGTGTTCGGAGCACCTTGATGCTGTCACGACCGGAGAAATCGGTCGTGACCATCCCGAATTACCGGAGAAAATCCGGCAGCGGTCGGGGCTCCTCCGGAATCTCGTCCGGGTCGATGCCGACCTCCTCGAGGAACGATTCTTCGTCTTCGACGGGCTCGCCGTCGCCTGTATGAAGCGCCACCGCTTCGTCCAGCATCTCCAGGGCTCTCGTTCGCGTCGGCCCCTGGCTCGCCACCCCGGTGTCGAGGTCCTTCGCGACCCACCACTCCCCATCCTTCGTGAGCGTGATGCGCCGGGGTTTCGTGCTCATCGCGTAGAAATTTTAGGTCCGGCTTCGTACAAATACTTGCGGTCGGGGGAAGGGAAAAACGCGGTCGCCCGCAAACCGGGCTCGGGGAGCCGATTGCCGCGCATCGACCCGACGCAGGTCGCCCGAACGCCCCGACGGTCCTGGCAGGCGCTGGACGAGGCCTGACGCCGGCGCCGGCGAGCGGGAACGCTTAACGGTGTCCCGGTCCGCCGATTCGGCATGCCGCCGTCGCCCTGGCCCGACTGGCTCGACTCGCCCGCCGGGCTCGCCACCGCCGGCGGGGCGCTCCTCGCCGCCACGGCGGCCCTGTATGCCGTCCGGGTCTTCGACGTCTCCGGCGGCCTCGTCTGGGTGCCGGTCCACGCCGCCGTCGTCGGGTTCGTCGCGGCCGCCCTGGCGGGCTACGCCCGGCGCCACGTCGTCGCCGGCCTCGGCCTCGCGTACGCCCCCTTCCTCGGCTTCCACCTCGAGTGGGCGCTCGTGGAGATCTCCCGACGGCCGCTCGCGGACCGGCTGGCATATCTCGTCCGGCTCGACGGCCTGGCGGCGCTGGGCCTCGAAGCCGTCGTGGTCGGCGCGGTCGGCTACGGCCTCGGCCGGCTCGCTCGGCGCGCGGCGGGCTCGCTCCGCCAGTCACGCCCGGCGGCGTGATCGCCCGCTCGCGGTGCGTCGTTCGCCGGCCGCGGTCCGGGTCATTGCTAACCCTTAACAACGATAGGCGCGGTTCTTAACAACATGACCGTCGTCAGCGTGTCGATGCCCGAGGCGCTGCTCGAGCGCATCGACGAGTTCGCCGGCGAGCACGGCTACACCGGCCGGAGCGAGGTCATCCGGGAGGCCTCGCGGAACCTGCTCGGCGAGTTCGACGACCGGAAGCTGGAGGACCGCGACCTGATGGGCGTCGTCACCGTCCTCTTCGACTTCGAGGGGACCGCCGTCGAGAACCGGATGACCGAGCTCCGCCACGAGCACGAGGCGCTGGTGAGCTCGAACGTCCACACCCACGTCGGCGACCACCACTGCGTCGAGCTGTTCATCCTCGAGGGCTCGCTCGCGGACATCTCGGCGTTCGTCGGCCAGGTCCGGGCGACGACCGACACGCTGACCGTCGACTACTCGGTCATCCCGGTCGACGGCGGCCCGGCCGAGCACCTCGAGGCGGCGTAGGGCGGGCTACGGGTCCCCGTCGGCGTCGTAGCCCTTCACCGGCGGGGGCTCGTGGGCGGCGAACGCCTCGAGCAGCGCGTCGGCGTCGTCGGTCACCACGACCATCTCCCGGTGGGCCTCGCTGACGAACCCGTCGGCGACCTGCCGGTCGAAGAACGCGACCAGCTCGTCGAAGTAGCCGTCGACGTTCAGGAAGCCACAGGGGTCGGTGTGGAAGCCCAGCTGGGCCCACGTCAGCACCTCCAGGAGCTCCTCGAGCGTGCCGAACCCGCCGGGGAGGGCGACGAAGCCGTCGGCCAGCTCGACCATCCGCTGCTTGCGCTCGTGCATCGTGTCGACGACGTCCAGCGCCGTGAGCCCCTCGTGGGGCGGCTCGCGGTCGAGCAGCGGCTCCGGGATGACGCCGTGGGCCGCGCCGCCGGCCGAAAGCGTCGCGTCGGCAACGGCCCCCATGAGGCCGCCCTTGCCGCCGCCGTAGACGAGCCCGAGGCCCCGGTCGGCGAGCGTCCGGCCGAAGGCGTCCGCCGCCTCCCGGTACGCCGGGACCCGCCCGGGGCTCGAGCCGCAGTAGACGCAGATTCGCTCCACCGGCCGTCGTCCGGCGGTGGCCACCGTAAAGGTAGTGTTCGGGGGCCGGCCCACCGGAGTGCTTTTGCCCCGGCCGCCGGACCCTCGGGTATGGCGAACCAGTCGGGCACCTTCGGCCTGGCCACGCTGCTCGTGGTCGCGGGCCTGCTCGTCATGCTCTACGGGGTGTCGCTGAACAACGGCACGGCGTTCAACGCGCCGATGGTCGCGGGCGGGGTCGTCGTCGCGGCGGCCATCGGGCTGCTGGTGTGGGCCGTCAGCCGGCTCGAGCCGGCCCACGGCCCGGCGTAGCCGGTCGGTTCCCGGTCCGGCCCCGATCCTATCCGGCCGGGACGAGCCGGTGGACGCCGCCCCCGTCCTGGCCGCTGCCCAGCGCGTAGACCTCGCCGTCGGCGTCCCGGCCGAACGAGTAGAGCCGGCCGAGCTTGTCGGCGTCCGCGTCCGCGACCTCGAGGACCCGGACCGGCCACTGGCCGTCGGTGTCGCGGGGCGTCGCGGCGAACAGGCGGCCGTTCGCGGCCAGGTCGCCGAACACGTAGGTGCCGGCGAGGCCGGGGAGCGCGTCCCCCCGGTAGACGTGGCCCCCGATGACGGAGACGCCGCCGACCGGGCTGCCGCCGTGGGCGTACTCGATGACGGGGTCGAGCAGGGGCTCGCCGCCCCGGACCGCCTCGGGCGTGCGGTCGGGGCAGGACCCGGCGGCGTAGCAGTGGGTTCCCTCCTTGACGTTCCAGCCGTAGTTGCCGCCCTTCTCGAGGCGGTCGACCTCCTCGTAGCGGTTCTGGCCGACGTCGGCGACGTAGCCGTCCTCGCCGTCGAAGCTCAGCCGCCAGGGGTTCCGCAGGCCCCAGGCGTACAGCTCGTCGTACCCCGGCCGCCCGACCAGGGGGTTGTCGTCGGGGACCCCGTAGCCCCGGTCGCCCGTCGACTCGTCGACGTCGATGCGGAGCACGCTGCCCAGCCGGTTCTCGGTGACGTCCTGACCGTTCCCGCCGGGGACGGCGTCGTACCAGTCGTCGGCGTGGCCGGGCCCCTGGTCGCCGGCGGCCCCGCCGTCGCCGACCGGGACGAAGAGGTGGCCGTCCGGCCCGAACGCGAGGTCGCCCGCGTTGTGGTTGGCCTGGGGCTCGGGGATCTCGAGGAGGGGCCGCTCGGACTCGCGCCGGATGCGCCGGCCGTCGGCGGTGGCCGCGAACTCGCTCAGGACGAAGGTGTGGCTGTAATTCTCGGGGGTGCCCGGCCGCCGGGGCGCGCTGTAGCGCAGGAACAGCCGGCGGTTCGCGGCGAAGTCCGGGTGGAGCGCGATGCCCAGCAGGCCCTTCTCGCCGCCGGCGGTG
>JBDGPL010000005.1:0-2978 GCA_042219705.1 Halobacteriales archaeon | reverse complement strand
GTGCCTCCATGATCGTGGTGATGACGCAGTTGCCGAACCCGCCGACGTTGCAGGCGAGGCCGACGTCGGCCTCGACCTGGCGGGGGCCCGCCCGGCCCGTCAGCTGCTCGTAGAGCTCGTGGAGCTGGGCGACGCCGGTCGCCCCGAGGGGGTGGCCCTTCGACTTGAGGCCGCCGGAGGTGTTGACCGGCAGCTCGCCCTCGCGGGCGGTGACGCCGTCCTCGACGGCGGCCCAGCCCCGCCCCTTCTCGAAGAACCCGAGGTCCTCCGTCTGGAGGACCTCGAGGATGGTGAACATGTCGTGGAGCTCGGCCACGTCGACGTCGTCGGGACCGAGGCCGGCCATGTCGAACGCCCGCCGGCTCGAGTCGACGACCCCACGCATGGTCGTCGGGTCGGTTCGCTCGTGGACCACGTGGGTGTCCGTGGCGCCGGCGACGCCCGAGACGACGACGTAGTCGTCAGTGTAGTCGGCGGCGACCGATTCGGGGCACAGCAGGACGGCCGAGGCGCCGTCCGTGATGGGGCAGAAGTCGTAGAGCCGGAGCGGGTCGGCCACGATGGGCGAGTCCATGACCGTCTCGAGGTCGACCGCCTTCCGGAACTGGGCCTTCGGATTGTCGACGCCGTGCCGATGGTTCTTCACGGCGACCTTCGCGAGGCTCTCGCGGGGCGCGTCGTACGCCTCGAGGTAGGCCCGGGCGGTCAGGCCGGCGAAGGCGGGCAGCGTCACGCCGTGCTTGTACTCGACGGGGTGGGTCAGCGACGCGATGACGTCGGTCGCCTCGGCCGTCGAGACGTGGGTCATCTTCTCGCCGCCGACCAGCAGCGTCAGCTCGCTCGCGCCGCTCGCGACCGACTGCCAGGCGGCGTACACGCCCGCGCCGCCACTCGCGCTCGTCTGGTCGACGCGCTGGGTGTACGCCCCGAGGGCGCCGAGGTCGTGGGCCAGCGCGTTCATGACGCCGGTCTGGCCCTCGAACTCGCCGCTCGCCATGTTCGAGACGTAGCAGTGGTCGAGCTCGTCGGCCTCGACGCCGGCCTCGGTCAGGCAGGCGTCGCCCGCCTCGGCGAGGAGGTCACGGAGCCAGGCCTCCCGCCGGCCGAACTCGGTCATCGAAGCGCCGATGACGGCGACTCGGTCCATACCGGCCACCGCGGCGTGGCGTGGCTTAGGCGTTCGGAAACGACCGGCAGCCGGCCGTCAGACGGCGCCCGCCATCCCGGCGCAGCCTCCCAGTTTCACTTTCGCCCCGGTAGCCGGACCGTTTTGGCTGCCCGGAGCCCAGCGGTGGCCGCATGTTCCGAACCGCCCGACCCGCAAGCACGACGCGCCCCCTCCAGCCACCCGCCGCGACCTGCCCCGAGTGCGGAGCCCCGGTCGACGGCATCACGGCCGCCGAGCCCGGCCGCCACACGTTCGTCGGCTGTGGTCACGCCGCCTCGACGAGGTCCCTGCGGGCCCTGTCGGACGCGTAAGCACGGGCGGCCGGGTGATGGGCGATCGTGCCCGGCCGGTTTCGCCCTCGACGGCGTCGAAGACGTCCGCGCCACGGGGAGCCGTCCCGGCGTCCATCGACAGTTACTTTAGGCCGTCCTAAAAATATGGCCGGCAATGACTACCGACGTCTGCGTGGTGGTCCCCACCGTCCGGGAGTACGAGGCCTGCCGGGCCTACGTCGAGAACGCCTGGGCCAACGGCTTCGACGTTGACCGGCTCGAGTTCGTCCTCGTCACCGAGGACCACTGTGACACCGACGGGATGGCCGACATGCTGGACGACCTCGGGGTCGCCGGCGAGGTGTTCGACGAGACCCGGCGGAACCGCTGGTTCGCCGAGCGGGGGCTCGCCGACTACGCCGACCTCATCCCCCGACGGAGCCACGCCCAGACGAGCTTCGGGCTGCTCTACCTCTGGGCCAACGGCTTCGCGTACGGCGTCTTCCTCGACGACGACACCCGGCCACGTCCCGGGGTCGACTTCTTCGGGCGCCACCTCGAGAACCTCAACGACGAGGGCCCGGTCGAACGGGTGCGGTCCGACGAACGCTGGGTGAACGTCCTCCATCAGGCGGCGGACGAACACGGCCTCTACCCGCGGGGCTACCCCTACGGCGCGATGGGCGAGACGGTCGAGACCGACACGGCCACCGTCGACGATGTCGCCGTCTCCCAGGGCCTCTGGACGGCCGTGCCCGACCTCGACGCCGTCCGCATCCTCGCCGACGGCGACCTCGACGGCCAGTCCCGGACCCGGCTGTCGCCCGAGGACTACGACGGCAACTTCGTCGCCGCGCCCGGGCAGTACCTGACCCTCAGCTCGATGAACCTCGCCTTTCGGCGGGAGGTCGTGCCGGCCTTCTACCAGCTCCCGATGGACGACAACCCGTGGGGTGTCGGCCGGTTCGACGACATCTGGAGCGGGGTGTTCCTCAAGCGCGCCTGCGACGTCCTCGGGAGGGCGGTCGTCTCCGGCCGGCCGCTGTGCGTCCACGAGAAGGCCCCGCGGTCGACGTTCGGGGACCTCGCCGCCGAAGCGCCCGGGCTCGAGCTCAACGAGCACCTCTGGCGGGTGATAGACGACGTCGGCGCGGGGGCCGGGTCGTTCGCCGAGGCCTACGCTGCCATGGCGGGGGCCCTCGCCGCCCACGAGTCCGACCTCGAGAATGCCGGGTTCCTGCGGTACGTCGGCCGGCACATGGCCGGGTGGCTCGAGTGTCTCGATGCGCTGGAGCCGACCGGGGCCGACCCCCCGGCGGCGGTGGTCGCCGATGACTGAGTCGGGCGCCCCCGGGGTGCGCCGGGCGGTCGGCCGCCGGGCGGTCCTGCGGGCGCTCGGGTCCGGCGCGATCGCCGGGCTCGCCGGGTGCTCGCTGCCCGGGGCCGGCGGGGACGAGACCCCTGGCGAGGTGGTTATTCCGCCGCTGAGCGAGTTCCGCGGGTCGGGCTCGCTGGTCGCCGGCCGGCCCGAACCCGGC
>JBDGPL010000049.1:0-7675 GCA_042219705.1 Halobacteriales archaeon | reverse complement strand
CCGCTAACCGCGCGTCCAGCGCGTGGTACAACCCCGGCGCGAACACGTAGTCCTGTGTCGACAGCAGCTCGCGTAGCTCCGCGCCAGCCGGGTTGTCCACGTCGCGGATGTGGGGGGATTCGGGGGTCGTCATCGGCTATCGGGCCTCCGTTCGGGTCGGCAGCATCGGGACGAGCGGGGCTTCGGCTTCGTACTCGTAACGGGTCTCCGGGTCGGTCATGTGGATGTCGTGTCTCGTGGGTGTCGGGTGGCGGTCGGGCGGCGGTCCAACTCCGGGTCGGCTCCCGCGTTGGCGGCCGGTACGCGCATGGGTAGTCGAGGGGGGAGTCCCCCGGCTTAAGAAGGTTATGATAGATAATGATATTACTGTATATATCCCCTAGATTGGGGCCCGTTACCACCCGGCTCGGTAGCCGCCGGCCCACCCACGTGTGCCCCGCTTCGTCGGCGACCGTCGGCGGCCGCGAGATATCCACAAGAGTGATACGGCAATGCGGAGTCGGCCAGCGGCGACGGACACATGCGCGTGCCCTCCACCATCGGTCGGCTCGGCCGCCGGGCCCGGAACGCCGACCCGTCCTGGCTGGCCCTCCCCGCCGGCGTCGTCGCGGCGCTCCTCGCGCTGACCGTCCTCCCGCTGGCGCCGGAGACGGCACGCATGGTCGCCATCACCCTGTTCGCCGTCAGCCTCTGGGTCGGGACGCCGGTCCCGCCGTGGTTCACGTCGCTGGTCGCGCTTGGCCTCATCGGGACCGCCTTCTCCTCGGAGCTGGCGCTCGTGGGTTTCCGCGCGCCCGCGACCTGGCTGGTCGTGTTCGGCATCGTCATCGGGGAGGCCACGCGGGCGAGCGGCGTCGCCGAGCTCGTCGAGCGGCGGGCCATGGCGCGGGTCCCCGACCGAATCGCCGGCGACCCCGTCGGGACCTACCGGTACCTCCTGGTCGTGCTGTCGTTCGCCGGGTTGGCCTTCGCAGTCCTCATCCCGTCCTCGCTCGTCCGGGTCCTCATCCTCGGCCCCATCCTCATCTCCGTCGGCGAGGTGTTCGAGGAACGCCGGCCCAAGATCGGGCTCTTCCTCGGCCCGCTGTTCGCCACGTACTACGGCGCCGCCGGCATCCTGACCGGCTCGCTCGCCAACATCATCATCGTCGGCATCGTCGAGGACCTCGCCGGGCTGGCCATCAGCTGGACGGAGTACGCCCTCTGGCTGGGCCCGGTCATGGCCGTCGGCCGGACGCTCAGCATCATCGTCGTCGCGTACGTCCTCTACCGGCCCCGGAACCGGTCGGCGGCCGTACAATCGCCCGATCCCGAGCCGGAAGGGTCCGTCTCGGCCGAGGAGCGCCGGATGCTGGGGTTCCTCCTGGTGGGGGCCGCCATCTGGGCCACCGACAGCCTCCACGGGCTCCACCCACTGTACGGAGCGCTGGCGGTGGTCCTCCTGGCGTTCGCCCCCCGCGTCGGCGTCGTCGGCATGGACGTCATCGAGGACGCCGACTTCACCATCATCTTCTTCATCGGCGCCGTCTTCGCCATCGCCGCCGGCCTGCAGCAAACGGGCTTCACCGATCTCGCCGCCGAGGGCCTGCTCTCGACGCTCCCCGGCGACGCCTCGCTCCCCCTGGTGCTGGTCGTCGTGTTCCTGAGCGCCATGGTTCTCTCGCTCATCATCGAGGGGCTGGCGGTCGCCAGCGTGCTGACGCCGACGCTGGTCTCGTTCGCCGAGGGCGCCGGCGTCTCGCTGTTCCCCATCGCGCTGGTCGAGGCCGTCGCGCTCAACACCTACTTCTTCCCCCACCAGTCGGTCGTGCTGGTTGGCATCCTCGGGCTGGGCATGGTCGAGTTCCGGGAGCTGGTCCGCATGGCGACGCTGAGCTCCCTGGCGACGCTGCTCGTGTTGCTGCCGCTGCAGATCGCGGTCTTCGTCGCCTTCCTCTAACGCCGGTTACGCCGCCCCGCGCCGGTCCGTCGAGTAGGGGACCTCGCCGACCGTCGCCCGGATCGCGGTCCGCACGTGACGCTCGGCCTTCGGGTTCGGCGAATCGCCCTCGCCCCAGACGAGCGTGACCTCGGTGCCCGGGTCGGCGTGCTCGGGGTCGAGGCGCGCCAGCGAGACCATCGATCGGAGGTCCCACTGGTAGGCCCGGGAATGGGAGAGGCCGACGAGCTCGTCGTCCCGCTCGACCCGGTCGTAGTTGGCCCGGCCCCAGCCCACCCGAGGCAGCTCCATGAACTTGTAGGGGTCGCCGTCGCGGAACAGCGACGCGTAGACGTCGATCACGTCCGCGTCGTCCCAGTGGAGGGTGACGAACGACCGCGGCGGCTCCTCGAGGTCGGCCGCCACGACGTCGCGGCCGACGAAGTCGTGGTCGAGGTCAACGAGCGGGCCGTAGCCGACCTCGACCGGGCTGAAGTAGTAGTCGGTGACGTCGTCGGAGTCGAAGCTGCCGTCGATGGAGTAGGTGGCCTCCCGGCTGTCGGCGTCGAGCCATTCGCGGTAGCCCGCCATGTCGTCGACGTCGTAGATGGGCGGCACCCCCGGCGGCAGCCAGCCCAGCTTGACCGAGAGCGTGTGGTAGGCCTTCGACCCCAGCCGGCGGAGGCCGTGGTCGGCGCCGGCGTCGAGGATGGCGTCTCGGACCGCGTCGGCGTGTTCGAAGGGGCCGATGAACTCGAATCCCGGCTCGGTCGACATGCCGTGGCCGAGGGCGAGGGTCTCGACGCCCGCGAGGTCGACTTCCTGGAACCGGTAGAACCCGATGTCGGCGAGCGAGGCGTCCGTGACTCGCTCGAGCACGGCGAGGGCCTCGGGGCCCTGGACCTGGTAGACGAAGCGCTCGGGGTCGCCGTCGAGGGCCGAGGTCCGGGGCTCGGTCCGCACCTCGACGTCCCAGTCGCCGGTTGCGACGTGATAGCGGACCCAGTTGGCCGCGAGCACCCCCGGCCCGTAGAACTCGTCGGCAGCCAGCCGGAGCAGCGGGCCGTCCCCGATGAGGTGGCCGTTCGGCGAGCACATGACGACCTGCTTGGCCCGGCCGACGGGGAAGTCGTCGAAGTCGTTGACGCTCAGGTAGGCCAGCAGCGCCCGCGCGTCGGGGCCCGAGACCCGCAGCGACGTCATGTGGTGGGACAGGTCCGCGAGCGTGGCCGTCTCCGTGATGGCCCGCTGCTCGTCGCGCCAGTTGGTGTGCTCGTTCGGGACGACCGGGAAGTTCGCCGTGTAGTCCTCGCCCTGCCGCCGGAGGAGCTCGACGGGGTCGTCGGCCGCCTGGATGGCCTCGGGGTCCATGGGCGTACCCGGCGAGGCGCCGACGTAAAACCTCCACCCTGGCGTTCGAACCGGGCCCGACGCCGGTCCGGGACCTTGGTGGCCCGCGGCGGGCCTCCGGCTATATGTGTCCCGCCACCGACAGGCCGACGATGCCCGAGATCATCGACGCCACCTCCCACATCATCACCGAGGACACCATCGACGCGCTCGAGGCCGTCCACCCGACGGAGGAGCTCGCGAGCCTCCGGAACGCCCCGCGGATGTCGGCCGAGGCCGACCGGGTCGACTACCTCGACCGCCACGGCATCGACCGGCAGGTCATCAACCTCGCCGCGCCGATGATCTGGAACGGGGCCGACCCGGCCGACGTCATCGACGTGGCGCGGCTCGCCAACGACGAGGTCCGCCGGGTCGCCGACGAACACGGCCGGTTCATCCCGACCGGCACCCTGCCGTTCCTCACTGGCGAGTACGTCGACGAGGCCCGCCGGTGCGTCGAGGACCTCGACATGTCCGGCCTGCAGATCTTCTCGAACATCGAGGGCAAACCCCTCGACCACGCCGACTTCGCGCCGTTCTGGGCGACCGTGGACGACCTCGACGTGCCCGTCTGGATCCACCCCCAGCTCCACCGCTGGCACGACTGGGACGCCGGCGAGACCTGGATCTACAAGATGCTCGGCTGGCCCTTCGACACCACCGTCGCCGTCGCCCGGCTGATCTTCTTTGGCGTCCTCGAGGCGAACCCGAACGTCGAGCTCGTGACCCACCACCTCGGCGGCAATCTGCCGTACGTGGTCGGCCGGCTCAAGTCGTGGTACCGGACCCGCCGGGAGGAGCCGGAGCTCTACGACAACCCGCGGATGGCCGACCTCTCCGAACCGCTCGAGGCCTACTTCGACCGGGTCTACGGCGACACCGCGGTCAGCGGCGAGGGCGAGACCTACCCGCTGCGGTGTGGTTACGAGTTCTTCGGCGCCGACAACATGGTCTACAGCGCCGACTACCCCTTCGGCCCCGACGCCGGCGAGTACTGGGCCGAGGTCATCATCCCCGCCATCGAGTCGATGGATATCCCCGAGGCCGACAAGGAACGCATCTTCGCCGGGACCGTCAGGGAGCTGCTGGATCGGTAGGCTCGATCACGGCGTCGACGCGTTCGTCGATCGGTCAGGCGTCCGGGCGCTCGACGGCCACCGAGACGACAGCCGGCCGCCCGTCGTCGACCGCCGCCACCCCGTCGGCGAGGGCCGGCTCGAGTGCCTCGAGCTCGGTCACCCGGCGGGTGACCGCCTCCACGGCCTGCGCCGGCGCCGTCAGGTCCAGCTCGGTCCCGAAGTGACTCTCCGGCACGCCCGCCGCCACGGCCGCCCCCTGAGGGTGTTCGGCCGCGGTGGCCGTCTCGACCGCCCGCCAGCCACGGTTGTCGTAGACCACCGTGAGGGTGGGCGCGTCGTGCTCCGCCGCCAGCCACGCGCAAACAGACGGGTGGGAGAACAGGTAGGCGCCGTCGCCAACGAGGGTGACGACGCGCGCTTCGGGTCGGCCCAGCGCGACGCCGACCCCGGCGCCCCCGGCCCACCCGAGCCCGGCGCCGCCCTTCGCGTGGTAGCTCCCTGGCCGGTCGAGCCGGACGTGCTCGAGGATGGCCGCCTTGCTCGTGACCCCGTCCTCGACGACCACCGTCCGGTCGTCGACGACCTCGTCGACCGCCGCCGAGAGGACGGCCGGCGTGAGCCGGCCCGCCGATCGCGCGTCCTCGACCCGCTCGTCGGCCGCGACCCGGCGGTCGGCCGCCACCGCCGACCACCGGGACCGGCCCGGCTCACCGTCGGCGGGATCGAGCCGGTCGGCGACGGCCGCGAGGGTCCGGGCCGGGTCCGCCGCGTAGCGCTCGTCGGGGGCGAACGGCCACTGCGGGTAGGTCCGCTTGGTCGGGTCGGCCTCTACCTGCAGGACCGGGACGTCGCCGGCCGGCCCGCCGTCGGCCGGGATCCACGGCACGTCGACGTCGGCGAGCAACACGAGGTCGGCGTGTTCGAAGGCCGCCGAGGGGTCGAAGCCGGCGTGGAGCTCGTGGTCTCGCGGGAACGACAGCACCGTCGGGGCGTGTTCGACGACCCCGGCGCCCGCCGTCTCGGCGAAGCGGACGGTCGCTCTCACCCGGGCCTCGGCCTCCGGCTCACGCCCCAGGCGGCTCGTGACCAGCAGTGGCGCCGACGCGGACTGGATCGAGTCGACGAGCGACTCGACTGTGTCGGCCCCTGGGGCCGTCCGTTCGACGGGTTGGGGCGTCCCGTCGAGGCCTTCCTCCGGCCAATCGCCGGCGGTTTCAAGGGCTTCCCGGGTCGCCGAGAGGTAGACCGGCCCGGGGTCGGTCCCGGTGGCCCGGTCCAGCGCCCTGGCGACGAACTCGGTCGGATCCGCCGGCGGGCGGTACTCGGCCGCCCACCGGCAGTACTCCCGGACGATGCCCGCCTGGTCGAAGACGTCCTGGAAGTAGTGGACGGCGATGTCCCGGGACCCCTGGTGGCCGGCGTGGGTCACCGGCGCCAGCCCCGCGACGACCAGGACCGGCACGTTCGCCCGGTGGGCGTTGTGGACCGCCGAGCCGAGGTTCTGCGTCCCCACGTCGACGTGGACCAGGACCGCCTGCGGGTCGCCGGTCGCCGCGGCGTAGCCGTGGGCCGCGCTCATCGCCGCGAACTCGTGGGGAGCGGTCACGAATTCCGGGAGGTTATCGGCCCGGCCGGCATCACGCAGCCGGGCCGCCGCCTCGATGAGCGGCGTGTGGTCGGTGCCGAAGTTCGCGAAGACGTGGTCGACGCCCCGGCGCCGCAGCGAGCGGAGGAGCCGCCCGGCAGCCGTCGGCTCCACAACACCATCGCCGCCCGTGGGGTCCGCCATGACGAGCCGTACCGGCCGCCGGCGTCTTAAGCCATCTCACCGGTCACAGGTCGCTACTGACCGTCGTCCGACGGGTCCTGCGGTCGGTTCCGCCGGGTATCGGTGCCGATCCGGCCAACGAGACGGCACAAGCTTCCGACCTACAAAGGCTTAAGGCAGGACATATGTTTACTCCACCCATGTCACGCCATGACAGCCCATCGACCGCCACGAACGAGACGCCCGGCCGATCAACCGCGACAGGAACGGACCGCCCCAAGGCCGTGAACCGACGCGAGTTCCTGCGGCTCACCCACGGCCTCGGCGGCGCGGCCGCGGTCACAGCCGTCGCCGGCTGCACCGGGGGCGGCGGGACGCCGACGGCCACGGAAACGCCTGCCGGGACGCCGACGACCACCGGAACCCCGGAGCCGGTGTCGATGCACCACGTCGTGCCGGAGGGCTCGTTCTACGTCGTCCCGTTCCTCTACGGCGTGGAGAACGACGCCTGGAGCCAGTACGGCATCGATCTCCAGGTCGAGGTCGGGCCGTTCCCGAAGTTCCAGCGGCAGATCGTCGCCGACCTCGCGGACGTGGGAGGGATGCCGATGGTGTCGGCTATCGACTTCCGGAACAAGGGGGAGGACCTCACCTGGCTCGGCCCGGGGATGACCTTCGCGAACTTCATGCTCGCGCCGGCGGACTCCGATATCGAGACACCGGAGGACATCGAGGGAAAGCGACTGGGGGTGCCCTTCCAGACGTCCACCACGACGCTCGGATACCGGGCCCTCATGCAGGACGCCTTCGGGATGAGCCTGCTCGACGCGCCGTCGTCGGTGCGGGCGGCGGCCCCGCCGGTCATCTGGAACCTCATGAACCAGGGAGAGCTCGACGTCATCATCGAGTTCTCGGGATTCTCGATTCGCGGGAAGGTCTCGAAGGACGTCCGGGTCGTCTTCAACCCGATCGAGTACTGGCAGCGCGAATACGGGAGCGTCGTCCCGCTCACCCAGCGGACGGCGCGGATGTCCTGGCTCCAGGAGAGCCCGGCCAACGCCGACCTGGCGATTCGGTGGGGGAAAGGTTGGGCGGCCTCCCTCGAAATCTTCCGCAACAACATCAACGACGCGATCAACCGCTACGGACGGCTCGGCGGGCTGACGAGCGAGGCCATGGCCCAGGTCGTCGTCCAACGCATGGAGCAGGAGGTCCAGTTCAGCACGCCACCGTACACCCAGGAGCAGGCCGACTCGAACTGGCAGTTCGCCAAGGCGCTCCAATCCGCCGGCGTCTTCGAGACGCTTCCCGACCGCGAGAGCATGATCACCCTGGGCTCCGAGCTGGAGGAGCTCGCCAGCGGCTGAGACGGCACGCTATCGGCGCGTCGGTCGGTCCCCGCCGTGCCGGACGGGTACCGCGAACCGCCGGACACGCCGTGCCACGATATATAGCGAATGACACGCAACATCAGATGGACCATGGATGAGTACTCGTAACGTAGTCCCCCGAGAACAG
>JBDGPL010000048.1:0-12945 GCA_042219705.1 Halobacteriales archaeon | reverse complement strand
CCGGCCTCGGTGCCGTACTCGGTGTTGACGCCGTTCGTGTGGAACGCGTGGGTCATCGTGACGTACGCGTCGCCGCACTCGACGGTGCCCCCGATGTTCATCCCGATGGTGTCCCCGGCGCCGTGCTCGTCGCCGACGAACCCCGTGATCTCGGGGGTGCCGACGACCACCGCCGCGTCGGCGAACGCCCCGGCGTCCGCGATGTGGTCGGCGTGGCCGTGGGTGAGCAGGACGTAGTCCGGCTGGTCGACGTCGCCGGGCGACAGCGACGTCTTCGGGTTGTCGAAGAACGGGTCGATGAGGAGGTCGGTGTCGCCGACGGTGACGGACCAGGTCGAGTGGCCGTGCCAGGTGAGCTGCATAGCGGGCGGTGATACGGTCGAACGGCCCTTAAACGACCAGGCTCCCGATCGCCGGTCTATCGAGTCAGTGATTCCAGTATACCAGCACGTAGGCGCTGGGTGCTTCCACCGCCAGTGGGGGAAAATCGAGTCGGCTCGGAAGCGTTATCGGTTATGGTCGATCCACCGACAGAAGGCATCGAAGTCCTTTGCACCGGCGTCTCTCGCGATCTCCCGGAGCGTCCCGATTCGTAGTCGGTCGTGCAAGGGCACCGATACCTGTCGTGGTTCGGTATCGTGGTGGTCGGGCGGTGCCCACCGGAGCATGGTGTGGTCTCCTTTGGTCCGGACCGGGCGGAAGTTTCCCATGTTAACGAGTACTTCGTAGATGTCTTCCCCAGAGAAATCCCGGGTTACCATATAGTGCTCAACCGTCGCGGAGCACTTCGGGGAGTTCGCCGCTCTGAGATCGGGCGATGTCAGGATCGACGCCCAGCTCGCGGAGTTCCTCGTCGGTGGGCTCGTGACCGCCACCTTCCATCAAGTCCACCGCCTCCCGAAGGTTTTCGAGTGCCTCAGACTGCGTTTCTCCTTGGGAGACGGCCCCGGAGTCCAGGTCACGGGCGGTCCACCAGCCGTCCGGGTTCTCGATCAGCCGAATCTCACGGCCCTCGGCGTCAGCCCCGTCGGCATCGGTGGACTGGGCCATCATCCCCCGTTTGGCCGCTCTCCCGGATAAGTGTTCGTCTCACCCCGCCCTCGGTCGGGGATGCCGTTCGCTCGACCGCCACTCTCACTCGCAACGCCTTTGCCGCCGTTCGTCGAACCGCCGGCCATGCCGACCGCCAGATTCCGCGACCCCGCCGGCACCGTCCGCGTCGGCGACTGGACCGGCGACGGGGTCGCCGCCAACGGCACCGAGTACGCCCTCGACGAGGTCGACCTGCTCGCCCCCTGCGAGCCCACGAAACTCGTCTGCATCGGCCTCAACTACGCCGACCACGCCGACGAGTCGGGCAGCGAGATACCGGACCGCCCGATGCTGTTCCTGAAACCCCCGAACGCCGTCTCCCATCACGGCGCGACCGTCACCCTGCCCGCCGGCAAGGACCGCCTCGACCAGGAGGGCGAGCTCGCCGTCGTCATCGGCGAGCAGTGCCGGCACGTCGACGCGGCGGACGCGATGGACGTCGTCGCCGGCTACACGGCGGGCGTCGACCTCTCGAACCGCGACGACCAGCGCGCCGAGCAGAACTGGGTCCGGGGCAAGGCGTTCGACAACGCCTCGCCCATCGGCCCCGCCATCGTCGACGCCGACGCGGTGGCCGACGACGCTCAGCTCGAGTGCCGCGTCAACGGCGAGACCCGCCAGTCGGCCCCGCTCTCGACCATGATCTTCCCCGTCCCCGAGCTCATCGCGGAGATCACGTCCTACCTCACGCTCGAGCCGGGCGACGTGGTCCTCACCGGCACGCCCGAGGGCGTCGGCCCGCTCGCGGACGGCGACACGGTCGAGGTCGACATCGAGGGCATCCCGACGCTCGCCCACGACGTCCGCATCCCCAGCGCCTGAGCGGCGCTCGGGCCCGGGCGTGGAGCGACCGCCTTTAACCCCGGCGGGCTCCTACGGCCCGCCATGGCGGACGACGCTCCGGACGTCACGTTCGACCGGCTGACCGAGCTCGGGACGACCGAGCCCCCGACGCTCGTCGAGGGGCTGCCCGGCCACGGCATGGTCGCGTCCATCGCCGTCGACCAGATCACCCGCCAGCTCGACCTCGAACACCACGGGAACATCGTCTCCGACGCCTTCCCCCCGGTGGCGTCGTTCACCGACGGCCGGGTCCGCGACCCCGTGCGGGTCTACGCCGGCGACCCCGGCATCATGACCTTGCAGGCCGACATCCCCCTGCCCCAGTCGGCGTTCGAGGCGTTGAGCGCCTGCGTGCTCCGGGACCTGGCGGCGGAGTTCGAGCGCGCCATCTTCCTCGCGGGGGCGCCCGCCCAGGCCGAGTCGGAGATCGGCGCCGTGCGCGGGGTCGCGACCTCCGACGACATGGAGGCCGACCTCGAGGCCGCCGGCATCCAGCTGGCCGAGGGCACCGGCGTCGTCGGCGGCATCACGGGCGCGATGGTGGCGGGCTGCCACCACGCCGACCTGCCGGCCGCCGTGCTCATCGTGAAGGCCCACCCCTACGTGCCCGACCCGGCCGCGGCCCGGTCGGTCATCGAGGAGGCGCTCGAGCCGCTGGTGGAGTTCGACATCGACACGACCGAGCTCGCCGAGCAGGCCGAGGACATCCAGGCCCAGCTCGAACAGATCGCCCAACAGTACCAGCAGATGAGCCAGCAGCCCGAGGCGGCGGCCCAGCCCACCGGCCCGAGCATGTACCAGTGACCGCCCCGAACGCGGCCACTTAAGGCCGGCCCCGGTCTTCCCCGGCGTATGCAGCCCCGGGACCTCTCGTCGCACGCGACCTACCGGGCGGGCCGGGGCGTGGAGGCCGTGGCCAGCGAGCTCGACCGGGATCCGGAGGCACTGGTCGCGCTGGCCTCCAACGAGAACCCGCTGGGCCCGAGCCCGAAGGCCGTCGAGGCCATCCGGGCCACCGCGTCGTCGGTCCACCGATACCCGAAGGCCAGCCACGTCGACCTCACCGCGGCCATCGCCGAGGCGTGGGCCGTCGAACCCGCGCAGGTCTGGCTGGCCAACGGCGGCGACGGCGCCCTGGACTACCTGTGCCGGGCGATGCTCGAGCCGGGCGACGGCGCGCTGGTCCCCGAGCCCGGGTTCGCCTACTACGCCATGGCGGCCCGGTACCACCACGGGACCGTCGCCACCTGGCCGCTCAGCCGGGCGGACGACTTCGCGATGGACGCCGACGCCGTCCTCGACGCCTACGGCGGCGAGCGGATGGTCTTCCTGACCAGCCCGCACAACCCGACCGGCGGCCGGTTCGCCGTCGAGGCGGTCCGGACCATCGCCGAGGCCACCGACGAGGACACGTTGGTCGTCGTCGACGAGGCGTACCAGGAGTTCGCCGACGGCGAGAGCGCGCTCGCACTGCTTGGCGAGCGGGACGACGTCGCCGTCCTCCGGACCTTCTCGAAGGCCTACGGGCTCGCCGGGCTCCGGCTGGGCTACGCGCTCGTCCCCGCGGCCTGGGCCGACGCCTACGAGCGGGTCACCACCCCCTTCGCCGCGGGCGAGCTGGCCTGCCGGGCCGGCCTCGCCGCCCTCGACGACGACGCCCACCTGGAGCGCTCGGTCCGGAACGCCCGGGAGGCCCGCGAGTACTACCGCGCGGAGCTCGACGCGCCGACCTGGGAGAGCCACGCCAACTTCGTCCTGGCCGACGTCGGCGACGCGACGGCCGTGGCCGAGGCGGTCCGGCGGCAGGGCGTCATCGTCCGGGACTGCACGTCGTTCGGCCTCCCCGGCTGCGTGCGCGTGACCTGTGGCACCCCCGAGGAGTCCGAGCGGGCGGTCGAGGCGCTCAACGCCGCCGTCGCCGAGGTGGGCGGATGACGGCGGCGGAGGGTCCGCCGGGGGTGGCCGGCTGATGCGGGTCGCCCTCGCCGGCACGCCCGGCACGGGCAAGACGACCGCCGCCGACCGGGTCGAGACCGACCTCGACGTGGTCCACCTCAACCGGCTCGTCGAGGCCGAGGGGCTGACTTCCGGGGTCGACGCCGACCGGGGGAGCTGGATCGCCGACCTCGAGGCCGTCGGCGAGCGGCTCGCGGGCCGCGACGACGTCCTCGTCGAATCGCACTTCGCCCACCGCCTCGACGTCGACCGGGTCGTCGTGCTGCGGTGTGCGCCCGCCGAGCTGAAGGTCCGGCTGCGCGAGCGCGGCGAGCCCGAGGCGACGGTCGAGGAGAACGCCGAGGCCGAGGCGCTGGACCTCGTCCTCGCCGAGGCGGTCGCCGAACACGGCGAGGACGCGGTCTACGAGATCGACACCACCGACCGACCCCCGGCCGCGGTGGCCCGCGCGGTCGAGGCCGCCGTCGCGGGCGACCGCGAGCCCGCCGCGGGGACCGTCTCGTTCGCCGACTACCTGGCGCCATGAGCCCGGCATCTGCCCCGCCGTGACGGGCCGACCCCTGCCATGACCCTGGACCGGTTCCGACCGCTGGCCGACCGGGCACTCGCCCCGTTCGTGGCCCTCGCCGTCCGGGCCGGGCTCACCCCCGACGCGGTCTCCGTCGTCGCGTTCGCGTTGGCCGTCGGCGCGGGGGCGGCCTTCGCCGTCGGCGGGCCGTGGTACCTCCTGGGGGCGGCCCTGGTCTTCGCGAACGGCTGGCTCGACCTGCTCGACGGCGCGCTCGCCCGGGAGCTCGAGACCGACTCGCCGGCGGGCGACCTCGTCGACCACGTGCTCGACCGGTACGCCGACCTCGTCGTCATCGCCGGGCTGGCCGCCGGCATCGGCGCCTACGCGCTGGGCTTCGCCGCGGTGACGGGCGTGCTGCTGACCTCCTACCTCGGCACGCAGGCCCAGGCCGTGGGCGCCGGCCGGGACTACGGCGGGCTCCTGGGGCGGGCCGACCGGCTCGCGCTCGTCGGAATCGTGGCCGTGCTGGCGCCGTTCACGGGCCGGCTGGGCCCCCTTGCCGCGGTGGGCTGGCTGCTCGCCGTGTTCGCCGTCGCCGGCCACCTCACCGCGCTGCAGCGCTTCGTCGCCGCCTGGCGCGACCTCCGGTGACCGGCCGGGCGCGCCCGGCCGGCGCACGATTTATGGCCGCGCCCGGCCAACGCCCGCCATGGTCCAGTGTGAGATGTGTGGTGCCGAGACCGCGTCGCCACGGACCGCCAAGATCGAGGGCGCGGAACTCGAGGTCTGCGACGACTGCGTGGAGTTCGGGACGGAGGTCCGCCAGGAGCCATCGGGGGGGTCCTCCACCAAGTACTCGACCGGGAGCTCGACCGGGTCGGGGAGCACCACGAGCGGTAGCGGCGGGACGTCGGGCAGCACGGCCGGCGGGACGTCCGGCGGCAGCGGCGGCCGCTCGCGCCGGCGGGACCCCTTCGAGGACCTGGAGGAGCTCGACCCCGACTACGACGCCATCATCCGACAGGCCCGGGAGCAGTCCGGCCTGAGCCGGGAGGAGCTCGGCCGGCAGCTCAACGAGAAGGCCTCGCTCATCGGGAAGTTCGAGCGCGGCGAGTCGCTGCCGAGCGACGACGTCCGCCGGAAGCTCGAGCGGGCGCTGGACATCGACCTCGTCGCGGGCGGGGCCGCCGACGAGGGGGCCGAGTGGTCGGGCGGCGAGGACGCGTCCGGCATGACGCTCGGCGACGTGGTGGAACGGAAGGATTGAGCGGCCTCTCGGGTCGGCGGCAGCGTGGTGTTGCGTGATCTTCGCGATGGGAACCTATTTCACGGTTCTTGGCCACCGGGAGCCTAACTGACACTCCCATGTTCGTGCTCGTCAACCTGAAGGCCTACGACTGCGACGTGGCGGCGGTGGCCGAGGCCGCGGCCGACGTCGCCGCGGGGTCCGAGCACCCTATCGCCGTCGCGCCGCAGACGGCCCACCTCGAGCGGGTCGCGGCGACCGGCGTCGAGACCTGGGCCCAGCACGTCGACCCCGAGCCGCCGGGCAGCCACACCGGCCGCGCCGCGGCCGAGGCCGCCGCCGACGCGGGGGCCGTCGGCACGCTGCTCAACCACTCCGAGCGCCGGCTCCGGCTCGCCACCATCGACGAGTCGCTCCGGGCGGCCGAGCAGGCCGGCCTCGAGACCGTGGTCTGTGCGAACAACCCCGACCAGGTGGCCGCGGCGGCGGCGCTGGGCCCCGACGCCGTCGCCGTCGAGCCGCCGGCGCTCATCGGCACCGGCACGCCCGTCAGCCGGGCGGACCCCGACGTCGTCACGGATGCCGTCGAGGCCGCCGCGGCGGTGGACCCCGCGGTCGACGTGTTCTGCGGCGCGGGCATCTCGACGGGCGAGGACGTCGTGGCCGCCCGCGAGCTGGGGGCGTCGGGCGTCCTGCTCGCCAGCGGGGTGGCCAAGGCCGACGACCCGCGGGCGGCGCTTTCGGGCCTCGTCGAGCCGCTGTAACGCCCGGCCTCAGGCGACGAACGCCGGCAGCAGCGCCGTCACGAAGCTGGCGACGAACCACGCGCCGAAGTTCCAGCCGGGGACGTCCCGGTACCGGTTTGCCGAGACGGGCACCCGCGGGTACCGCCAGGCCCCGTCCTCGACGGCGCGTGGGTCGAGGACGACGTCCGAAAGCGTCGCGAGGACGGCGGCGAGGACCGCGGCGCCGACCCCCAGCGGCACCACGAACAGCGCGAGCCGGAGCGCCACGTAGACCGTCGCCGGCCAGCCGACGGCCACCACGACCGGCACGCCCAGCACCTGCGGTTCGAGCCGGTGCTCGAGCAGCCCGAGGGCCACGCCGACGACCTCGGCCGCGAAGGCGATGGCCGCGCCGCCGACGAAGAGCGCCAGCGCGCGCTGGGCCGGCCAGCTGAGCAGGGCGTGGCCGAGGGCCACGGCGCCCAGGGCGACCGTCGGCCGGGCGTAGCGACGCTGGACGTCCACGGGCGGGGCAACGCGGCCCGGCGCTAAATAGCTGGACCCGTCGACGGCGTCACACGAAGTCCGACAGCGTCGTCTGGACCGGCCGGGTCGGCCGCCAGCCGTGGCCGGCCCGCGGGGGATCGGCCTCGCCGGCGTCCGTGCCCGTGGCGGTTCCACCGTCAGCCGGTTCGCCCGGGTCGTCGCGACCGCCCGCGGTCCCGTCGCCCTCCCACGCGTCGAGGTCGGCCTGGGCCTGCTCGGCGAACGAGAGGTTCGAGACCCGGACGCCGAGCTTCCGGGCCGTCGCCCCCTCGAACTCGCGGAGCAGCTCAAGCGCGACCGACTCGACCAGCTCGGGGTCGTCGACGGGGCCCGGCAGCGTGCGCGCCCGGGTGTGGACCTCGTAGGGCGGCTCGACGAACTTGATGCCGATGGTCCGGTACAGCGCGCCCTTGCGGCGCGCGCGGTCGGCGACGGCGGCGGCGAGCCGCCGGATCCGGTCGCGCTTGGCCTCGGCGTCGTCGGTCGGGTCGGCGATCGAGGACTCCCGGGAGAGGCTCTTGGGCTGGCCGACGGGCTCGACGGGCCGGTCGTCCTCGCCGCGGGCCCGCCGGTACAAGTCACGGCCGCGCTCGCCGTAGCGCTCCTCGACCCAGCCGGCGTCGGCGTCGGCCAGGTCCCCGACGGTCTCGATGCCGGCCTCCCGGAGCTCGCCCGCGGTGACGGGGCCGATGCCGTGGAGCTCGTCGATGGGGAGGTCGGCGAGGAAGTCCCGGACCTCGCCGGGGCGGACGACGACGAGGCCGTCGGGCTTCTCGCGGTCGCTGGCGACCTTCGCCGCGCTCATGTTCGGCGCGACGCCCACGCTGGCGGTCACCCCGACCTCGCGGTCGATGCGCTCCTTGACGTGCCGGGCGAAGCCCTCCGCGACCGGCCAGTCGGTCCGGTCGGCCACGTCGAGGTACGCCTCGTCGATGCTCACCTCCCGGACCGTGTCGGCGACGTCGTGGAGGATGGCCCGCACGTCCTCGGCGACCTCGCGGTAGAAGTCCATGTCGACCGGCCGGTAGTGGCCGGCCTCGTCGGGGTCGACGTCGGGGTCGTCGGCCGCGTCGGCCTGGCGGGGCAGCCGCGTCAGGGCCTCGGAGATGGCCATCGCGCTCTCGACGCCGTACTCGCGGGCCTCGTAGGAGGCCGTGGCGACGGCCCCGTGGGGCTCGCCCGCGTCGTAGCCCATGCCCACGACGACGGGTTCGCCCTCGAGGGCGGGCTCGCGCAGCCGCTCGCAGGCCGCGTAGAAGCAGTCCATGTCGACGTGGAGGACGATGCGGTCGGGCGAGTCGGCCGGTGCGCCCGGCAGGCGCTCCGCGGTCCCGGCCGTCACCCCGTCCGGGTGTGCCGCCTCGTCCCCGGCCATGTCGGCCGGTTGCCGGCACGAGGAGGAAAGGGTTCGGACTGGGCGACCGCCGCCGGACGGACCGACTGGCCCGCCGCGGGCCGGTCAGTCCGCGTCGACGACCGGGAGGTCGCCCTCGACCCGGGTGCCGTGCTTCCGGCAGGCCTCGAGGGCGTGCTTGGCCGCGATGCCCGCCCGCTCGGCGGTGCGGCCGGTGCCGACCCCGACCTTGAGCTCGACGCCGGCGGCCGACTCGACGTGGTCGATGGTCGCCTCGAAGTCGTCGCGCGAGAGCGCGCCGCCGATCGTAATCACGTTGTCGCCGCCCACGAAGAACGACAGCGCGTCGTGTTCCTCGTGGAGGTGGCGCATCAGCGCGAGGTAGCCGGCCTCGATGTGGATGAAGGTCTCGAAGGCGTGGAGCTCGTCGGTGTACTGGCCGGTGGCGTCGTTGACGTCGAAGTGGGCGATCTGGACGTCGTCGTCCCGGCGCTGGGCCTCGGGGATGGGCTCGCCCCGCAGGATCTCGGTTCGGGCCGGGTCCTGGGCGCTGCCGGCGTCCTGCAGCTGCCGGGAGGCCGTCGAGAGCGCCGCCGCGGGGGTCGGCCCGCTGGCGACCGACAACGAGAGCGTCACCGGGTAGCGGTTCCGGATGGACTCCTGGACGTGGGCGTGGTCGTCGAGGTCCAGCCCGTTCGAGACGGCGATCATGTTGTCGAACCTGGCGAAGAAGGCGTAGCCCCCCCGGTCGCCGAACAGCTGGGAGAGGTCGGCGAACAGCCGGGACTGCAGCGTCTGGAGGTCCGCCTCCCGGCGCGGCCGCGGCGTCACCGTCCACGGCCCGTAGTTGTCGATCTGGATGAGGGTGACCTGCGGGTTCGCCACGATGGCGCGGGTTCGGACGGCCCCCTTATGGGTTCGTTGGTTGGGCCGGTCGACGCGGGCCGCTCACTCGCCGAGCGCGTCGGCCGCGGCGGCCGCGCCGGCGCCGGGGTCGACGTCGGCGCCCTCGGCCGCCAGGACCTCGCCGAAGGCCGACACGAACGACAGCGCGTTGGCCGGCCGGGCCGAGTGGCCCATGCAGCCGACCCGGAAGATCTCGCCCGCGAGGTCGCCGAGCCCGCCGACGATCTCGATGCCGTGCTGCTCGAGCAGCCGGTCGCAGACGGCGCCGTCGTCGACGCCGTCGGGCACCCGGACGGCGTTCAGCGAGGGCAGCCAGTAGTCCGGCGCCGGGTTCAGCTCGAGGCCCATGGCCTCGACGCCGGCGACGATGGCGCCGGCGACGCGCCGGTGGCGGTCCCAGGCGGCCTCGAGGCCCTCCTCGGCGACCAGCCGGAGGGCCTCCCGCAGGGCATAGGCGGTCGAGATGGGCCCGGTGTGGTGGTACGACGGGTCGTCGCCCCAGTAGTCCCAGACGTCGAGCAGGTCGAGGTACCACGACCGGACCGGCGTCTCGCGCTCGCGGACCTTCTCGACGGCCCGGTCGGCGAACGTGAAGGTGCTCGCGCCGGGCGGGGCCGAGATACACTTCTGGGCGGCGCTGTAGACCACGTCGAGGTCCCACTCGTCGGCCCGGAGCTCGACCCCGCCCAGCGACGCGACGGCGTCGACGACGACGTAGGCGCCGTGGTCGTGGGCGATGTCGGCCAGCCGGTCGAGGTCCGGCTGGCGGACGCCGGTGCTGGTCTCGCCCTGGACGACGCCGAACACGTCGGGCTCGTGGGCGTCGAAGGCCGCCGCGACGGCCTCGGGGTCGAGGGGTTCTCCCCACGGGGCGTCGACGGTGACGACCTCGCCGCCGTGGCGCTGGGCCATCTGCCCCATCCGCGTCCCGAAGTAGCCGTTGTCGGGGACCAGCACCGTCTCGCCCGGCTCGACGAGGTTCGCGAACGCGGTCTCCATCGCGGCCGACCCGGTCCCGCTCACCGCGAGCGTGTGCTCGTTGTCGGTCCGGAAGACGGACCGCAGTAACGTCTGCAGGTCGTCCATCACGTCGACGTACGCCGGGTCCAGGTAGCCCACGACGGGCGTCGCCATCGCCCGGAGGACCCGGGGATGGACCTCGCTCGGGCCGGGGCCGAGCAGCGTCCGGTCGGGCGGGGTCAGTTCGCCGACCGCTGGGGGTTCGGTCATGGCGGGCGAGACTGGCCCGCCCCGCTTAAGCGTGCGGACTTGGTTCCGTCGGGCGTTACTCGAGGCCGAGGTCCGCGAGCGAGTGGGTGTGCTGCCAGGCGCCCGTGACCTCGTCGATGTCGAAGTTGATGACGCCGTCGGTCAGCTGCAGGCGCACGCGCTCGTCGCCGATCTCGGCGTCGTGAAGGTGGAGCTCCAGCGGCTCGTCGAACTCCGCGACCTTCACCATCAGCTCGCCGTTCTCTTCGAGCATGGCTCGGAGGTCGTCTGCATCCATAGCAGCGATCGATACGGTACGTGGTCTAATAAGCGCACGCTTCTGTTTCGGGGTTCCCCGTCCCACCCGTCGGTGGCGTCGTAGACGAATCGACCCAGATATTTTTCGGCAAGCCTAAAACCATGGCCACCGAACGGGGTCCACACGGATTCGGTTCCCCGGATCCGACCCGGACCATGTACGTCGAACCCTACCGGAACTGCCAGAACTGCGGGCAGGCGCTCGAGCACACCACGGTCTATCGCCGGCACGCCCGCTGTGGCGACTGCGGCGCGCTGAGCCTGGCCTGACCGTCGACCTGACGCTCGTCCGCGCGGCGTTGGGGCGGCTCGGGATGGCGCTAGCCAGTCTCGGCCACCGGCGGCCGACAGTCGATGCGGAGACCGTCCGTGAGGGTGATGTCGACGCCCGCGACGGTCCGCCGGAACTCCGCGGGATGCTCGCCGGTCGCGGTCACCCGGACTGACTGCTCGAGCAGCCCGGCGTCCGTGAGCCGGTCGATCTTCCGGTAGGCGGTCGACCGCGGTAGCCCACAGTCGTCGGCGAGCTCCCCGACGGTCCTGGCGCGGTCGGTGCACTCGATGATCCGCTGGGCGTACTCGTCGGCCAGCAGGTCGAGGACCGCCTGGGCGTCGCAGTCCGATGACGACGCGGCTATCCCGTTCTGGTTCGTCCCGGTCGCCGACCCTGACACACCCATGGGAGGAGCTACGCCCGACGATTGGAAATCGGGGGTCGCGATTCCCGGTCCCTGGGAACGATGGTAACGTTTCAATAGTTAGTAGCAAAAAGTTATTCAATTGCCCGGCTGGAAACCGCGGACGCCGGTCGCGGTCTAGCGACTGGAAGGCGCCGCCGACGTGGCATCGCCGGTCTCGACGGTGTGGTTTTCGTCGTGGACCTGGTCGCCGTCGCTGACGAGCGCTGGATTGCCGCCTCCGCCCCGCTCAGCACCTTCGGGAATGGGGTCGGAGGACCACCACTGTCGGGAACGAGCTGTAAGGTTCGGTCAGCGAAGTCGAAACAGAACCTCGGTCCCTTCCACGCCGGCAATTCACATCGATAGTCGCCGGCCCGAAGGTTGTACGTCTCTCGCCCCCTTCAATGGCGTCAGGTAGTGGTCCGGAATCTCTCCGGCCTTCCAGCGTTGAACGGATCTGCTGCTCGACGTCCGGCCGCTGGTCTTGGAGCCACCCCTCGACGCCGGGATGGAGCAGGACGTCGGCCATCTAAAAGAGGCCCTCCAGCTCCACGAACTCCTCCCGGGCCGTCTCCTGGCGCTCGTCGGAGCGAGCAGCGACATCGGGAACGAGCCCGGGACCGACGAGAGCCCGGTGGGCGACTGCTGGCCCGAACTCTCGGCGATCGACGTACCCTTCGTCGACCATCGCCTCGAAACGGACGCGGACCGTCTCGTCGCTCACGTCGATCCCGAAGTGGGTGGCCAACCCGTCGGCGACCTCGGAGACGGTCAGGAGGGGTCGTCGTCGCCCGGCTCGAAGTCGAACGTCTGCAGCATCCCCGGGTTGTGAACCTTCGGCGGGAACTGCCCCGAACGTCGCGGTTCCGGATGGCCATGCACGCCCGCTGCTGGGGCGTCGATTTATCCAATCGGAATGGTCCGACTGGGTGTTTCACGTCACCGTTCGCGATGGATGGGCCTTCCCGAGGAGACCGTTCACCATTCGAGAACGAGGCAATGTCCGTGTCGCGTCTTACCCGCGGATTTCTGAGAACATGCTTCCCTTATCAGCGGCTCAAATCAGCCGTGGTTTAATTAGATATGATTAGATATTTCAAGTTGGGTTTTCATGGGCGGGCCAATGAGCGATTATACGACGATCTCACTCAAGCGGGATTTCGTCGAAGACGTCGAGGTTTATATCGAAGACGAACCGTTCAGTTCCGTGAAAGAGTTCGTGAAGCACCTCGCTCTTCGGGAGATGGAATCCGACGAGCAGATTACGGAATCAGAAGCCCGTCAGATGGCCCAGAAACTGCGGGAGTTGGGGTACGTAGAGTGATTGAGAAAGACCACGTCTCCGGGTGGTTCGGCAATCGACGGCGATACGACGCGATTCTCGCGGCCATACCGGCGAGCTTTGGCCTCACGTATATCATCGGCCTGGTCGGCGGAATCGGGAACGTGATGGCGATATTCCTGGCATCGATCGCGAGCAGCCTGTTACTACTCGAAGCGATATTTATCAATCCGCCCACATCAGAACCGACCTGAAATCGCCCTCACTGAATGTTCCA
>JBDGPL010000047.1:0-3567 GCA_042219705.1 Halobacteriales archaeon | reverse complement strand
CGCTCGAGGTCCCGACGACGAACTGGCCGTCGACCCGGAGGTGGTCGCGGACCGTCGCGCGGTCGTACTGGCCGGAGTCGACGATCCCGACCGCGTCGTCCGCGTACCGGTCCCGGAGCTGCCTCGCCCGGTCGTAGGCCCCCTGCGTTTCGGCGTAGACCTTGTGGTCGAGCACCGATTCGTCGTAGACCGCCGGGTGGTAGTGCTCGCCCGTCCGGAGGTACTTCAGCCCGTCAATGGCGTGAAGCGGCGCCGCGGGCTCGAAGCCCACGACCGCGACGTCGTCGCTCGCCTGCCGGAGGCCACGTCCCGTCCCGGTGACGGTCCCCCCGGTGCCGACGCCGGCGACGAGATGGGTGACCGCGCCGTCGGTCTGCTCGAGGATCTCCGGGGCGGTCGTCCGCTCGTGGGTGCCCGGGTTGGCGGGATTGGCGTACTGGTTCGGCCGGAAGTACTCGCCCGGGTGGTCGTCGATGAGCGCCTCGCACCGTTCGATGACGGCGTCGTAGCCAAGGTCGGCGTCGACGAAGTGGATCGCGGCGCCGGCGTCGCGGACCGCCTCGACCTTCCCGCCGCTGGCGTTGTCGGGCATGACGATCTCGACGTCGTAGCCCCGGGCCGCACAGAGCCGGGCGACCTCGCTGCCGGTGTTGCCGCTGGTCGGCTCGATGACGGTCCGGCCCGGGAGGTCGCCGGCCGCCTCGGCGGCATCGAGCATGCCCTTCGCGATGCGGGACTTGATCGAGCCACCCCCGTACGGGGCGCGATAGAGGTTGAACCACTCGACCTTCGCGTACACCGTCGCGGGCACGTCGACGGCCAGCTCGACGAGCGGCGTCTCGCCGATCGTGGCCTCGTCGTAGGCCTCCGCCCCGGGCATGCCGTAGCGGTCGGCGGAGTCGCGGTAAGGGTCTGTCGGCACCGGTGGCGGCTACCGGCGTCGCGCACGTCGGAGATAGAGGTCAAACCTGTGGCGTTCGAAACCGCTTAAGCGCCCAGCGGGGTATCGGCCCGCATGAGTCAGCCGAGCTGGGACGAGATAATCGAGTTCCCCGAGGAACTAGACGACGAGACGGCGGACGACCTGCTCGAGTCGGCCGCGGTCGTCCAGGACATGACCGGCGAGGTCTGTCCGTACCCGCAGGTCGAGGCCAAGAAGGCCATCAAGGACCTCGACGCCGGCGACCTGCTCGTCCAGGAGACCGACCACGTCCCCAGCACGGAGAACGTCCCGAAGGCCGTCGGCGACGACGCCGCGGCCCAGGTCTGGAAGAGCGGCGACGGCCGGTACCGCATCTTCCTGCGCAAGCAGTGACCATGGTCGAGGAACGCGAGCCCGAGGAGGTCAAGGCCGCGCTCGATGCGGGCGAGGACCTCCAGATCGTCGACATCCGCCAGCCGGAGGAGTATTCGCGCGGCCACCTGCCCGGGGCCCTCAACCTGCCGCTTGACCGGCTGCCCGCCGAAGTCCAGGACCACGAGTGGGGCGACGACGTCCTGGTGGTCTGTCCCATCGGCGAGAGCTCCATCCAGGCCGCGCGGCTGCTGCAGTCCTACGAGGGCGTCGACGAGGACGCCCGGGTCGCGAGCCTGGCCGGCGGCTACGCCGCCTGGGAGCACGAGCTCGAGACCGACGGCGCCGAGGCGGCCGACGCGCCGTAATCCTCCCTGCCGGGACTCCCATCGCGGCTCGGGACCGGCCCACGTCGGGGCCTGGGGGCAGCCGTTCCCGCGGCCGCTCAGATGGCGCAGCCGACCTCGCGGTAGAGCCAGTGGGTCATCACGTAGGTGCCGAGGACGATGCCCGCGCCCGCGAGGAACGAGTGGACCGAGAGGAGCGCCACCCCCGAGAACAGGTTCGCGATGTTACACCCCGGCGCGAGCCGCGACCCGACTCCCATCAGGAAGCCGCCGACGACGGGGTTCGGCAGGCGCTCGAGCTTCGGATACCGGATGCGGAAGTCGCCCGAGAGGACGGCGGCGAGGAACGACCCGACGACCAGCGACGCGATCATGACCATGTCGACCGTGACCGAGACCCCGCTCCCGCGGAAGAGCACCGAGCCCCAGTACTCGACGCCGGCAACGTTCACGCCTACCTGCGAGAGCAGGTAGCCGGTCCACTTCGCCTCGCTGCCGGTGATGGCCCACGAGCCGTAGACCCAGAACCAGACGCTCGCGACCAGCGCGAGGCCGATGCCCGCCGTGCGGGCGTCCCAGGAGTCCCGCAGCCGGACCGCGACTGGCCGGTCGTCGTCGACGAACCCCGCGAGGTAGGCCCGGGTCCCGTGCCACAGCGAGGCCAGGCCGAGCTCGAGCGCGGCGAGGCCGGGGCCGGGCCGCCGGACCTGGCCGCCGTCGGCCGCGACCGCCGCCGGTTCGTCGGGCTCCTCCGGGCGCCGCACGTGGCCGACGACGAGGGCGTAGAGGAGGACGGCCCCGACCGTCACGGCGCCGCCCGTCACCACCGGCGGCCAGGGGAGGCTGAAATAGAGGCTGGCGCCCGCGCCGAACCGGAGGGGCTCGAAGTACATCGACCGCAGGGTCGGGAAGGCGAACGCGAAGACGACGTATCCGACCCCCATGAAGAGCAGGGTGAGCCAGAACTGCAGATAGCCCTGGCCGGCCCGGTAGAGCGTCCCGGACGCACACCCGCCGGCCATGGTCATGCCGACGCCGAAGACGAACCCGCCGAACAGCGACGCGAGCCCCCACGGCGGCGTCCAGAAGCCGCGGAAGTAGCCCGTCGTCGCCTGCAGGCTCCAGAACAGCGTCATCACGAACAGTCCCGCGAGGACGCCTTTCAGCACGCGCGTGTCCTTGAACGCGAAGAAGTCCCGGCAGGCGCTCACGAAGCAGAACCGCGCCTTCTGGAGGAAGACGCCGAACGAGAGGCCCACCAGCACCGATATCGCGACGTACGCCGCCGGCGAGAGCATACCGCACTGTGCGTGTCCGACGCCCTTGAGCGACACGGAACCCGGCCGGACTTGACCCGTCCGGCAGGTGTCGGCAATTCTATCCGCTATCTCCCACACAGGGCAAACAGACTGCGTTCCGACGTGCTTTTTCGGCGCAAACACGTGTCTCGGGTATGAGCGACGAGAGCGCACGCGAGTGCTGTGAGGACGGTCCGTCGGGCGACGGGCGCGCCGGCAGC
The DNA here is from genome assembly GCA_042219705.1 of Halobacteriales archaeon. GTDB lineage: Archaea > Halobacteriota > Halobacteria > Halobacteriales > Hikarchaeaceae > JBDGPL01. The sequence continues at coordinate 407 of JBDGPL010000047.1, read as the reverse complement.
AGCGACGACGCGGGCGGTAATGCCGGCGACCAGGGGGAGTCGTCCCGGCGGACGGACCCGTTCGCCTCGGGTGTGGGCCGGCGCCGCCTCATGCGGGCCTCGGCGGCCGCCGGTGTGGCCTCGGTCGCTGGCTGTTCGGGACTCGGCGGTGGCGGTGGCGACGAGGGCGGCGCGCCGACCGTCTTCGTGTTCAACAACGGCGACCGGACCGTCAGCGTCGTCGACGCCGCGAACGACGAACTGGTCGATACGGTGTTCGTCGACACGACGGCCTCGTTCCCCGCCAACCAGTACGGGACGACGCCCGACGCCGACTACGGCGTCCTCTGGCTGAACGTCGACGGCGGCGTCCGGGCACTGGACGCCGGGTCCCTGGACGAGACGGCGTTCGTCGAGACCGGATTCGG
>JBDGPL010000046.1:0-2983 GCA_042219705.1 Halobacteriales archaeon | reverse complement strand
GACCATGGGCCTCGGCTCCGACATGTACCGCCAGCAGATCCTCGACCACTACCGGAACCCCCGGAACTACGGCGAGCTCGAGGACCCGACCTACACCCACGTCGGCGAGAACACCTCCTGTGGCGACGAGATCACGGTCGACGTCGAGCTCGACGACGCCGAGGAGGTGGTCGAGGACGTGCGCTTCCGGGGGGAGGGCTGCGCCATCAGCCAGGCCGCGGCGAGCCTCCTAACCGACGAGGTCCGCGGCATGACGCTCGAGGAGCTCTACGACCTCGACCGCGACGACGTCCTCGAGCTGCTCGGCGTCGAGGTCACGCCGATGCGCGTCAAGTGCGCCGTCCTCGCCGAGAAGGTGCTCCAGGACGGCGCGAAGCTCTACGAGGGCGAGGACCTCGACCTCGACGTCACGACGACCGAGTAGGGCCGGCCGCCCGGCTCGCCGGCTTCTCGGCGTCCATCCCCGCTCGCACCAGCTTCGCCTCGGCCTTCTGGAGGTGCTCGGAGGCGGTGCTCGGCGCGCAGCCGAGGCGCTCGGCGACGTCCCGGTGGGTGGCACCCCGCGGGACGTCGTAGTAGCCGAGCTCGAGCCCCGCCTCGACGGCCTCGCGCTGGCGGTCGCTGAGGAGCGTCCGCGCGCCGTCGGTTCCGAACTCGCCGACCTCGGTGACGGCGACCGTGACGGCCGGCGGAAACGCGTCGAGCGCGGATTGGAGCACGGCCGACTCGCCGACGAGGGTCGCCCGCACCGTTCCGTCGCGGTAGACCACGGGCATCTCGACGACCAACCCCGTCCTGGTGAACGCCTCGAAGACGGCCGCCGCCAGCGGGACGTTCTCCGGTTGGATGGTGACCATGAGGACGGCCTGGTCGTCGGCGAGGGGCGTGACCTCGGCCCGGTGGATGGCGTCGTCCTCGAGAAGGTCGTCGGCCAGCCCGCCGTGGTCGCCGTCGACCGAGAAGAGCAGCGTGGGACCGACCTCGCCGCCGAGGTTGATCTCGAGCAGCCGGGTCTCCTCGACCGCCGCCGAGTCGGCCAGCAGGTGGAACGCCCGGGGCGCGACCTGCGGGTCGGGCGTGACCTCGACGCGGAGCCGCTTCATACCGGCTGCTGGGGTGGATGGTCCGTATAAGTGTCCCGAGCATGGCTCGCAGAACGGCTATCCGCCTGCCCGACGTGGCGCGAGTATGGCCGCGGAGTCCGTCCCCATTGCCGTCGAGGGCCTCGAGAAGTGGTTCGACGAGGTGCGGGCCTTGGACGGCGTCGACCTCTCGCTCGACGGCCCGGAGATCCTCGGCCTCGCGGGACCGAACGGCTCGGGGAAGACGACGCTCATCAAGTGCCTCCTCGGTCTCCTGCGCCCCAGCGGCGGGACGGTGACCGTCGCCGGGACCGACCCCCGGCGGCTCTCGAGCGACGAACGCCGCCGCATCGGCTACATGCCCCAGCGCGACGCGCTCTACGACGACCTCACCGTCCGGGGCAACGTGGGGTTCTTCGCCCGGCTCTACGGCGTCCCCGACCGGCGGTCGGCCGTCGACGAAGCCCTCGCGCTCGTCGACCTCGACCGCCGGGACGACGCCCGCATCGCCGAGCTCTCAGGGGGGATGGTCCGCCGGACCAGCCTGGCCTGCGCGGTCGTCCACGAGCCCGACCTGCTCGTGCTCGACGAGCCGACGGTCGGCCTCGACCCGGCGCTCCGGGCGACGATGTGGGACACCTTCCGGGACTGGCGCGAGGCGGGCACGACGGTCCTCGTCTCGACGCACTACCTCGGCGAGGTCGACCGCTGTGACCGCGTGCTCTTTCTCCGGGACGGCCGGGAGCTGGTCCTCGATCGACCCGCGGCCATCCGCGAGCGGACCGGGACCGACACGCTCGAGGACGCGTTCCTGGCTCTGCTCGACGGCGGACCGGACGCCCCGGCTGAGACGTCCGGGTTCGAGTGGGGGACGGCCGACCCATGAGGGGCGCGCTGCCGGTCGCCTGGCGCATCCTTCTGACGCTGCGGGGCGACCGCCGGACCCTCGGCCTCGTCGTGGTGATGCCGGCGTTCATCATCTGGCTCTTCGGCGAGGTCTTCCCCATGGCGGCGCCCGTCGCACCGGTGCTCCTGGGCGTCTTCGTCTTCGTCCTGACCTACATCCTGACCGCCATCGGCTTCCTCCGGGAGCGCACCGCCGGCACGCTCGAGCGGGTGCTCGTCTCGCCCATCTCCCGGACCGGGCTGGTGGTCGGCTACGTCCTCGGGTTCGGGGTGCTCGCGACGCTGCAGTCGCTGGTGCTGCTGGGCTCGGGCATCTACTTCCTCGACGTGTCGTTCGAGCACGGCGTCGGCCTCTTCTTCCTCGTCGAGCTGCTCGGCGCGATGACCGCCCTCGGCCTGGGCATCGTCCTCTCGCTGTTCGCCAGGAACGAGTTTCAGGTGCTGCAGTTCATGCCGACGGTCATCGGCCCGCAGATCATTCTCGGCGGCACGTTCCTCCCGGTCGAGCAGCTGCCGACCTACCTCGAGTGGCCGGCCCGGCTGATGCCGGTGACCTACCTCCTCGAGGGGATGAACTACGTGGTCCTCGACCGGGGGGAGCCGGCGGACCTCTGGCTCTCGATCGCGGCGCTGTCGGCCTTTACCCTGCTCGCCGTGGCGGTCTCGTGGGCCGTGGTCCGCCGGGCGGGATGACCGGCAGCTGGCCACCCGTCGGGCGCTTCAGATGACCAGCTGGATGTCCGAGTCGGCCATGTCGAGCAGGGCCGTCCCGGCGCCGACGTTCGTCTCGACGCCCTCGATGAAGTCGTCGGCCTCGTAGCCCATCAGCTCCATCGCCATCCCGCAGGCCTGAAAGTGTACGCCGGCGTCCATGGCCCGCTCGATGAGCTGCTCGACGGTCTCGGTGCCGATGCCGGCGATCTGGCGGCGCATCATCATCGTCGCCAGCCGGTCGCCGCCCGGCAGCACGGCCAGCATGTTCGGCATCGGGATCG
>JBDGPL010000045.1:0-7619 GCA_042219705.1 Halobacteriales archaeon | reverse complement strand
TGATGATTGACGGAGCACTAGACATCGAGGCCCACCTGTCGAGCGACGGCCCGGGCCACCTGGTCGACGGTCCCCGGCTCGATCTCGCCCAGCCCGTATTCGATGTTCGCGTGTTTGATCGTCATGAGATACCACGGTGACAACCACGTCGGCTCGGCCGGCTGACCGACGGTCCACACCTCGTCCGGCAGCGGGATCGCTTGCTCGCGCACGGTCGTGGTACAGCCAGCGACGAGATACTCCTCGCCGTGAAACGGGTGGGTTGCCGCCGACGAAAGCACCATGTATGGTCGACCACCGCGCTTGAATGCCGCCGGATGGCGGACGACGTGACCCCGGTCGAACGGGCCGGTCGCCATCTACGATTCCCGCGGGTCGACGGCGACGGCCTCCCAGTCAGCCCCGTCCTCGGTCCCCTCACGTCCCTCGAGCGTCCGCATCGACTCGAGTGACGCGACGTAGGCGGCTACGCGGTCGTCGTCCCCGAAAGCCCAGTAGGGCTCGGCGTGGCGGACGAGCTGGCGCTCCTCGAGGCGCTGGAGCGTCTTACCGACCGAGCCCCGGTTGATGCCGGTTGCCTCGGCGATCTCACGCGGCGTGAATCCCTGTTCAGGGTGATCTGCGAGAAACGCGAGGATGCGGTGGCTGTTCGAGCCCTCTTGGAGCGTCCAATCGAACTCCTCGTGTGTTTCCTCGTATTCATCAAACTTGACAGGCATTGTACGTCATAAAACGCCACCGTCCGTCATAGCCTTTTCGCCCGGCCCTCGCTGGTGTTGAGTCATACTACAGCGGGCACCTGAACAACACCTTTTCCTGATGCTTCAACAAGTTGTCTCGAATCATGTGCAAGAGGCGCGCGTTTAGTCTTGCACCCGTTGGTAGAAACGAATATTAGCTGATATGTAAGTGTCGAGACAGTGGGCTCAACCATTGACGCATGACAGCCCACTAGGCCGGTCCCACCCGGGTCTCGGGACGCCGGTTCGGTCAGCGTTATAAGCCACCGAAAAAGACGGGGACCCATGCGCCGGTTGACCTACCTCGAGGGATTCAGGGGCGCCGTCCGACGGTACCCGGAGGCGACCGCCCTCACGACCCTCGACGGCCGGAGTCTGCGCTACCGCGAACTCGACGAGCGGACCGACGCCCTCGCCGCGGCCCTGGACGACCGGCTCGGCGACGCGCGTTGTGCGGGGGTGATGGCCAACGGCATCCCGGCCGTCGAGTCGATGCTGGCCGCGATGAAGCGCCGGCGGGCGAACGTCCAGCTGTCAAACCGGGCGGAGGCCGGCGGGCTCGCCTCGATGGTCGACACCGCCGAGGCCGCCGGGCTGCTCTTCGACGAGACGACCGCCGACCGGGCCGCCGGCGTCGCCGACCGGGTCGACCTCGAGGCGGCCATCGGCGTCGGCGATGCCGCCGACTCGGTCGATAGCGCCGAGCGCTACGAGGCCGTCCTCGACGGGGCCGACGGCGCCTACGAACCCGACCCCCCGGGGTCGGACCCCCCAGAGGCCGCGGTCTTCTTCACCAGCGGGACGACCGGCGAGCCCAAGGCGGTCCTCGTCGACCAGGAACAGACCTGGCTGGGCGCGAACCAACCCGCCCTCGAGATGAGCCTGACCGCGAGCGATCGGGCCCTGGTCTGTACGCCGTGGTACCACGGCGTCACCACGCTGGCGTGGATCCTCGCGCACCTCCTCGTCGGCGCGGAGCTGGTCCTCCAGCCCGCGTTCGAGCCGGAAGAAACCCTCCGGGCGCTCGAGGCCCACGACGTGACGGGCCTGCTCGCGGTCCCCACCCAGCTCGAGACCATGCTCGACGCCCAGGAGGACGTCTGGGCCGACACCGAGGCCCTGTCCTACATCCGCACCGGCGGGGCCGTGGTCCCCGAGCGGCTCATCGACGACGTGGCCGAGGCGTTCACCGAGGGCGTCTTCAACACCTACGGCCAGACCGAGGCGGCCATCAACCTCTCCTTCGCCTACCCCGAGGAGCAGGACGACCACCCGGGGAGCATCGGCAAGGGCACGTTCCTCTGGGAGCTCCGGGCGGTCGAGCCCGCCGACCCACCGGCGAAGCCCGACCCCGAGGCGCTGGTCGAGCCCGGCGAGAACGGCGAGATCATCGCCCGAGGCCCGCGGATGATCGACGGCTACATCGGCCGGCCCGAGGAGAGCGAGGCCATCTTCATCGAGGACCCGACCGACGAGGCCGGGCCCGGCCGGTGGCTCCGGACGGGCGACGTCGCCCGCGTCGACGAGGACCGCCACCTCGTCGTCATCGACCGGCTCGACAACATGATCATCTCCGGCGGCGAGAACATCTACCCCGAGGAGGTCCAGCGCGCGCTGAAGGACCACTCGGGCGTCGTCGACGCCGGCGTGGTCGGGCTCCCCGACGAGACCTGGGGCCAGGTCGTCGCCGCCGCCGTCGTCGCCGAGTCGGGCGTCACCGAGGAGGACCTCGAGGAGCACTGCCGCGAGCACGAGACGCTGTCTGACTTCAAGCGGCCCCGCCGGTACGTCATCCTCCCGACCGACGAGGAGCTCCCCCGGACCGCGACCGGGACGCTCCGCCGGGGCGAGGTCGAGGACCTGTTCGAGGACGGCTGAGCGGCCGCGCGGGTCGATCGGCGGGAAGCCGACGGAAAACGAACGCCGGTCGCGGAGCGACCGCCGCGGGGTGGCTACCGGTTGTCCTCTGAGTACGGGGCCGGCGCGACCGTCGCGTCGATGGCCGTCTGGACGTGGCGCTCGGCCCGGGGGTTCTCGTTGTCCGCGGGCTCGCCCCAGATGACGGTCACCTCGGTCCCCGGCTCGGCGTAGTCGGTGTCGAGCACGGCGAGGGAGAGCATCGAGCGCTCCTGGTAGACGTAGCTCTTGTCCGTCGAGACGCCGACCAGCTCGCCGTCGACCTCCACCCGGTCGTACGGACAGGCCGACGACCGCGGGTGGGGCAGCTCCATGTACTGGTAGGTGTCGCCGCCCGAGAAGAGCGAGCCGTAGACGTCGACGACGTCGTCGCCGTCCCAGACCAGCGTGACCTTCCGGCGCTGGGGGTTCTCGATCTCCGCCTCGAGCGCCTCGCGGCCGACGAAGTCGTGGTCGAAGTTGATGACCCGGTCGTAGCCGAGCTCGACCGGCGTCACGTAGTAGTCGCTGATGTCGTCGGAGGCGAAGCTGCCGCCGATGGAGAGGATGCCCCGCCGGGCGGAGAGCCACTCCCGGTAGTCCTGGAGCTCCTCGCCGGTGTAGATGGCCGGGATCGGCAGCGGCAGCCAGCCAAGCAGGACGTTGGCGGTCTGGTAGCTCTCGGCGCCGAGCCGGTGGATGTCGTACGCCTCGCCGGCCTCGAGCACCGCCTCTTTGACCGCGTCGCCGTACTCGTAGGGGCCCCAGAACTCGTAGCCGGCCTCGCCGGCCATGCCGTGTCGCAGCAGGTTGACCTCGTAGCCGTCGACCGTGATCGGCTCGAAGTTGAAGAAGCCGAGTTCGGGAAGCGGCTCGTCCGCCGCGTCGGCCATCGTGTCGACCGCGTCCGGCCCCTGGACCTGGTACCGGAAGTAGGTCGGGTCGTCGTCCATCGTGACCGGCCGGGGCTGGAAGTCGGACTCGACGTCCTCGTCGCCGGTCGACGCGTGGTAGTCGACCCAGTTGTTCGCCGCGGCGGCGCCGACGGAGAGGAGCCGATCCTCCTCGAGGTAAAAGAGGATGGAGTCGCCGATGAACTCCCCGCGGGGGTTGGCGACGACGAGCTGCTTGGCCTTGCCGGGCTCGAAGCCCTCGAAGCTGTTCACCGCGTGTTCGGCGTAGAGGTCGATCGCGTCGGGGCCCTCGACGTGGAGGTCCGTCATGTGGTAGGACTGGTCGGCGAGGGCGACCGACTCCTTCCAGGAGAGCTGCTCCTCGATCCAGTGGGTGTACTCGTCCGGCAGGTCCGTAAAGCGGCCGACGCCGAGGTCCCGCATCAGCTCGACCGGGCTGCCGGCCGACTGGATGGCGGCTTCCAAACTCTGACTCATTGTCCACCGAAAGAGCGGAAACCGCGCTACTAATTCCTTCCTACTTGCCGTCGCGAGCCCACCGTCCGGCGGTTGGCGTGGTGGGATCCTCCCGGCGCTGGCCGGGTCCCATCGGGCGGTCCCCCAGCCCGACGTCCGGCGGTCCCGACGACGCTAGTACGGCACGCTGACGCTGCCGTCGTGCTGGCCGGCCCACTGCCGGTCGATGAGGTCGCCCTCCTGCCACCGGACGGGCTCCCATTCGGGGTCGAAGACGAGGTAGCCGGCGCCGTTGAACTCGATGGTGTGGTCGGAGACCGGGTCCCGGGCGTAGCAGAACGAGCCCCGGGAGATGGCGTGCTGGCCGAAGCCGTCGACCGGGATCTCCTTCTCCCGCATGGCGCCGGCGGCGGCGAAGATGTCCTCGTTGTTGCCGACCTTGTAGGCGATGTGGTTCAGCTTCGGCGGGGCGTCCTCGTCGGGGTCCTGGACCACCGCCGCCTCGATCTTCACCCCGTTGGCGCTGATGAACGTCCCCCACCGGGAGCCGTCGGCGTTGTCCCAGGACTCCTGGACCCGGAAGCCGAGGTGCTCACACATCCACCGGGCGAGCTCGAGCGCGTCGCCGTCCCAGATCTGGACGTGGTCGATGCGCCGCGGGGCGACCGGGTTGGTCTCGACGTCGGCGTAGGGCTTGTTCCTGAGCTTCGAGCGCTTCTCCTCGGGGGCGTCGGGCGACTCGAGGTGATAGAAGATCTCGAAGCGGTGGCCCGTCGGCGTCGAGAACCGAATGGCCTCGCCCTGGCCGGCCTCCTCGCCGGCCTCGACCCAGGTGACGTCGATGCCCTCGCCCTCGAGGGCGTCCGCGAACCCGGCGACGCTCGCCTCGTCGGCCGCCTGCCAGCCGATGTGGTCGACGCCCGTCTCGTCGGCCTCGGCGAGCGAGAGCGAGTGATGGCTGAACTCGTCCGGGGCGCGCAGGTAGACGGTGCCCCCGGACCGCTCGACCACCTCGAAGCCGATGGCCTCCTCGAAGCAGTACAACGACTCCTCGAGGTCCGGCGTTTCGAGCGCGACGTGGCTCAGCGAATGGAGCGCTGGCGTCATCACCTTGGGCGCGCGCGCCGACCGTTATAACTCATTCCATCATTTGATGGGACGGCCGGCGGGGGCTACAGCTCCGACTCGACGGCTTCGAGCCGGCCGGCCAGGGTCGTCCTGGCGGCCTCGAGGTCGCCGCCGATGCGGACGATCTGGTAGCCACGCTCGATCAGGTCGACCGCCCCGGCCGGGTCGTGGGAGATGCCGCCCAGCGGCACGTCCGACGCGCGGACCGTCTCGACGATGGCCTCGACCTGCTCGCGCACCTCGGGATGGGTCTTGTCGGTCGGATGGCCCAGCTGGACCGACAGGTCCGACGGCCCGATGAAGACGAAGCCGAGGTCCGGCACCGCGAGGATGTCGTCGAGCGCCTCGACGGCGGTTCGCTTCTCGATCATCACGCCCAGGCAGACCGATTCGTCCTCCGTCTCGACGTAGTCCGTGGCGTGGCCCCAGCCGCTCGAACGGCCGCTGGCCTTCCCGCGCTCGCCGGGGGCGCCGTCGTAGACGAACCGCGTCGCCTCGACCGCTTCACGGACCTCCGCCGCCGTGTCGACTCGGGGGATGAGGAGGTTCCGGACCCCGGCGTCGAGGACCTTCCGGACGAGGGGCGGGTCGCCCGATGGCAGCCGGACGAGGAGCTCCGTCCCGCCCGCCTCGGCCGCCCGCGTCAGGTCCTCGAAGCGGGTGCTGTCGTACGGGCTCGGGCCGGTGTGCTCGAAGTCGAGCCACACGAAGTCGAGGCCGAGCTGGCCGTAGACCTCGATGACCGTCGGGGAGAAGGTCGCCGAGCGGGCGCCGAGGACCACGCCGTCGTCGGCGATGGTCTCGCGAAAGCGGTTGCGCTGGTCCATGGGGTCGTCCCGTCGGCCGCCGGGGATGGCGTTATCGGTTCCGGAACCGGGCCGCCCCCGCGGGGAGCAACCGGGACGGGACGCCGGGCGGCTCCGCTCGGGGGCGGTCGATGGCCAAACGCTGTCGGGCCCCGAGTCGGCGGCAGACTCGGTACCCGGCCGGCAAGAAACCCTACGTCGAGCCCTCGTCGACGACCTGGAAGCGGCGGCCGTCGGGGTCGCGGAAGTTACAGATCGTCCGGCCGGTCTTCTCGACGTAGTACGGCTCGACGAGGTCGTCGACGTCGGCGCCCTCGAGCTCCTCGTAGACGGCCTCGACGTCGTCGACGCCGAAGGCGATGTGGTTGATCCCGGGAACCTCCTCGCCCTGGACCGTGTGGACCTCGAAGAGCGGGCCATCGGCCTCCCCCGGCTCGAGCTCGATGGAGAGGCCGTGGTGCTCGGTCCGGCGGACCTCCTCGTAGCCCAGCTCCTTGAGGAAGTCGGCCATCTCCTCGGCGTCGCTCGCCTCGATCTCGATGTGGTCGATCTCGCCGATCATACCGGGAGGGGACCTCGCACGGCGGTAAGCATTTCGAAAGCCGCCGTCCGGTCGACGCCGTCGGCGTGGCTCCAGGCGATCGCCGGGGGCGAGCCGGATACCGGCCCTCGTCGGAGCGGCAGACCGTGCGCCGACCGTCCCGGAATCTGCCGTCCCGAGGCGTCGATGGCGACGGCCCCGACCCCGTCTGACGCAAGAACTATGCCCGCCGCGGTACCCCGTGGGCACAACATGGGCTTCATGGACAAGATACTCGGCGCCGACCACCGGACCACCGAGGACTACGTCGAGCTCGACCTCGACGGCGTGGCGCCGGCCGAGGAGGCCACGATGCAGGTATACGTGGCCGAGATCGGCGGCCAGGAGGACGTCATCGACATCAAGGACGCCGTCTACGACGGCGATCTGGTCATCGCCGACATCACCCGGCTGCGGACCAAGGACTCCACGGTCGAGCGCATCACCGACGAGCTCCGACAGGTCGCCCGGGAGGTCGGCGGCGACATCGTCCAGAAGGGCGACGACCAGCTCATCGTTACGCCGTCTGGCGTCTCCATCAGCCGGGAGAAGCTGGGGAACTAGGCGGCGTCGCCCGCCGTCGGACCGCGCTACGCGTCGGGGACGTCGGCGTCGTCCTCGACGGCCCGCTTCATCGAATCGCGCCGCGATTTCGCGTCCCGCCCGGTCGCCTCCAACAGGAACTCGTTCTTCGCGTCCACCGCGTCGGCCGCCCGGTCGGCCAGCGCGGCCTCGAGCACCTCCTCGGCGGGCCGCTCCTCGAACTCCACGACGAGGGTGTCCTTCTTGCCGGCGTACTTCCCGGCCCCCGCCAGGACCCGCGAGAAGACCGGGTTGTCGGGCTCCTCGATGACGTAGACCTCGTGGCCATCGAGGTCGGTCGTGCCCGCGACCGGGCCGAAGTACTCCTCGATCGTGGCCTCGAGGTCCGGGACGCGCTCCTCGAGCGTCTCGCCCCGCCGCATCTTGTATTCCTTCATGGGCCGCCGAAAGCCACGGGGGACTTTACCAGTTTCGTCAGCGCCCTCTACCGCGCGCCAGCCGGGAGGGGGACGGGACGCGCGCCGCGAACGGCCGCCATCCCCGGCTGGGCCCTACT
>JBDGPL010000044.1:0-23373 GCA_042219705.1 Halobacteriales archaeon | reverse complement strand
GCGCTCCGTCCAGACCGCCACGTTCCACAGCCCGCTCGCCGACTTCGAGTCCGTCGACGTCGGGGTGGAGGTCCGTGTGGACCCGCTGACCGGCCGGCAGGCGCGGGTCGTCTCGGAGTCCTTCCTGCTCGAGGAGGACCCCGACATCGAGGCCGTCGTGCGCGACGACGAGGACTGCTTCTTCTGTCCCGGGGCGGTCGAGGAGGTCACGCCGGAGTACCCCGACTACATCGGCATGGACCGGGGATCAGTCGGGGAGGCCACCTCCTTTCCGAACCTCAACCCCTACGGGGCGCACTCCAACGTGGTCGTGCTGACCGAGGATCACTACGTCCCCATCGACGAGTTCACCGCGACCCAGTTCCGCGACGGCCTGGCCGCCGCCCTCGAGTTCATCCGGGCCGTGCTCGACTACGACGAGGACGCCCGGTTCGCCTCGGCCAACATGAACTTCCTCCGGCCGGCGGGCAGCTCCATCATCCACCCACACCTCCAGACGCTCGTCGACGACGAGGCGACCAACCGCCAGTCCGAGCTGACCGAGGCCGCCCGCGACTACCGCGAGGCGAACAGCGCGACCTACTGGGCCGACCTCCTCGAGACCGAGCGCGGCGGCGACCGGTGGATCGGCTCGACGGGCGGCGTCGACTGGCTCGCCCCGTTCGCGCCGAAGCACCACCGCCACGTGCTCGGGGTGGCCGGCGAGCCCGGCGTGCCCGCACCCGACGACGACCTCGTCGCCGACGTCGCCGCGGGGATCGCGAACACGCTGTCGTACTACGGCGACGTCGGGCTCAACGCGTTCAACTTCGCCTGGTACGTCGCCGAGGACGAGCCCGCCATGCCGCCGGTCGTCGAGCTGGTCGGCCGGGCGGTGTTCGACGAGTACTACTGGAGCGACTCGCCGTTCTTCACCGTGCTCCACGACGAGGGCGTCGTCGACGAGCCGCCCGAGGCCGTCGCCGGGGACGCCCGGGCGTTCTTCTGAACCGCGGGTCCACCCGCAATCGCCCCGTGGGGGGTCGCCCGCCGGAGAGCAAATTTTTTGGGCGGCCGCCGCCTCTTCGGGGCCACGATGCGACGGTTCGACGCGTCCCGTCGGCCACACCCGGTCAGCGGCCGCCCCGTCGCGCTCGCTATTATCGGGGCTCGCCCGTAGCCCCGCCACCTAACGCCTCGTTCCCCGGTCCGCACCGCCCGCCAACCAGCCCCACGGACGTCTGCAGACGAACACGCATGCCCGAACCGACCGATCCGAGCCCCCCGGAGGACCGTCCCCGCGACGCCGAGCCGCGCGAGCCGGCGGCGGGAACCACGCACGCTTTAGCCGACTCGGCGTCAGGCCCGCCCATGGAGCGCTTCGCCGCGGTCGACGACCAGTACGACCCCCACGCCGTCGAGGAGCGGGTCTTCGACTACTGGGACGCGGTAGACGCCTACGAGCGCACGAAGGCGCACCGCGCCGACGGCGAGGACTTCTACTTCCTCGACGGGCCGCCGTACACGACCGGCGCCCCGCACATGGGGACGGCCTGGAACAAGACCCTGAAGGACGCCTACATCCGCTACCACCGGATGCAGGGGTACGACGTCTACGACCGCCCCGGCTACGACATGCACGGCCTCCCCATCGAGACCGGCGTCGAGGAGGAGCTGGGCTTCGAGACCAAGAAGGACATCCAGGACTTCGGCGTCGAGGCGTTCATCGAGGAGTGCAAGGCCTTCGCCGCCGACAACCTCGAGACCATGAACGCGGCGTTTCAGTCCATCGGCGTCTGGATGGACTGGGACGACCCGTACAAGACGGTCGACCCGGCGTACATGGAGGCCGCGTGGTGGGGCTTTCAGCGCGTCCACGAGCGGGGCCTGCTCGAGCGAGGCAAGCGCTCCATCAGCTACTGCCCGCGGTGTGAGACGGCCATCGCGAACAACGAGGTCGAGTACCACGAGGTGGAGGACCCCTCCATCTACGTGAAGCTCCCCCTCGCCGACCGCGAGGGCGCCCTCGTCGTCTGGACGACGACGCCCTGGACGCTGCCGGGGAATACCTTCGTCGCGGTCGACGAGGAACTGACCTACGTCGGCGTCCGCGCGGAGAAGGACGGCGAGCACGAGCGGCTCTACGTCGCCGAGCCCGTCGTCGAGGAGGTACTCAAAGCGGGCCGCTATGCGGACTACGAGGTCGTCGAGGAGCTCCCCGGTGAGGACCTCGTCGGCTGGACGTACGAGCACCCGCTGGCCGAGGCGGTCCCCGACCACCCGCAGGGAGAGGGGGCGCTCACGGTCTACCACGCCGACTACGTCGAGGCGGACCGCAGCGGGCTGGTCCACTCCGCGCCCGGCCACGGCGAGGAGGACTTCCAGCGGGGCCGTGAGCTCGGCCTTGAGCTGTTCTGCCCGGTCGGCGAGGACGGCGTCTTCACCGACGAAGCGGGCGACTACGCGGGCACCTTCGTCCGCGAGGCCAACGACGACATCGTCGCCGACCTCGACCGGCAGGGCCTGCTACTCGCCGAAGAAACCCTCGTGCACGACTACGGCCAGTGCTGGCGGTGCGACACGGACATCATCCAGATCGTCACCGACCAGTGGTTCATCAACACGAGCGAGTTCAAGGCGGAGATGCTCGACCTGCTGGCCGAGAGCGACTGGTACCCCGAGTGGGCGCGGGACAACCGCTTCCGGGACTTCGTCGAGGAGTCGCCCGACTGGAACGTCTCCCGGCAGCGCTACTGGGGCATCCCGCTGCCCATCTGGACGCCGGAGGACTGGGACGGCGACGTCGACGAAGTCGTCGTGGTTGGCACCCGCGAGGAGCTCGCCGAGCGCGCGGACCAGGACGTCGACCCCGAGACCGTCGACCTCCACAAACCCACCGTCGACGACCTGACCATCACCGAGGACGGCACGACCTACACCCGGGTGCCCGACGTGTTCGACGTCTGGCTGGACTCCGGCGTCGCCTCGTGGGGCGCCCTGAACTATCCCGAGGAGGCCGCCGACTTCGAGGCGCTCTGGCCGATGGACCTCATCATCGAGGCCCACGACCAGACCCGGGGCTGGTTCTGGTCGCTGCTCGCCATGGGCACCGTGGTCTTCGAGGAGAACCCCTACGAGGGCGTCCTGATGCACGGCCACACCCTCGCCGAGGACGGCCGCAAGATGTCGAAGTCGGTGGGCAACGTCGTCGAGCCGTCGGAGGCCATCGAGCGTCACGGCCGCGACGTGATGCGGCTGTTTCTCCTCTCGGCATCGCCCCAGGGCGACGACATGCGGTTCTCCTGGGACGAGATGGGGGAGATGGCCCGGCGGCTCAACATCCTCTGGAACGTCTTCCGGTTCCCGCTTCCCTACATGCGCCTCGACGGGTTCGACCCCGACGCGGTGGCCCTCGAGGACGCCGCCCTGACGCGGGAGGACCGGTGGCTGCTCGCCCGGCTGCAGACGGTCGTCGACGAGGCGACCGAGGGCTGGGCGGACTTCCGGCAGGACCGGGCGCTCGAGGCGCTGCTCGACTTCGTGGTCGACGACCTCTCGCGCTACTACGTCCAGCTGGTCCGCGAGCGGATGTGGGCGGAGGCCGACTCCCCCGCCAAGACCGCCGCGTACGCCACCCTCTACCACGCGCTCCGGCAGGTCGTGGCGCTGCTGGCGCCCTACGCGCCGTTCGTCGCCGAGGTCATCTACGGCCACCTCACCGGCGAGGCCGGTCACCCGACGGTCCACATGTGTGACTGGCCGACGCCCGATGACCGCTACCGAGACGACCCGCTCGAGTCGGCCATCGAAACGGTCCGAACCGTCGAGGAGGCCGGTTCCCACGCCCGCCAGGAGGCCGGCCGGAAGCTGCGGTGGCCGGTCCGCCGCGTCGTGGTCGACGCGACCGACGAGACCGTCGCCGACGCGCTGGACGACCACGCCGACCTCCTCGCCGAGCGGCTCAACGCCCGCGAGGTGGCCGTCGTCGGTCCGGGCGGTCGCTGGGACGAGCTCCGGTGGGGCGCCGACGCCGACATGAGCGTCCTCGGGCCGGCGCTGGGCGACCGGGCCGGCGAGGTCATGGGGGCACTGAACGACGCCCGCGTCGACGAGCCGACGCTCGCCGCGCTGGAGGCCGCGGTCGAGGCCGAGACCGGAGACCCCGTGGAGCTCACCGAGGACATGGTCGAGCCCGTCGCCCATCCGCCGGCGGACGTCGTCGGCGCCGACTTCGACGGCGGGACGGTCTACGTCGACACCGGCCTGACCGACGAGCTCGAGGCCGAGGGCTACGCCCGAGAGGTCATCCGGCGGGTCCAGGAGATGCGCAAGGAGCTCGACCTCGCCGTCGAGCAGCGCATCCGCCTCGAAGTCGAGGTCTTCGACGAACGCGTCGGCCGGCTGGTCGCCCGCCACGAGGACCTCATCGCCGAGGAGGTCCGGGCAGCCGAGCTCGGCGAGGTCGAGGACGGCCACGAGCGCGAGTGGGACGTCGAGGGCGTTCGGATGCGGTTCGCGGTCGAGCCCCTGGAGGAGACCGTCGCGTAGCGGCCCGTCGACGCGTCAGTCCCGGCTCGACCCGGCCTCGCCGGCCGGGGGGCCGACGGCGTCCCGGAGGACCTTCCGGAAGTCGGTGTCCGAGAGGTCCGCGGCGAGGTCCTCAAGCTCGGCGCGCTGGCGGTCGATGGTCTCCTCCAGCGACCGGAACTCCGGGCTCCGGTCGAGCTCCTCCGGGGTGTGCTTCGCCCGGAGGACGGCCCACTTCGAGACGTCCGCGAAGTACTCCCGGAGCCCGGCGTCGTACTCCTCCCGGGCGACGAGCGTCGCGACAGTCTCCCGGAGCGTCTCCCCCGTGACCGGCTTGACCAGGTAGTCGTCGAACCCCATCTCGAGGATGTCGAGGTCCGGCTCGACGGCGGTCACCATCGCCACCCAGCAGGAGAGGCCCCGCTCGTTGATGCGCTCGAGGACCTCGTCGCCGTGGAGGTCCGGGATGCGCCGGTCGAGCAGCACGACGTCGATGGCCTCGTCCAGGGCCTCGAGCGCCTCCTGGCCGGTGTAGGCCACGACGACGTCGTAGTCGTCCTCGAGCCAGCGGGCGTAGAGGTCGGCGATCTCCCGCTCGTCGTCGACCACGAGGACGGTCGCCTTGGACGTGGACATCTGCGAGGTGCTCACCCGGCGTCGCCGGGGATCGGTGTCCGTGACACGGCGCGCGGGTGGTATATAGTTGATGTTGGCAGCCACGGCGCCAGCCGTCGGTACGGCCTGGCGACGGCCGACGGTCCCGCGGCTGCGGCGGGGCCGACCGGCCGGGACCGGTCAGAGGGCATCGGCCACCGTCGGCGCGACCGACACGGCGCTCGCCGACCGTTCCACGGTGTCCGTCCCGAAGACCGCCTCGACGCCGGCCCGGGCGAGGCGCACCCGGGCCCCCGCCGCGAGCACGGGGTGAACGCAGCCGACGAACACCCGGCCGACGCCGCGGTCGGCCAGGACCCCGATGGCCTCGCTCATCGTCGAGCCGGTGGCGATGATGTCGTCGACCACCACCACGTCCCGGTCGGCGACCGTGGCGCCGCTGGGGGCGACCTCGACCTCGGTGCTCGACACGCGGGTCTTCTCGAAGTGGTCGACGTCCCCGGGGCCGTAGGCGTCCCGGACGGTCTCGGCGATGTCCCTGGCGTTGGCGTCCGGCGCGAGGAACAGCGGGTCGGCCAGGTCGGCCGGCAGCGGCTCGGCCAGCCGGTCGGCCGCGTCGAGTGCCGCCGCCGGGACGTCGAAGTAGTCGGTCACGGCCGCCGCGTGGGGGTTGACGACCAGCACGCGGTCGGTCCCGGTTCCGACCGCCCGGGCGATCGCCCGGGCGGAGACCGGTTGGCCCGCCTCGAACGGCTTGTCCTGCCGGGCGTAGCCCATGTACGGCAGCACGGTGGTGATCCGGTCGGCACCGGCCTCGCGCACCGCGTCCTGGAGCTGGAGCAGCTCGACGTGCGCCTCGTCGGAGACGGTCGCCGCGACGACGACCGCCTCCTCGCTGGCGTAGTCGGGGACGCTGGCCAGCAGTTCCCCGTCGGGGAACCGCTCGACGTCGACCATCGCGAGCGGCCGGCCCGTCTCGGCGGCGAGCGACGCGGCGAGGGACTGGGAGGCCGACCCGCTGACGATCATACGCGGGGCTCACCCGCCGAGCTAAACCCGTTTTCGGTCCCGCGCCTTCGGGTGGCCCGGGCCGGGCGGCCACGACGCCGGGACGAACCGGCCACGGCCCTCCGTCGCGTCACAGCACGGCTGCCGCCCGGACGCCCTCGAGGCCGAGCGGCTCGTGTCGCCAGCCCGCTTCCGCCTCGACGAGCAGGTCGCCGGCGGCCGTCAGGGCGTAGGTCCGGTCGCCGTAGGCGACCGCCCGGACCGCGTCGTCGGTCGGCAGCTCGACGGGCTGCCAGCGGTCGTCACCTCGGCCGTAGCATGCATCGGCGGTCGCCGCGTGGGCCCGGCCGTCGGACGCCCCGGCCACGAGCTCGACCTCGCCGGGCAGGACGTCCAGCCAGCCGTTCCCGAGCTCGAAGAGCCCGTCGGCCGTCGCCGCCAGCGGGACCCCGGCCGCCCGGGCGACGTCGGCGACGTCGCTGAGCCCGGCGGGGCGGAGTTCGTCCGCGGTGACCCGGAAGACGCCTTCGGCCGCCCCGACGAGGTCGCCGGCGATGGCCGTGGGGGCGGCCAGCAGCTCGCCGGCCGTCACCCACCCGTCCCCGAGGCTGACCTCGACGACGCCGTTCGTCGACCCGGCGACGACGCGGTCGCCGTCGATCGACGCGGCCGCGGCGGGGCCGAAGCCGGCGGGCTCGAGCGCTTCGACGGCGGGTTCGCGGGCCAGCAGGACGTCGTCGTCGGTCGCGACCGCCAGTCGAGGGCCACGGCCATTGCCGCCGGAGACGGCCGCCACGTCCGCCGGCGAACACCGACGGGCGACCTCGACCTCGCCGACGCGGGCGGCCCCGATGGCGACGGTCACGAGCCCGGGCGCAGCGGCCACGACCAGTTCGGCGGCCCCGTCGCGACCGGCGTGGACCCGGTCCCCGGCGAGGTCGTCCATGCCCCACGGCCCACGGCCCGGGCCGATAGGCGTTCCGGCGCCGTGATGGCACACTCCCGGCGAAGACGGCAGGCACCGACGGAGCCAAACCGGTGGCTCGCCTGGCCGGCCCATGGAGGAGCGGAGGCGTGCGGTCCTCGAGTTCGTCGCCGCCCAGCTGGCCTTCGCCGCCGGGCTCATCCACCTCGCGCTCGGCGTCCGCAACTGGCTGCGGTGGCTCGGCGCGGGGTTCTGGCTGCCGCGGGACGTCCGGTGGCCCCTGTTCGTCGGTTCCGGGCTCGCGGTCCTGGCAGGCCTCTACGCCGCCAGCCGGGCCGCGAACCGCCGGCCGTACTACGCGGCCGGCGTCGTCGCCATGCTCGGCTTCGCCGTCGCCTACTTCGGGTGGCACCTCGGGGGCCACCGGCCGCTGCTGCTGGTCGGGGCCGCGGCGGGGACGGAGTCGATCACGCTCGACTGGTTCCTCGACCACGCCCTGGCGGGGCCGCTCGAGACCGCCTCGCTCCTCGCGGAGTTGGTCGCCGCGGCGGCGCTCCTCGCCCTGCTGGCGGGCGACTGACCGGACCCGGTTCCCGTCGCCGACGGCTGCTCCGGAACCCCTTTGCCCAGGCCCGTCCAGGGGTCGCGCATGCAGGTGTTCGGGTCGAGTGGAACGCGGGGGGTCGCCAACGAGACCCTCACGCCCGGCTTCGTCGTCCGGGTCGCCATGGCCGCGGGCACGACCTGGGGAGCCGAGCGGGTCGCGCTCGGCCGGGACACCCGTACCACCGGCCCGATGCTGGCCGACGCCGCCGCGAGCGGCCTCGCGAGCGTCGGCGCCGACGTCGACCGGCTCGGGGTCGTCCCGACGCCCGCGCTGCAGGCCTACGCCGAGGCCGAGGGCGTCCCGGGCGTGATGGTCACCGCCTCGCATAACCCGGCGCCGTACAACGGCCTCAAGCTCGTCGGCGCCGACGGCGTCGAGCTGGCGGTCGACGCCATGGAGCGCGTCGAGGAGACGTTCCTCGCCGAGCGCTTCGCGCCCGTCGGGTGGGACGCGGTCGGCACCGGCCGGGACCTCGACGGCGTCATCGACCGCTACCGCGAGGGCGTCAGGACGGCGGTCGACCGGGCCGCCATCGCCGACGCCGACCTGACGGTGGCGGTCGACCCGGGCCACGGCGCCGGGGCGCTAACGAGTCCCGACCTGTTCAGGGAGCTCGGCTGCCGGGTCGTCACCGTCCACGCCGAGCCCGACGGCCGGTTCCCCGGCCGTGACCCAGAGCCGGTCGAGGCCAACCTGGCGGACCTGCAGTCGCTGGTTCGGGCGGCCGACGCCGACGTCGGCGTGGCCCACGACGGCGACGCGGACCGGGCCATCTTCGTCGACGAGACCGGGGCCTACGTCGAGGGCGACGCCGCCCTGGCCGCGCTCGCCGCCGATTGCCTCGAAGCGGGCGACGTCACCGTCTCCGCCGTCAACGTCTCCCAGCGGCTGGTGGACGTCGCGGAGGCGGCCGGGGCCCGCCTGGAGCTGACGCCCATCGGCAGCACGCGCATCGTCACCCGCATCCAGGAGCTGCGGGCCGCGGGCGAGTCGGTCCCCGTGGCGGGGGAGGGCAACGGCGGCATCATCTTCCCGGACTACCGGCTCGCCCGTGATGGCGCCTACACCGCCGCCCGGTTCCTCGAACGGTGCGCCGAGCGCCCGGCGAGCGAGGTCGTCGAGCCCCACGCCGGCTACCACAACGTCCGGTACAACCTCGAATACGACTCCGAGGCCGAGCGGGCCGCGCTGGTCGAGGCCGCCGAGGCCCACGCCCGGGCGGCCGACGCCGAGCTGACGACCATCGATGGGTACCGCCTGGACTACGGCGACGCCTGGGTGCTGGCCCGCCCCAGCGGCACCGAGCCGCTGGTCCGCATCTACGCCGAAGCCCGCGAGGCCGACCGGGCCCGGTCGCTGGCCGACGAGGTCCGGGCGGTCCTCGAGGACGCGGCCGCCGACGCGTAGTGTCGGGGCCGCGAGTTCCCGGACGGTTGCGGTTTCAGCGTTCCGGGTGGTCCTCGAGCGCCGCGCGGAGCCGGTCGCGCTCCTCGCGGAGCGCCTCGAGCTCGCGCTCGACGGCGCCCGACGTGAGCCGCTCGCGCTCCTCGGCGTCGAGGCGCTCGGCGGCCACGGCCGCCTCGCGGAGGCGGTCGTACGCGTCGGTTCGGGCCAGGTCCCGGAGCTCGTGGAGCCGGGCCGCCACGTCCGCGGGGGCGAAGCGGTCGACGACGGCCACGAGCTCCCGCGCCATATACCGCAGCTCGTCGGCCGGCGGCGGCGGCCAATCCACGGTCAGCCCGTCGGCGTCGAGCCGGTCGAGGTAGGTCCGGTTGGCCGTCACCGTCGCGCGGAACCGGTCCGGGTCGTCGACGTAATGATTCAGCTTCGACGGCGTGTAGTTCGCCAGCTCGACCAGCCGGCTCACGGGTTCCTCGCCGACCGGCGACGACCGGAGGTAGCCCGCCAGCGGTTCCGGGGCTGGCTCCAGATCGACCAGCGGGTAGGCCCCAGCGGCGTCGAGCAGGTCGAGCACCGCCCGGGCTGGTGCCGATCGCTTGAACGTGGCGAACGCCTCCCGGACCGCGTCGTTGTAGGCCGCGACGGGCTCGCGGAGCGGGCCGAGGTCGGCATCCAGCTCGGCGTCGGCGAACCCCAGGAGCCGTTCGCGCTCCTCGATGGCCGCCTCGACCTCGCGCAGCCGCGCTTCCACGGCGCGGCGGGCGTCCCGGTAGGCCCGCCGGGCCTCCCGCCGCTCCTCGAGCAGGGCCGCCTTCTCGGCCGCCGGTTCGAGCGCCTCGCGGGCCCGCTCCATGTCCTCGGCGGACAGCCGGCGTTTGTCCAGGAGCTCGCCGACCGTCTCGAACGCCTCGCGGGCGAGCAGGTCGTCCGGCAGCCGCTCGACCCGGCTCACCAGCTCGTCCTGGAAGGCCACGTACGCCTGGAACGCCTCCCGGCCCGAGCCGGTCGCCCGGCCGTCGTTCTCGTCGATGAACGAGAGGAAGTCCTCGTAGGCCGACTCGAGCTCCCGGAGGGCCGCCTCGCCCTCGGCCGCCACCGCCGACTCGGCGCGCTCGAGCTCGTCCGCGGCGGCCTCGAGGCGCTCGATGCGGCCGGTGGTCTCCGCGGGAGCGGCGTCGGACATGGCCGGCTCAGGCGTACGCGTCGTCCGGGTCGAACACCCGCTCGCCGACGACCTCGCCGTCGAGCGTGCGGTAGAAGCACGAGCGGTAACCCGTGTGGCAGGCGCCGCCCTGCTGGTCGACCAGGTAGAGCAGGGCGTCGCCGTCGCAGTCGACCCGCACCTCGGCGACCCGCTGGACGTGGCCGCTGGACTCGCCCTTCTGCCAGAGCTCCCCGCGGCTGCGCGAGCGGTAGTGGGCCAGCCCCGTTTCGATGGTACGCTCGACGGCCTCGGCGTCGACGTACGCGAGCATCAGCACCTCCCCCGTGTCGACGTCCTGGGCGACCGCGGGCACCAGGCCGTCCTCGAAGTCGAGGTCGACGCCGTCGCTGGACATGGTGGGCCGTGGGGGCGGGAACCGGATAGGGGTTTCGCGTGGGCCGTGGCGGAACCGGTATGAGCCAACCCCACGAACCGGTCGCCCATGCGCGTCACCGCCGTCCAGTATGGGGTCGGACCCATCGGGCGCCGCATCGTCGAGACCGCCGTCGAGCGCGGCATCGCCTTCGTCGGGGCCGTCGATATCGACCCCGACATCGTCGGGGAAGACCTCGGGCGGGCGGCGGGACTCGGCCGCGACCTCGACGTCGCGGTCGTCGACGACGCCGGGGCGCTCGACGCCGACCCGGACGTCGTGTTCCACGCGACGGCGTCGGCTATCGAGGCGGTCGAACCCCAGCTCGTCGAGGCGATGGCGGCCGGCGCCGACGTCGTCTCGACCGCCGAGGAGCTGGCCTATCCGTGGCGGGCCCACCCGGACGCTGCACAGCGGCTCGACGACGACGCCCGGGAGCACGGCGTCACCTGCCTCGGCACGGGTATCAACCCGGGGTTCGCCATGGACGTGCTGCCGGCCGTCCTCTCCGCCCCGTGCCGGTCGGTCGAGGCCGTGCGGGTCGAGCGGGTCCAGGACGCCGCGGCCCGTCGCGGCCCGCTCCAGGCGAAGATCGGGGCTGGCCTGGCAGTCGAGACGTGGGAGGACCGCGTCGCCCGGGAGGGCGGCCACGTCGGGCTGCCCGAGTCCGTAGCCATGCTCGCCGACGGCCTGGGATGGGCCCTCGAGGCGGTCGAGGAGACCGTCGAGCCGGTGGTGGCCGAGGACCGAACGGTCACCGCCCACGTGACGGTCGAGCCGGGGGAGGCCGCCGGCATCCACCAGGTCGCCACGGGCGTCGTCGACGGCGAACCCGCCATCGAGCTCGACCTCAGCCTGTCCGTCGGGGCTGCCGAACCCCACGACGCGGTGACCATCGAGGGCGTCCCCGACGTCGAAACGGTCGTCGCGGGCGGGTTCCACGGCGACGTGGCGACGCCGGGCGTCGTCGTGAACGCCGTCCCGCGGGTTCACGAGGCCCCGCCGGGGCTGGCGACAATGCTCGAGCTCGGGACGCCCCGGTATGACGCGGGGGCGGCCGGTTCCCGGTGACCTCAGCCTAGCCCGACGGCCCGGAGCCCCGCGTAAAGCAGGTCGCCGTAGGTCAGCGCGAGCACCACCCCGGCGACGACGGGCACCAGGTACGGCAGCCCCGGCGAGACCCACACCCGGTCGGCGTGGCTGAGCAGCTCCAGGCCCGCCCGGAGCTGGTCCGGCGTGGTGCCGTAGGCGTCGTCGACGGACCCGAGGAAGGCCTCGGCGGCCCACGGATCGTCTGGCTCCCGTGACGCCGAAACCCCGTCGGGCGCGGGCGCATCGACCGACCGGTCCGTGTCGGTCGCCTCGGCTGGGTCGACGCGGCCGTCGGTGGGCGCGCCGGGCTCGGCGGGGACCGTGGTGGGGTCGCGGAGCGCGGCCGGGCGTTCACGCAGGTCGACGAGCGAACGCTTTCGCCACCGCAGATACATGCGGAGGGCGTCGAGGTCAAGGCCACCGAGCGTCCGGCCCTCCGGCGTCTCCGCCAGCCGGCCGTGGGTCGTCGGCAGCGCCGTCCAGGGCACCCGCTTGGCCCGCACCATCGCGGGGGACCAGGCCCCGGCGACGGCGTTCCGGGCGACCAGCCAGGCCGGGTAGAACAGGCCGATGAGGGCGCCGTTGGTCACGGCACTCAGCGAGAGAACCCCCAGCGGCGGGCGGACGAGCGGCAGCACGGTCACGCCGAGGTGGTAGGTCGGGTACGTCGGGAACAGCACCGCCAGCGCGACGAAGGCCTTCGCGTCCGCGCCGCCGACGAGGTGGAACCGGTAGAAGGCCACCGCGAGCGGCACGAGCAGGCCGACGCTGATGCCGGCCCGGAGCAGGAACAGCCGGCCGGCCAGCGCCGACCGGCCCACGGCCTCGTAGCCCTCCCAGGCGAGGAGGACGATCCCGAGGCCCACCAGCGGCCACCAGAGCCGGCCCGGCACCCGGCGGGTGCGGTGGTCACGCCAGGCCGCCCACCCCAGCCCCGGGAGCGCGGCGAGCCGGAGGAGGTCCGGAACCGACGCGAAGGCCTCGACCACGGCTCGTCGTCACGGCGGCGTGGATTAACGATTGCGGGTCCGCTGGCGATGGCCGTGCCACCCGGCCGTCGAACGAGGACAGATCCGGTCGAGGTGGCCGCTGCCGCCCCGCCAAGCCGCCAGAGAAATACGGCTC
The DNA here is from genome assembly GCA_042219705.1 of Halobacteriales archaeon. Classification (GTDB taxonomy): domain Archaea; phylum Halobacteriota; class Halobacteria; order Halobacteriales; family Hikarchaeaceae; genus JBDGPL01. The sequence continues at coordinate 10,517 of JBDGPL010000044.1, read as the reverse complement.
GAACCCGGGTAACGAGGACAAAAGGAGTTACAAACCGTTCGGTGGAACCAGCGCTGCCGACCGGGACGGCCAGCTCCCGCCCCGGCGGAACCGACCGGCCGCCGAGCGGAACCGCCGACCCCCATCCCGAACCGGGTGCCGGGACCGGCGGGACGCCGGGAACACCGGCCGCCGACCCGCCGGCCCGGCCGCCGTCCGGCCAGGTGTCGAAGGGCGACGAGGCCGGCCCGTGGGACGCCCCGGGACGACACCGGCCGGTTCCCATTCCTGGCCCGATCCCGCCCGGAGACCCTGGATGGCCTCCTCAGGCCCCGAAACCGCGCCGAAATCGGCCGACCGGCCGCCACATGGAGTGGATCTGGGCCTGTTCGAGCAGCCGACCTGCTGGCCCCGTTGGGGACCGGGCGAATGGGCCATTATTGAAAATAATTATAGCCAAGTACCGTCGTCGGTCGGACGTCAAGCCCCCGGCGCGCCACGGTATAAGCTGCCCCATAATATGTGGGGGATAAAGCAACCCATCAAATACAGGGTGTTTTGATTTGACGTCCTTGGCGGTTAGTAACCGTATGGGCATCCGCGCGGAGTTGAAAGTCAGCGACGGTGAGGACTGCCCGGTCGCGGGCGTCTCCTCGACGGCGGACGCGGCGTGTAACGGCGTCGCGATGGCGACGGCCGGCGCGACGGCCGATTCGGTGACGGAGGAGTTCGTGCTGGATTCGGCGACCGGCGTGGCGCCGGAGGAGCTCGACGACGAGCTGGCCGAGGTGTTCTCCTACGGCGACAAGCGAGTCTACCGGTTCGACCGGTCCCACGACGGCTGCATTTGTGAGCGCATCGAACGGCTTGGGTGTCCGGTCACGGACGTGCACGCCCGCGACGGGGTCCTCTACGTGACCTTCCACACCACCGGGATGGAGCAGCTCAGGGAGGTGCTCGGCGGCCTCCGCGAGGAGTTCTCCGGCGTCACCGTCAAGCGGCTCCTGCACTCGAGCGCCGAGGACACCTCGAGCGACCTCGTCCTGCTGGACCGCAGCGAGCTCACGGCCCGCCAGCGCGAGGTATTGGAGACCGCCCACCGGATGGGCTACTTCGAACACGGCCAGGGGGCGAACGCCGGCGAGGTCGCCGAGGCCCTCGACATCAACACGTCCACCTTCTCCGAACACCTCCGGGCGGCCCAGCGCAAGCTCCTCCGGACCATCCTCGACACCTGAGCGGCCCCCTCGAACCGGGGAGTGACCGCCGGCCGACGTTTCAAAGAACTCCCATAAAATGCTGGAACTAAGGCTTACTCGGGGGCCACGGAAGCGTCACTGTCGTGCGGGGAGTACCGCTAGAAGGCACGTACCGGTTCACCTGCCCCGAGTGCGACGAACAGGTCACCGTGGACGTGGGTATCCAGGAGCTGATGCTCGAGGAGGGCTGTGTGGTCTGCGATGCGAGCGTGTCGGCGGTCGACTTCGAGCAGCTCGGCCGGCCGTAGGGCCCGGCGACGGGCGGCGGCGTGAGTCCTGCCGATCGGCCGGTCGCCACCCCGACGGCGCCGTCAGGCCGAGAGGATGGCGCCGAGGAGCTTCTTCTGGGCGGACGCGAGGTGCTCGGTGAACGTCGAGGTCGTGATGCCGAGGGCCTCGGCGACCTCCCCCGCGTTGGCGCCCTTCGGGTGCTCGAAGTAGCCCATCTCGTGGGCGGTCTCGAGGACCTCGCGCTGGCGGTCGGTGAGCTCGCTCCGGTCGACGAACACGAGGTGCTGGTCGGACTGGTCGCGCCGGGAGCGCAGCAGCCGCTGGACGTCGAGGTCCGGGTACCGCTCCCGCAGCGTCCCGATGATGTCCTGGACCATCTCGATGTCCGCGGCGTGGAACGCGAGGTACAGGGCGCCGTCCCGGGTGTGGACGTCGACCACCGGCGAGTCGTACTGCTCGACGCACTCGCAGGGACAGCCGCGACCCCCGGGTCGGCTGAAGCGGTAGACGCGCTTGGCGCCGTAGGAGAACACCTCCCCCAGGTCGTCCACGCCGAGGCTCGCCCCGTCGACGGGGGCATCCGCGTCGAGCATGAACTCCTCGGTCACCGTGCCCGACCCGGCCGGGTCGACGCTCTTGGAGATGGAGTAGCTCGACTCGCCCGTCTCCGCCGAGAGCCGGGCGATGGGGCAGACCGTCGGCCCGTCGACCCGAACCTCCGCGCGGATACCTGGGCTCATCATCGGTGGAAAGAGCTCGCGTTACCTAAGTCCACGGCCGCATATATGTGGGCCCCTATATATCGTGGGCATCAGCCGACGGTCGGTCGGGGGCGACCCACGGTGCGAACGGTCGGGTCGAGCGGGGTGTTGAGCCCCGAGACCGGTGGCTACCGGCCGCCGAGACGGCCCGACGAGGGGGAAGCCATCCGGAACGGAAATCGACACGGGGCGGCCGTCCCAGTATATCGTGGGGGGTTAGCTCACTCCGCCGAAGCGGCGGCCGGATCGCCGGGGGCTCCGCCGGGCGCCACGAACCGCTTCATGACCCGACCCTCGGCCCGATGGAGGATCTCGCTACTCGTCGAGACCGCCAGGCCGAGCTCGTCGGCGAGCTCGGTGAGCGAGCAGGTCCGCGGGGTGTCGTAATAGCCGTGCTCGATGGCGGCCCGAACCAGGTCCCGCTGACGGTCGGTCAGCACCCGGCCGGGGTCGACCTCCTCCCGGACGCGGTCGACCTCGTACTGGATGCCGAACGCGTCGAGCTGCTCGCCGAGGGCCGACAGCCGGTCCCGCGACGCGGTCAGCTCCCAGACGGCCTCGCCGTCGACGATTTCGAAGGGCAGGGAGAGCGGGGTCCCCGAGTCCTGGACCGGGCGCAGGAGCAGCGGGAGCGTGGTCTCGAATTGCAGCAGGACCCGGTCGCCCCCGCGCTGGAGGACGTCCAGGTCGGTCAGCGCGTCGACCGTCGCCATCGCGGCGAGAACGTCCTCGAAGCCGGGGCCGACGAGTTCGACGAGCGCCACGCCGGCCGAGTCCCCAGCGAAGGCGGACAGGACCCGGAACCGGACGGCCGGATGCGACCGGGTGAGCCGGCCGAGCCAGACGTCCTCGGGGAGCGTGAGGGTGAGAACGGCTTGGGGCATCTATCCGACCAGTACCGGCCCGGAAACACGGGCCTGTGGCCGAACATGTCCGGGTTCCCGGCGTCGAGACGGCGCGGAGGCGAACATCATCGGCGCAAGGTCCATCCGCCCGCCGGGAAAACGGGGCGCCGATGAGCGAGAAGCCGGCGACGTTCGACCGCGAGCTCGACGTCCGCGAGATCGACGGCGAGCCGTTCGACGACATCATGGCAGCCCTCGACGACCTCGCGGCCGGGGAGACCCTCCGGCTGGTCAACAGCTTCGAGCCCGAGCCGCTTTACTCGGTCATCGAGGCTCGGGGATTCACGTACGACACCACTCGCGTCGCGGACGACGAATGGCACGTCGCCATCACGCGGGAGTGAAGATGTTCGGGGAAAGCCCCTCGCCGCCGCCAAGGATAGTCCAACGCGCATGACCGAACAGACCCTGGACCTCCGGGACGTCCCGCCGCCGGAACGCCATCCGATGATCCACGAGGCGTTCGAGGAGCTCGAGAGCGGCGAGGCGCTCACCATCGTGAACGACCACGAACCGAAACCCCTGTTCTACGAGTTCCAGGCCGAGGTCCCGTCGTTCGACGCCGACGGCTACGCGGTCGAAGAGCGCGGCCCGGGCGAGTTCGTGGCGACGCTCCCCAAGGAGTAGCCGCCGCGGGTCGTCCAAATCGCCGCGTCAATCGGCGCGTCGTTCAATCCAACCAGACGACCGTGACGACGCCGTCGTCCACCTCGACCGTCTCGTGGCGGTAGCCCCGGTCGTCGAGCTTGGGGTAGAGCAGCTGGGGGGCGCGGTCGTTGAGCTGGACGAGGACAGTGTCGTCGTCGAGCTCGGCGAGCGTCTCGAGGGTCCGCTGGAGTGGCTTGGGCGGGGGGAGGTCCCGGGCGTCGATGAACTCCCGGGGGCGGTCGGACGGCGCGGCCGTCGCATCGACGTACTCGGAAGCGGCCATGCCCGTACCCAGGCGCCGCCCCGGCCAAGCCCTTGGCCCGAAGATGTTCGGGCCGAAGCATAGCACCGTGGGGCCACTACCTCCGGGCATGCAGGACGCCCCGTCACCGTTCTCCGCGGCCGACGACGAGCTGTTCGACCCGCCGGACGCCTACGTCCCCGAGAACCTTCCGGCCGCCGGGGAGTTCCTCGAGGACCACGACGTGCTCGAGGGCGACGACCACGTCGCCGTCCACCGGACGGCCGCGGAACTCTTCGAGGAGCGCGGCGTCTACGACATGACCTTCGGGTACAACCTGGCCCAGCTCAACCTCGACCGCCGTCACCCCGACGCCGGCTTCCGGTACGCCGAGGACGCCGACGACCCGTCGGTCCTGTGGGCCGCGTTCACGCCCACGACGCCGTTCTGTCCCCAGGCGCACACCCTCGCCCAGGGGGCGTTCCGGGCCTGGAACGGGCTCGTCGACCGCCACGACTACGACCTCGTGCGCGTCCGCGTCGCCGGGATGCACCACGCGAGCGACGACACCAACGACCAGCTCGCCGGGATGGAGGAGCGGTTCCTCGAGACGGGATCGGTAGCCGCCCCGGCGGACGAGCCCGGCCCGATCCAGCCGGGGCGGCCAGACGGACCGGGCGGCGACTAGCCGGTCGCGAACCGTTCCTCCGCGGGTGGCCGGCTATTGGGGGCGGTCACACCGCGAGCCGGCCGAGCAGCAGCTCGCGGACCGACTGGGGGCTGTGGTCACGGACGACGAGGAGCAGCGTGACCGAAAAGACCCCCAGCCCGACCGCGGTCAGGGCCCCGGCCGCCACCAGCAGCTCCCGCGGCACGGCGGCGTACTCGGCGACGATCAGGGCGAGTCCCCCCGCTCCGGTCACCACGAACTCGAGGTGGGCGAGCCGCTCGTGGTAGAGGTCGTCGACCATCGGCACCGGCTCGAGGCCCAGCCGGTCGCTGTACCGGTGGACCCAGATGATGAACGGGACGACGTGATAGAGGGTCCCGAGGACAACGAAGCCGACGACGCCCACGACGAGCAGGTGGCCGGCCCCCGGGGCCCCCAGAAGCGCGGCGGGGGCGAGCGGCCGGGCGATCCAGACCGGGACGGCGAGCGCCGCCCAGGCCGCCGTCGCCGGCACCACCGCGGCGTACCGACGGAGCATCGGCGACCAGCCGACCTGTGACGAAAGGAGCCGGCGGGCGAGCACGACGGCGACGCAGAGCGCGCCGGCGGCCACGAGGAGTCCGCCGACGGTCGCCACCGTGGTGAACGCGCCGAGTCGTCCCCCGGCCAGCGCGAGGACGCCGACCGGGTACGCGGCCTCCTCGAACCGCTGCAGTGCGACGTCGACGCGGCCGAGCTCGGTCTGCGTGAACATCGTCGCCAGCTGGTAGAGCGCCCCGAACACGGTGGTCAGCACGGCCCCGAACACGGCGAGCGTGGCGTGGGCCATGACGACCCGCGGCCGGGGAAGGCCGATGTCACCGAGGAACGGGACCGCGAAGTCGAGCGCGAGCAGGAACCCGAGGACCGTCAACAGGACGAAGAACCCGAGCGCGACCAGGAAGTGGCGCTCGGTCACGTCGTAGGGAGCGGCACCGGCCAGCGTCCGCGCGATGTTGTAGGCGAACACCCAGAACCCGGCCAGCATGAGCGCCCCGAAGGCCGGCAGCCACGCCAGCCGGCCGGCCAGGAGGGCCGCCGCGAACCCCAACAGGCCGGCCGTGACGAGCCAGAGCTGGACGACGGCCAGTCGCCTGGAGTGCAGCTGCGTCCCCGACCAGACGGGCACGAACTGGGTCATGGCCCCCATGATGGTCACGCAGACCCACCCGACGAGCGCGAGGTGGACGTGGGCCAGCGAGCCGCTGGCGAGGGTCGGCTCGGCGGCGGCGAGGGTCCCGAGCACCACGGCGAGGACGAGGAACCCGAGCCCGACGAGGAAGTGCCGCAACGGGATGGTCATCGGGGGCTGCTGGTCGGTTGCCAGCCCGCCCGGGATCGCGCTCATACGGAACAACAGACCCCCATCGCCCCTCGCTTCCATCCCGAAGATGTTCACGCTGGCGGTCGACACCGCGGCTCCATGAGGTAAGAGTTTAACCCGCCGCGATGCGACTCACCCCCCGTATGGACCAGTCTCCGGCCGACCCCGAGCACGTCCGGGTAGCGGTCGAGAACGTCGGCGGCATCGACGCCTCCACCGTCGAGTTCTCCCCGGGCGTGACGCTGTTAGCCGGGCGGAACGCGACGAACCGGACCTCGTTCCTCCGGGCGATCATGGCGGCCGTCGGCAGCGACGACATCTCGCTGAAGGCCGACGCCGACGAAGGGGCCGTCGAACTCGCCCTCGGGGACGCCCGGTACACGCGGACGCTCACCCGGCGAAACGGGTCAATCGCGACGGGGGGAGAACCCTACCTCGACGGCGACGACGTCGAGCTCGCCGACCTCTTCGCGTTCCTCCTGGAGACGAACGACGCCCGCCGTGCCATCGACCGCGACGACGATCTGCGCGAGGTCGTGATGCGGCCGGTCGACACGGCCGCGATCGAGGCCGACATCGAGCGCCTCCAGGCCGAGAAGCGCGAGCTCCAGGAAGAACTCGACGCGCTCGACCAAGCCGAGGACCGACGCGACCGCCTCGAGACCGAGCGCGCCGAGCGCGAGGCGGAGCTCGAATCGCTCAGGGAGGAGCTCGCCGCCGTCGAGGACGAGCTCGCGTCGGCCGACGTCGAGGAGTCCCGCGAGACGGAGTCGGCCCTGGAGGCGACCCTCGAGGAGCTCCGGTCGGCCCGGAACGACCTCGAACGGGTCCGCCACGACCTCGAGACGGAGCGCGAGAGCGTCGAGGCCCTCGCCGAGGAGCGGGCGGAGCTCGCCGAGGAGCTGGACGACCTGGCCGCGGTCGACGACGACGAGCTCGAGCGCATCGACGAGGAGCTCCGTCGGCTACGCGACCGCAAGCAGGCCGTCGACTCCACGGTGAGCACGCTCCAGCAGGTCATCCGGTTCAACGAGGAGACCCTCGAGGGCCGGCCGGGCGTGTTCGCCGACCTCGGCGACGCCGCAGGGGGCGATCTCACCGACCAGCTCGTCGCCGACGGCGAGCAGGTCACCTGCTGGACGTGCGGCACGGCGGTCGGGACCGACCAGATCGCCGAGACCGTCGACCGGCTCCGGGAGCTGAGCGCCTCGACGGTCGAGGAGCGGGCCGACATCGCGGCCGAGATCGACGACCTCGAGGACGAGCGCGCCGAGCTCGAGGACCGGCGCGAGCGACGCACGACGCTCGAGGACCGCCTCGACCGAATCGAGGGCGAGCTCGCCGACGGCGAGGCCCGCATCGAGCGGCTCCGGGAGCGCAGAGAGGAGCTCGAGGCGACCGTCGAGGAGCTCGAGGCCGACGTGGACGCCTTCGAGGACGAGGAGTTCGGGGAGACGCTCGAGCTCCACCGCGAGGCCAGCCGGCTCGAGGTCGAGGCCGACCAGCTCGCCGCCGAGGTCGAGCGCCTCGACGAGGAGCTCGACGAGCTCGACGAACGGCTCGAGGAGCGCGAGACGCTCGAGGACCGCCGCGCGGCGGTCCAGGCCGAGCTCGAGGACCGCCGGACCCGGATCGAACGCATCGAGGCCCGTGCCGTCGAGGCCTTCAACGACCGGATGGAGGCCGTGCTGGAGCGGCTCGGTTACGAGAACATCGACCGCATCTGGATCGAGCGAGTCGAGCGCGACGCCGGCGGCAGCGGGGTGGCCGAGCACACCTTCGAGATCCACGTCGTCCGGCGGACCGACGGCGACACCTTCTACGAGGACGATGTCGCCCACCTGAGCGAGAGCGAGCGGGAGGTGACCGGGCTGGTCTTCGCGCTGGCGGGCAACCTGGCCCACGAGGTCCACGAGACGGTCCCGTTCATGCTGCTCGACTCCCTCGAGGCGCTCGACTCCGAGCGCATCGCGGCGCTCGTCGACTACTTCGAGGACTACGTCGAGTACCTGGTGGTGGCGCTGCTGCCCGAGGACGCCGCGGCGCTCGACGACGACTACGAACGGATCGAGTCCATCTGAGGGACCGGGCCTGTCCCCGTCTCCGGACGGGGCCGGGGGTCGGGAGTCGGACGCGTGGCCCGTCAGTCGCCGACGGCCATCGCCCGTTCCACGACCGCCTCGCCGTACCGCTCGGCCAGCTCGTCGTGCTGGTCCGGCCGGTGCTCGTAGACGTCCTGGAACAGGCTGACGGGCGTCATCGCCGCCTGGTAGGTGGCCTCGTCCCACATCCGGTCGGTGGTGAGCTCGACCTCGACGCCGTCCAGGCGGAGCGTCGCCGACTGCTCCATGGCGATGGCCCCGCGGCCGGCCTCCTTGGCCGCCTCGAACTCCTCCATGGAGTCGACGATGTCGTCCATGCTCGGGACGTACTCGACCAGGTCGAGCAGCTCCTCGTGGAGCGCCTCGGCGTCGAGCTCGAGCTCCTCGCCGCCGACGGCGAGGACGTACCCGTCGGCGGTCTCCGAAAGCGACAGCCCGTCGCCGTCGTAGACCTGGACGTCCCCGTCGGGCTCGAGCTCGACCTTCCGCCGGCCGACGTCGAGCAGCCAGCTCCCCTCGGTGGGGGGCAGCGGGGCCACGTTGGCTTCGACGACCTGGCCGGGCGTCAGCGACCAGATGCCGAGCATGCCCTTCGCCTGGTTGTCGGTCATGCGCTCGTGGTAGCCCTCGATGTCGCGGATGTCGTCGTAGGGCCCGTCGACCGCGATGAGGCCGGCCGCGCTCGCGCCGCGGGAGATGTTGTGCCGCAGCTCGGGCCACGGCGGCAGCGCGCCCGTCGGCGTGATGGCGCGCATGTCCTTCGTGTAGTCGACCTCGCCGGCCACGAGCAGGAACAGGCGTTCGAGGTTGTTGGTCGGCCGGCCCATCTCCGCCCGGAGCTCGCCCATGGCCAGCTCGGCCTGGGCGCTCTCGATGATGACCGACATCGCGAGGCTGCCCTCCTCGAGGTCGTGCTCGTGCTCGACGGCGGTGATGAACTCGTCGGCCTTCTTCCAGTCGTCGATGTCGCCGACCTCGGGGATGACGAACCCGTCGATGTGCTCGACGGCTCCGCGGTCGGGGTCGGCGATCTGCAGCATGTGCTGAAAGCCCTGGTAGCGGGCTTCCGCATCGTCGCGGTGCCAGACGACCCGGGGGTGGATCTCGCCGGGGAAGTCGGCACCGTGTTCGGCGACGACCTCGACGATGTTCTCGGCGCCCTCGTCGCGCATCGAGGGGGCCGTCGCGTCCTCGTTGTCCGGGACCCAGACGTCGGGTGCCTGAAGCCCCCGGAGCCCGGCGGCGCTCCGAAGCATCTTCGCGGAGTCCTCCTCGCCCTCGACCGCGGTCGGCGAGGTGAAGAACGTCCGGACGAACTCTCTGTCGTGGATTCGTTCAGCCATGTCAGCGTCGTTCCGTGTACTCCTCGATTAAACTATTGAAATCGTGGTCGGGTCCCGGCCGTCAGTCGTCGTCGGAGGACGTCGTCACCGGCGCCTCCTCGCCCTCCTTGAACCCCGCCGACTCCTCGATCCGACGCTTCGCCTCCGGGTCGAACTCCATCTCGATCTCCTGGAACCGGTCGACGAACGCCAGCTCGTGGTGGCTCTCCGTCGCGTGCCCCAGGTACCGACCCTCCAGGTCGAACTGCGCCTCCTCGGCGTTCGACGCTAACTCGCTGAAGTCCTCGTACACCGCATGCGCCCCCGAGTGCAAGGCGAACAACGTGATGAAGATGTACTTGTACCCCAGCTCCCCCAGCTCCGCAAACGTCAGCGGGTCCTCCTGCTCCGACCACGCGAACGACGACGAGTAGTTGAACGCCAGGTCCACCTCCGGGTGCGTCTCCCCCAGCTCCTCCGCGTACCGCACCGCGTCCGCTCGGCTCGGGTCCGGCATCTCCGGCCACACCAGGTCAACCCCCGCGTCCGCGTAGATCCGACCCCGCTCGACGTGCTCCTCCCAGTCCCCGTTCGCCGAACCGTACGCGTCCGTCCGGGCGATCACTACCGTGTCCTCGCTCTGCTTCGCGTCCACCGCCGCCCGGAACCGCGCCCGCGCCGTCTCACGGTCCACGATCTGCTTGCCCGCGATGTGGCCGCAGCGCTTCGGCGACGTCTGGTCCTCGATGTGCACCGCCGCGACGCCTGCCTTCTCGTACTCACGCACCGCCCGGCGCACGTTGTGCACCCCGCCATACCCCGTGTCGCAGTCCGCGATCACCGGCAGGTTCGTCGCCTCCACGATCCGCTTGGCGTTCTCCACCATCTCCGTCATCGTCACCATCTCCAGGTCCGGAAATCCGAACTGGCCCAGCACCGTCGAGTACCCGCTCATGTACGCCGCGTCCAGCCCCGCCATCTCCGCTAACCGCGCGTCCAGCGCGTGGTACAACCCCGGCGCGAACACGTAGTCCTG
>JBDGPL010000043.1:0-4280 GCA_042219705.1 Halobacteriales archaeon | reverse complement strand
GTCATCGAGAAGGAACGCGCCGGCGACTACCTCGGCAAGACCGTCCAGATCATCCCCCACGTCACCGACGACATCAAGCGCCGCATCCGGGAGGCCGCCGAGGGGTCCGACGTCTGCATCGTCGAGGTCGGCGGCACCGTCGGCGACATCGAGGGGATGCCCTACCTCGAGGCGCTCCGGCAGTTCTCCCACGAGGAGGACGACGACGACATCCTCTTCACCCACGTGACGCTCGTCCCGTACTCGAAGAACGGCGAGCAGAAGACCAAGCCCACCCAGCACTCGGTCAAGGAGCTTCGCTCCATCGGGCTGCAGCCCGACGTCATCGTCGGCCGGTGTGACGACCGCCTGGAGGACGCCACCAAGGAGAAGATCGCCCTCTTCTGCGACGTGCCCACCGACGCCGTGTTCTCGAACCCGGACGTCGACGACATCTACCGGGTGCCCCTCGTGGTCGAGGAGGAGGGCCTCGACCAGTACGTCATGGCCCAGCTCGACCTCGGGGCCCGGGCGCTTCCGCCCGCCCAGCGCGACAGCGAGTGGCGCGAGCTGGTGACCCGGGAGACCCGCGGCGAGGTCGCGGTCGCCCTCGTCGGCAAATACGGCCTCGAGGACGCCTACATCTCCATCCACGAGTCGCTCAAGCACGCCGGCCTGGACCAGGGCGTGGAGGTGACCGCCAGCTGGGTCCACGCCGAGGACATCTCGGAGGGCGTGGACGGCCAGCTCGACGCCGTGGACGGCGTCGTCGTCCCCGGGGGCTTCGGCGCGCGCGGGACCGCCGGGAAGATCGAAGCCATCCGGCACGCCCGCGAGAACGACGTGCCGTTCCTGGGGCTGTGCCTCGGCTTTCAGATGGCCGTCGTGGAGTTCGCCCGCAACGTCCTCGACCTGGCGGACGCCCACTCGACGGAGATGGCGCCGGACACGCCCCACCCGGTCATCGACCTGCTCCCCGAGCAAGCCGGCGTCGATGACATGGGCGGGACGATGCGGCTGGGCGCCCACGAGACCGAGATCGAGGCCGGCTCGTTGGCCGCCGAGGTCTACGGCGACACCGCCTGCCACGAGCGCCACCGCCACCGGTACGAGGTGAACCCCGAGTACATCGACGACCTCGAGGCCGCCGGGCTGCGGTTTTCGGGCCAGGCCGGCCGCCGGATGGAGATCCTCGAGCTGCCCCAGCATCCCTACTTCCTCGGGACCCAGTTCCACCCCGAGTTCCGGTCGCGTCCCGGCCGGGCGAGCCCGCCGTTCGTCGGGCTCCTCGAGGCGGTCCTCGCCCGGCAGGAGCGGCCCGAGGAGGTCGAGGCCTGAATGGGGCGGCGGCCCGGCCAGGAGGCGACCTGAAGTGGTCGACCCCGACGCGTTCATCCCCGAGGCGGTGCGCGAGATCGAGGCCGAGATCGGCGACGGTAGCGCGGTCATCGCGCTGTCGGGCGGCGTCGACTCATCGACGGCCGCCGCGCTCGCCCACGAGGCCATCGGCGACCGCCTCACGCCCGTCTACGTCGACACCGGCCTGATGCGCCAGGGCGAGACCGAGGAGATTCGCGAGACGTTCGGCTACATGGAGCGGCTCCGGATCGTCGAGGCGCAGGACCGCTTCCTCGACGCTCTGGCCGGCTTGACCGACCCGGAGGCGAAACGCAAGGCCGTCGGCGAGCAGTTCATCCGGGAGTTCGAGGCCGTCGCCCGGGAGGTCGACGCCGACTACCTGGTCCAGGGCACCATCTATCCCGATCGCATCGAGTCGGAGGGCACCATCAAGTCCCACCACAACGTGGGCGGGCTGCCCGAGGTCGTCGACTTCGAGGGGATCGTCGAGCCCGTGCGCGAGCTCTACAAGGACGAGGTCCGCGAGGTCGCCCGGGCGCTCGGCCTGGAGTCGGTCATCGCCGAGCGGATGCCGTTCCCGGGTCCGGGCCTCGCGGTGCGTATCGTCGGCGAGGTCACCGAGGAGAAGCTCGCGGTGGTCCGGGAGGCGACGGCCGTCGTCGAGGCGGAGCTCGAGGACTACGACCCCTGGCAAGCCTTCGCAGCCATCCTGGGCAAGGCCACGGGCGTGAAGGGCGACAACCGGGTCCACGGCTGGGTCGTCGCGGTGCGGTCGGTGGAGAGCCGCGACGGCATGACGGCCCGGGCCCAGGAGGTCGAGTGGGCCGACCTCCAGCGCATCCAGAGCCGCATCACCGGGTCGCTGGACAGCGTGGCCAGGGTCGTCTACGACGTGACCCACAAGCCGCCAGCGACGATCGAGTACGAGTGACGGGCGTGACGACGGCGCTCCTCGGCGAGGGTCCGGTTCGACCTCCAGCGTCGAGCGCCGCGACCGGGGGTGGTCGACTCCGTCCCTGACCGGGATCGGGGATCGCCGCCGCGAGCCAGGTGAGCGAACGGGAATACTGGCGCGAGCTACGCTCGCTGCAGGTTCGCCGCGCGTGGGCCCTTGGCGGTCGACTCGACGTCGAACCCACGGCCTGGTCCGCCGATGTCCTCCACGTGGGAGGAGATATCGTCGCCCGACACGTCCGGTGCAATGAATCCGTCGCCCTTCCGATCGGGGAAGATATCAACCGTACCGTTTGCCAGTAACTGCCTTACTGCACTACCCACCAACCGCCGTGGGCGGATCAGGGCGCGTATTCGGGGGCGGGCTCCCCCCGGGCCGCCTCGCCGGCCCAGCCGGGCGCTCCATCGCTCGGGCAGGCGCCCCGTCAGTGGATGCCCATCGCCTCGATCTGCTCCTGGTACCGGTTCCGGATGGTGACCTCGGTCACCTGGGCGACCTCGGCGACCTCGCGCTGGGTGCGCTTCTCGTTGCAGAGCAGCGTGGCGGCGTAGATGGCGGCCGCCGCGAACCCGGTGGGGGACTTCCCCGAGAGGAGGCCCGCTTCGGCGGTCGTCCGGATGATCTCGTTGGCCTTCGCCTGGGTCTCCTCGGATAGGTCGAGCCCCGAGGCGAACCGCGGGACGTACTTCGTGGGATCGACGGGTTGCATCTCGAGGCCCAGCTCCTGGGCGACGTAGCGGTAGGTCCGGCCGATCTCCTTGCGCTCGACCCGGGAGACCTCGGCGACCTCGCTGAGGCTGCGGGGCAGTCCCTCCTGGCGACAGCCCGCGTAGAGCGTCGAGGTGGCGACGCCCTCGATGGACCGGCCGCGGATGAGGTCATCGTCGAGGGCCCGGCGGTAGATGACGCAGCTAACCTCGCGGACCGACCGGGGCACGCCCAGCGCGCTCGCCATCCGGTCGATCTCGCTGAGGGCGAACTGCAGGTTCCGCTCGCCGGCGTCCTTCGTCCGGATGCGCTCCTGCCACTTGCGCAGCCGGTGCATCTGGGAGCGCTTCTCCGCGGAGAGCGACCGCCCGTAGGCGTCCTTGTCCTTCCAGTCGATGGTGGTCGTGAGGCCCTTGTCGTGCATCGTCTGGGTGGTGGGGGCGCCCACGCGAGACTTGCTCTGGCGCTCGGCGTGGTTGAACGCGCGCCATTCCGGCCCTGGATCGATCTGCTCCTCCTCGATGACGAGGCCACAATCGCCACAGACGAGCTCCGCGCCGCCCGCGTCCTCGACGAGCCCGCCGTCGTCACATTCCGGGCACTCGACGACGCCGGTCGTCTCTCTGGCTGGCTCCTCCTCCGTCGTCGATTCCCCACGGAGTCGTCTCACCCCTGTTGTTCGAGGGCGGACACGGGTAACCCTTCCGAGCGCCGGTGCGGGGTGGCTGGGCGGCCCAACAGCGGTGGTCGGGTCCCGCTCGAGCGCGGACCCAGTCGGTCCAGCGGCCCCGGCATCGCCGGCATCGACAGGGGGTCGACAGCGGCCGAACCCTCGTCGACTACAACCGGTCCCAGAGCTGCCGGCTCGCCCGGCCGACTTCGTCGAGGTCCCCCTGGGTCACCCCGGCCACCCCGTCCTCGGGCGTGTAGACCACCTCACCGCCGACGATGGTCCGGGTCACGTCGGCCCGGCTCGCGGCACCGACCACGTAGTACGGCGCGCTCTCGGGCAGCACCGGGTTCGGCCCGAGGTCGAGCGTCGCGAAGTCGGCCCGCTTGCCCACCTCGATGCTCCCGAGTTCGTCGGCCATCCCCATGACGGCGGCCGAGCCCCGCGTCGCCCACTCCAGCGCCGTCGCGTTGTCGAAGCCGCTCGGATTGGTTTGCTTGAGCTTGTGGATGCCGGCGGCCGTCCGCATCACCTCGAAGAAGTCCGGGTCCCAGCCGTCGTCGCCGAGGCCGATGGCGATGCCCTCGGCCTCCATCGTCTCGACGTCCG
>JBDGPL010000042.1:0-9771 GCA_042219705.1 Halobacteriales archaeon | reverse complement strand
TGCTCGGCCTTTCCGTGGCACCGATTACAGAGCAGAATGAGATTCTCGAGCCGATGGGCGTCCCCTAGCGTCAGACCTTCAGCCTCGCGATAGAACCGAACTGGTACGATGTGGTGGACGTGCAGTACGTGGTTTGTACCATCTTCACCACAGTTTTGACATACCTCGTCACGGTCAAGCACCCGGTCCCGCGCCGGGGCCCAACCTTCGCCGTATCGGTACTCATAACCGCCCTGCCAGTTGGGATTGTTCTCACCAGCTGTCGACCGACTCATTTTCTCTCGTGTCTCCATCGGTCGCTTCAGACCGGTTAGTGAACGGGAGATTTTCTCCCTAACTTCGGGCGGGGTTGACTTCCCGCTGAGAGCGTCGGAGATTCGCTGTCTAGTTTCTTCCGAGAAGGTCCGACCTTTGAGCTTCTCCGAGATCTTCTTCTTGACCGCGTCCTTCCGCTCCTCCCCGTACAGGCCGTGGTTCTCGCCCTTCACCTCCCGCGTCTCGATCCCGTTCCGTTTCATCCGCTTCCCGATGGCCGTCGGCGAGACACCACACTCCTCGGCGATCTCCCGCTGCGTCAACCCCTCGCCGTGATACTTCTCTTCGATCCAGTCACGGTCCCGGTACGGGCGGTCCATACGACCATATATCTACTCACGTCGCTACTAAAATCAACGCAAGCGTAAACTGAAAGTAAAGCCGCTACTGGCCCTCGAACTCCGGCTCGCGGTCGCTCATGAAGGCGGTGACGCCCTCCATCATGTCCTCGGTGCCGATGAGGGTCCCGAAGGCCTGCGCCTCCATCTCGAGGCCGGCCTCGGGGCTCTCCCGGCCGGCGAGCATGGCCCGCTTGGTGTAGCGCTGGGCGACGGGCGGCCCGGCGGCGAGCTGCTCGGCCAGGTCCATCGCCGCCTCCTCGAACGCGTCGTTGGGCACGACGTCGACCAGCAGGCCGTACTCCCGCATCGTCTCGGCGTCGTAGCGCTCCGCGGTGAAGATGATCTCCTTCGCCCGGCTCTCCCCGATGAGCCGGGGGAGCCGCTGGGTGCCGCCCCAGCCGGGCATGATGCCGAGGTTGTGCTCGGTCTGGCCGAACTCGGCGCGCTCGGCCGCGATGCGGAGGTCCGCACCCAGGGCGAGCTCCATGCCGCCGCCCAGGCAGTAGCCGTTGATGGCGGCCACGACGGGCAGCTCGGTCTCCTCCAGGCGGCCGAAGGTCCGCTGGCCCTTCCGGGAGAGCTCGACGGCCGTCAGGGGCTCGGCCGACCCGGAGAGGGCGTTCATGTCGACGCCGGCCGCGAACGAGCGGTCGCCCGCGCCGGTCAGGAGGACGGCCCGCACGCCGTCGTCGGCCTCGAACTGCTCGACGGCCGTCTCGAGCTCCTCGAGGAGCTCGACGGTGATGGTGTTCATCCGGTGGGGTCGGTCGATGACGATCCGGCCGACCCGGCCCTCGACCGAGACGTCGAGGGTCTCGTAGGTCGGCGTGGCGTCGCCGGCCTCCTCACCCTCGTAGAAGCCCTCGCCGGCCTCGGCGAGTTCGACGAGGCGGTCGGCGGGCTCGTACCGGGCCTCGCCGGTGGCCTCGTGGCGGTCCTCGAGCGCCTCGAGCAGGACGTCGAGGCCGACCTCGTCGGCGACCCGGGCCGGCCCCTCCGGGAAGCCCGCGCCGAGCTGCATCGCCTGGTCGATCTCCGGCGGGTCCGCGACGTCGCCCTCGACCAGCTTGGCCACCTCGTTGGCCATCACCGCCTGCAGCCGGATCGCGACGTCGTCGCGGCCTTCGTCGGCCGGGATCTCCGCCCCGCCGTCCTCGTAGTCGTAGAAGCCCTTCCCGGTCTTCTTGCCGAGGTCGCCCGCCTCGACCAGCTCCTCGGTGAGCGGGCAGGGCTCGTAGGCCGCTCCGAGGGTCTCGTGGAGGTACGCGCCGACGTCCTGGCCGACGTCCAGGCCGACCTGGTCGGCGAGCTCGAACAGGCCCATGGGCATCGAGAGGTCGTACTTCGCGGTCGAATCGACCTCCTCGACGGTCGCCTCGTCCTCGTGGACCATCCAGGCGGCCTCGTTCATCAGCGGGATGAGCACTCGATTGACGATGAAGCCGGGGCTGTCCTTGCGCACCCGGACGGGGGTCTTGTCCATCGCCTCCGCCAGGTCCTCGACGAGGTCGAGGGTGGCCTCCTCGGTGTGCTCGCCCGCGATGACCTCGACCAGCGGCATCCGGACCGGCGGGTTGAAGAAGTGCATCCCACAGAACCGGCCGGGCCGGTCGGTCGCCTCGGCGAGCTCGGTGATGGACAGGCTCGACGTGTTCGAGGCGAACACCGTCCGGTCGGGGGCGGCCGCCTCGACCTCGTCGTAGACCTCCCGCTTTACGTCCATCCGCTCGGGCACGGCCTCGATGACCACGTCGGCGTCCTCGACGGTCGCCTCGAGGTCGACCAGCGGGGTCACCCGGTCGAGTGCGGCGTCGGCCTCCGCCTCGGTCAGCTGGCCCTGTTCGGCCAGCTTGCCGAGGCTCCACTCGATTCCCTCGTAGCCGTCCTGGACGAGCTCCTCGTCGATGTCGCGCATCCGCACGTCGAAGCCGGCCATCGCCGCCACCTCGGCGATGCCGTGGCCCATGTTGCCCGCGCCGAGCACGGCGATCGTCTCGACGTCGTCGAGTTCCATGTGTTCCCGTCCGCCCGCGCGGGTGTTCAACGTTGTTATCCCCGCGCTGCGACCGTGAACACGACCTTCCCCGAACAACCGGACGCCCGTTCAGGGGCATTGCCAAACGCTTTACCCGGGTCGGCGCGAGGATTCGGGTATGGACTTCGGGCTCACCGAGGAGCAGCAGGCCATCCGCGACGAGGTCCGCCGGTTCGCGGAGAACGAGATCGCCCCGGTCGCCCGCGAGCACGACCGGGAGGAGACCTACCCCCACGAGGTGATGGAGAAGGCCGTCGACCTGGGCCTCTACGGGGCGCACCTGCCGGTGGAGTACGGCGGCGCGGGCTACTCCTCGCTGGAGATGGCGCTCATCGTCGAGGAGCTGTTCGCCGTCGACCCCGGCATCGCGCTGTGTCTCACGTCGACGTCGTTCGGGGCCGACGCCATCATGGAGTTCGGCACCGACGAGCAGAAGGAGGAGTACCTCCCGCCGCTGACGGCGGGCGACGCGGTGATGGGGGCGGCCATCTCGGAGCCGGGGGCGGGCTCGGACGTCACCGCCATCTCGACCCGGGCCGAGCAGGACGGCGACGAGTGGGTCATCAACGGCAACAAGATGTGGATCACCAACGGTACCGTCGGGGACTTCTTCGTCGTGATGTGCGAGACCGACCCCGAGGTCGACGACCGGTACTCGGGCTTCTCGCAGATCATCGTCGAGTCCGACCGCGACGGCTTCACCGCGGAGAAGATCACCGGCAAGCTCGGCGTGCGCGCCTCGGACACGGCCGAGCTCATCCTCGACGACGTCCGGGTCCCCGAGGACAACCTGGTCGGCACCCGCGGCTTCGGCTTCCTGCAGCTGATGCAGTTCTTCGACGTCACCCGGACGATGGTCGCCGCCCAGGGCGTCGGCATCGCGAAGGGGGCGGCCGAGCGCGCGCTGGAGTACGTCCAGGAGCGCGAGCAGTTCGACCGACCCATCAGCGAGTTCCAGGCCGTCCAGCACAAGCTCGCGGACATGTACACGAGGACCGAGGCCGCCCGGCAGCTGACCTACAAGTCGGCCTGGTCGGTCGAGCACGCCGACGAGCAGCTCACCAGCCTCGCCTCGATGGCCAAGGAGTACGCCTCCCGGGTGGCCGTCGACGTCGCCGACGAGGCCGTCCAGCTCCACGGCGGCTCGGGCTACGTCGACGACTTCGACGTCGGCCGGCTCTACCGCGACGCGAAGATCACCCAGATCTACGAGGGCACCTCCGAGATCCAGAAGAACGTCATCGCCCGGGAGCTGCTCGGCAAGGGGCTGTAGGCCGCGCCCAGAGCCGGAAGGGCTAATCGGCCCACCGGACTACGGGCGGCCGTGCCCGACCCGAACGAGTTCCTCCGGGACGACCCCGCCCTCGCCCCGCACGTCGAGGAGCACGGCCCCGTCGAACTGTCGCCCCACCCCGACCCGTTCGAGCGGCTGGTCACGGCCATCGTCAACCAGCAGCTCTCCGGCGCGTCGGCGGCCGCCATCCACGACCGGCTGACCGAGCGGTTCGAGCTGACGCCCGAGACGCTGCTGGCGGCGGACGAGGCCGCGTTGCGGGAGACCGGGCTCTCCTCGAGCAAGGTCGACTACGTCAGGTCGGTCGCCGAGGCCGCCCGCGAGGGCCGGCTGGCCCACGACCGGTTCGCGGGGCTGTCGGACGACGAGGCCATCGACGCGCTCACCGAGATCCGCGGCGTCGGCGTGTGGACGGCGAAGATGTTCCTGCTGTTCGTGCTCGCCCGCGAGGACGTCTTCCCCGTTGAGGACCTGGGTATCCGTCGTGCCATGGAGGCGCTGTTCGGCGACGACGTCTCCCGCGAGTGGATGGTCGAGCGCGCCGGCCAGTGGGCGCCCTACCGGTCGTACGCGAGCCGGTACCTCTGGCGAATCGTGGATTAGTCGAGGGCGTTACTGGATCGTGATACGGGGTCCCTCCGTGCGACCGCCTCCGGGCGAACGCAGCTGCGCACTCACCCGACACGGTGGCGGACCGATCGACCCGTCCCTGGAGGGATCGGCCGCAAAGTCGTCGACGGGGTGAGCACTCGAACGACGCGATGCGATCGGAAACTGGTCGTCGCGTTACTCGCCCCTCGCCGCCACGGCCGCGACGCCCGGGAGCTTCTCCGGTTCGACCTCCTCGGTGAGTTCTTCGACATCGTCGATGGGACCGTTAACGAAGAGCGCGTGGCTGACGAGGACCATGGCGACGATCCCGGAGAGGCCAATCGCCAGCGTCATCGCGAGCGGGGTGACGAACCCGACGCCGACCCCGACTCCCATGCTCGAGAAGATCGCCAGGAGTACGACGTCGTAGTAGTGCATCGGGTAGTCCATACGGTGGGAACGGGGTCGGGGCGGAAAACCGTTGGGGGCGATTCGATCTACCGACCAACGAGTGACGCCTCCGAGGCCGGAGGTCTCGCCGCACGGCCCGAACCCAATCGGGAATCGCTCGTGGTCCCGGAACCCGGCCCGCGTTCGCCCCGACCGGTTTGAATCCGTCCCGGCTGCGACGGACCCCTCGACGCCAGGACCGTGGGTCGGCCGTGTGGTGGCGGCCGCTCGACCGCGGCAGCTGCGTCGGCCCCGAACGTCGGCGTCGGACACTGACCCCGTTCGCGGAAACCACCGGGAATCCACCGACGCCGGATCGCCCCCGTCGCCTCGCTCACTCCTCGCCTTCCGCCTCCACCGTCCGGCTGATGTCGACCTGGTACTCCTTCAGGATGTCCCGCCCGAGCAATACGGGGTAGTCCATGTGGCTGCGGTCCTCGACGCTCGCGGAGACCGTGTGGCGGTCCCCGCCGACGCCGACGACCACGTCGACGACGGGCCGGGACTTGGCCGATTTCCGGCTGCCCGACTTCACCCGCGTCATCGACTGGATGGGCCCGGCGCCGATGGCGGCGGCGACCTTCGTGTCGATGCTGGTCCGGGCCGCACCGGTGTCCGACTTGGCGACGACGGTCTCCGAGCCGGTCGTCCCGCTGACGATGACCTCCTCCGTGTAGCCGATGACGGCGGGCTCCCGGTTCGCGGCCGTCGGCGACGGCCGGGGCCGCCCCGGCGGCGGGGAGTCGTCGAGCGTCGCCGCCAGCTCCTCGACGCGGTCGGCGTCGACCGCGCCACCGGCCCGCTCGATGGCGAGCCGGGCGATGTAGGGGGCCGGGCTGCGTCCGGTGGCCGAAAAGAGCCCCCGGAAGCCGGCCGTCGGGTTGACCTCGAGGACCGCGTAGCCGTCGGGTCCTTCGACGAGGTCGACGCCGGCGTAGTCGAGGCCGACGACCTCGGCCGCCCGGCGCGCCGTCTCCGCGACCTCGTCGGTCAGTTCGTCCGCGGCGTCCTCGACTCGGCCGCCCAGGGCGACGTTGGTCCGCCAGTCGCCCTCGGGCGCGAACCGCTTCATCGCACCGACGACCCGGTCGCCGACGACGTAGACCCGCAGGTCGTGGCTGGGACCGTTGTCGTTCCCGAGGAGCTCCTGGAGGAACGCCCGCCGATTCCCCACCATCGGGTTGATGTTGTCGCCAGAGGAGACCTTCCAGGTGCCGCCCCCGTGGGTCCCGATGGCGGTCTTGTACACGGCTTCGGGGCCGAAGCTCGCGAGTTCCCCGTGGAGCCGGTCCGCCGACAGCGCCAGGAGCGCGTCTGGCACCGGCACGCCCGCCGCCGCGAGGACCGTCGCCGCCGCGAACTTGTGGACCGCCACCATGGTCGCCGCGGGGGGATTGAGCGTCGGCCGGAGGCTGGCGAAGCAGCTGGCCAGGCCGAGGCCCTCGGCCGGCTGCTCGGTGTTCGTCAGCAGCAGCCGGTTCGCGACGACGTCCACGTCGGGCTCGAGCCGGACCCTGCCGTCCCGGATGGCCACGACGGCGTTCTCCGCGCGCAGCCAGACCGGCTCGTGGCCGAGGTCGGAGATGGCGTTGAGGATGGCCTTCGTCTCCTTGCTCGTGTGGAGGCTCAGGACGCCCACGGTGACGGGCTCGCCGCCGGTCGCGGACCCCGCGTCGTTCATGGCCGGACCCACCGCCGCCGGCGGTATAGCGGTGGCGGTCCCCGCTCCGGTCGCCGTCGACGGGCGTCTCCGTCTGCCGGTCGGCGGACCGCCGGCGGACGACGACGGCAGGCTTAAGCGAGTCCACCGTTCGGGTGCACCCGAGAGCGGCCATGGCGGACCCGGAGGCCTTCACGTACAGCGGCGGGGTCGTCGAGCCGGGCGAGACCGCGAACGTCCGGTACACCATCAGCGAGACCTACCTCGGCGAGCCCGTCCGGGTGCCGGTCACCCTCGTCAACGGCGCCGAGCCGGGCCCCTGCGTCTTCCTGAGCGCGGCGGCCCACGGCGACGAGCTCAACGGCATCGAGGTCGTCCGGGAGGTCGCCCACGAGTGGGACCACGCGGACCTGCGGGGCACGCTGGTCTGCCTGCCGGTGCTCAACGTCCCCGCGTTCATCGCCCAGCAGCGGTACCTCCCCATCTACGACCGCGACCTCAACCGGTCGTTCCCCGGCTCGCCCGACTCGACGAGCGCCAAGCGGATGGCGCACACGCTGTACACCAACTTCATCGAGCCCTGCGACCTCGGCCTGGACTTCCACACCTCGACGCGGGGTCGCACGAACATGCTCCACGTCCGGGCCGACATGAGCGAGCCCGAGGTGGCCCGGCTGGCGCGCGCCTTCGGGACCAACGTCATCATCGACGGCGCGGGGCCGGGGGGGTCGCTGCGGGGGGAGGCGACCGCCGACGGCATCCCGACCATCACCGTCGAGATGGGCGAGGCCCACCGGTTTCAGCGGGGCCTCATCGACCAGGCGCTGGCGGGCGTCGAGAGCGTCTTCGCGGAGTACGGCCTCAGGTCCCAGGACGCCGTCCGCTGGCCGGGCTGGCGGACCATCATCGAGTCCGCCGAGAAGACCTGGCTGCGCTCGGACGCCGGGGGCATCGTCGACATGCATTACGAGCGCGGCGACATCGTCGAGGCCGGCGAGGCCATCTGCACCATCACCAACCCGTTCAAGGAGGAATCGGCGCCGGTGGAGGCGCCGTTCACGGGGCTGCTCGTCGGCGTCCTCGAGAACCCGGTGGTCTACCCCGGCAACCCGCTGTGCCACATCGTCGAGCTCGACGCGTCCACCCGGCGCGCCTACCGCCAGAGCGGGTCCCCGCCGGTCGCCGACTGACCGCCCGCAGCGGGCGGTACGGGCCCGGTAAGGCCGCTCCTGACGTCGATTGCGATAAGCCTAAGGCGCCGGTGTGGGAAGCGCCGACACATGGAAAACACCGAGGACCTCCTCGACCGGTCGGGGTTCGGGGCGACGCACCGGACCGACAACTGGTGGTCACATCCGCTGGCCATCCTCGTGGGGCTCTCGCTCTTCGTGGCCTACTCGCTCTTCCGCGTGCTCTACCCGCTGTTCGTGCCCGAGGCCCCGGGCATCGAGCACGGCGCGCTGCTGTCGCCGTTCTTCTCGCCGCTCCTGTTCTCGGTCGACCCGGCCAGCCACCACGCGCTGTTCGGGGCGTTCCCGGACGGCTGGCCGCGGTGGCTCCGGTCGCCGGCGGTGCTCGTGCTGTGGGCGCCGCTCGGGCTGCGGCTGACCTGCTACTACGCCCGGCGGGCCTACTACCGGGGGTTCTTCCGGGACCCGCCGGCGTGCGCCGTCGGCGAGAGCCGCGACGACTACCGCGGGGAGACCGGACTGCTCAGCTTCCAGAACGTCCACCGCTACTTCCTCTACGTCGCGCTGGTGTTCATCGTCCTGCTCGCCTACGACACGGTTCGCGCGATGTTCTGGCATGCGCCCGCCGGCGCGCCGTTCTGGCAGGGGTCGTTCGAGATCCACTTCGGGACGCTCGTCATCGCGTTCGACACGTTCCTGGTGGCCGGCTACACCCTGGGCTGTCACAGCCTGCGGTACCTCGTCGGGGGGAACAAGCGGTGCTTCTCGTGTGAGCAGAACCCCGCGACCGACGGCGGCCGGTCGGTCTCCTCGCGCTACCGGCTCTGGCGGGGGGTGACGCGGCTCAACCGGAACCACGGGTCGTGGTTCTGGTTCAGCCTCCTGATGGTGGCCTTCGCGGACTTCTACGTCTGGATGGTGGCCATCGGCGTCTGGCCGGACGTGACCCTCATCGCGCTTTAGACCCATGACCGAGGATACCTACACCCACGACGTGCTCGTCATCGGCGCCGGCGGCGCCGGGCTGTCCGCGGCCGTCTCGGCCGCCGAGGAGGGCGCCGACGTCGGCGTCGTCTGCAAGTCGCTGCTGGGCAAGGCCCACACGGTGATGGCCGAGGGCGGCATCGCCGCCTCCCTCGGGAACGTCGAGCCCGAGGACGACTGGCGCGCGCACTTCCTGGACACGATGAAGGGCGGCTGGGGGCTGAACGACCCGAAGATGGCCGAGCTCCACGCCAAGGAGGCCCCCGAGCGGGTCCACGAGCTCGAGGAGTGGGGCGCGCTGTTCGACCGCACCGACGACGGCGGCATCAGCCAGCGCGACTTCGGCGGCCACCGCCACACCCGGCTGGCCCACGTCGGCGACCGGACCGGCCTGGAGATGATCCGGACGATGCAGGACAAGGCCGTCGCCGAGGACATCGACGTCTACCAGGAGTGCACCGTCACCGAGCTCCTGCGGAACGACGACCGCATCGCCGGGGCCTACGGCTACTGGCGTGACGACGGCTCGCCGGTGCTGTTCCGGGCGAAGGCGGTGGTGCTCGCCACCGGCGGCGCCGGCAAGCTCTACCGCATCACGTCGAACTCCTGGGAGTACACCGGCGACGGCCAGGCGATGGCGCTGCGGGCCGGCGCCGAGCTCATCGACATGGCCTTCGTCCAGTTCCACCCGACGGGGATGGTCTGGCCGAAGAGCGTCCAGGGCACGCTCGTCACCGAGGGGGTGCGAGGCGAGGGCGGCGTGCTCAAGAACTCCGAGGGCGAGCGGTTCATGTTCGACTACGTCCCGGAGGCCTACCAGGGCTCGATGGCCGAGACCGAGGAGGAGGCCCAGCGCTGGGTCGAGGGCGACGAGGACGCCCGGCCGCCGCCGGAACTGCTCACCCGCGACG
>JBDGPL010000041.1:0-12620 GCA_042219705.1 Halobacteriales archaeon | reverse complement strand
GTCGCTCGCCCAGACCATCGTCGAGGAGGTCCGGGCCGGCTCGCCACGGGCCGACGTCTTCTGGTCCATCGATGCCAGCTCGCTGGGCTTCGTCGCGGACAACGACGCGTACGAGTCCCTCCCGGATGACGTGGTCGAGCCGGTGCCCTCGGCGTTCCGCGGGGCCGACAACGCCTGGGTCGGCGTCGCCGGCCGCGCGCGGAGCGTCCCGTACAACACCGACCGGCTCGACGCCGCCGCCATCCCGGAGAAGATCCGACGGTTCCCCGACCAGGACGCCCTGCAGGGGACGATGGGCTGGGCACCGACCTACGGCGCGTTCAAGTCGTTCGTGACGGCGATGCGGATCCTCCGGGGCCCCGAGCCGACCCGGGCCTGGCTCGCCGCCATGCGGGAGGCCGGGACGAAGCGGTTGCCCAACGAGTACGTGGTCTCCCAGCAGGTGGCCGACGGCGCGCTCGCCGCCGGGTTCGCGAACCACTACTACGCGATGCGGGTGAAGAACCAGCGGCCGGATGCTCCCATCGACCTCGCGTTCACTACGGGCGACGCCGGCGCGCTGGTGAACGTCGCCGGGACCCTCCGCATCGAGGGGACCGAGAAGGACCAGCTGGTGAACGACTTCGTCCGTCACCTCCTCTCCGCCGAAGCCCAGGAGTTCTTCGCGACGGTGAGCTTCGCCTACCCGATGATACCGGGCGTCCAACCGGTCGGCGGGCTGCCGACGATCGACGAGTTGAACCCGCCGGACATCGATCTCTCGAAGCTCTCCAACCTCGAACCGACGCTGGCGCTGATGCGCGAGGCCGGCGTGCTCGGATGAGGCCGTCGAGTCGACTCGCGTCGGCCTGGTCAGAGGTCTCCGGCGACGAGCCGTCGGCGGTCGGGACGGGCCTCACGTTGCTGGCGGCCGCCCTCGCCGCGGCGCTCGTGCTCCCGCTGGGTTGGCTCGTCGTCGCCGTCCTCGAGCTCGGGTCGCGCGCCCTCGAGCTCACGGTGGCGCCGGTGACCCTGCAGGTCCTCGCCCGGAGCGTCGCCCTCGTCGCGGTCGTCACCGCCGGGAGCGTCCTCATCGGCGTCCCGATGGCGGTCCTGACCGTCCAGGTCCGGCTGCCCGGCCGGCGGTTCTGGACCGTCGTGGGCGCCCTGCCGCTGGCCATCCCGAGCTACCTCGGCGCCTTCGCGGCCGTCTCCGCCTTCGGCCCCCGAGGGGCGCTGGCCGACGCCCTCGCGCCGTTCGGCGTCGAACAGCTCCCGGCCGTCTACGGGTTCGCCGGCGCCGCCGTCGTGCTGACGTTCTACACCTATCCCTACGTTTTCCTCACGACGCGGGCGTCGCTGCTCTCGCTCGACGCCTCCCTCGTCGACGCCGCCCGGACGCTCAACGAGTCGAAGTGGGGCGCGTTCCGCCGGGTCACGCTCCCGCAGATCGTGCCGGGCATCGCGGCCGGCGCGCTGCTGGTCGCCCTCTACACGCTCTCGGACTTCGGCACGCCCAACATCATGCGGGTCGAGGTCTTCACCCAGTTCATCTACGCCCGGTACAACGCGTTCATGCGTGACTACGCGGCCCTGCTCTCGCTGCAGCTTTTGGCGGTCACGGCGGTCATCCTGGCCATCGAATCCCGCATCGGCGTCGACCGGTCGGGGGCCTACGCGAGCAAGGGGTCCCGGGGGGCGGTCGAGCTCGACCTCGGCCGGTGGCGGTACCTCGGCCTGGTCCTGCCCGTCGGCGTCGGCCTGGCGGCCATCATCCTGCCGGTGGCCATCTTCACGATGTGGCTGGCGCGCGGCGGGCCGGGGTATGCCGGCGGCCGGATGGCGTTCTCCTGGACCTACGGCTGGCACTCGGTGTACGTGTCGCTCCTCGCGGCGGGTGCCGCCGTGGTCGTCGCCCTGCCCATCGCGCTGCAGTCGGCGACCGCCGATTCACGGCTGGCCACCCTCGCCGACCGGGCGCCCTACGTCGGCTACGCGACGCCGGGCATCGTCCTCGCCATCGCCCTGGTTGGCTTCAGCCTCGACGTCCTGCCGGCGCTGTACAAGACCATCCCCCTGCTCGTCTTCGCCTACGTGGTCCGGTTCATGCCCCAGGCCATCGGGTCGACCCGGGCCTCGGTGATGCAGGTCGACCGCCAGCTGGTCGAGGCGGCCCGGACCCTCGGCCGCTCCCGGCTGCGGGCCTTCAGAGCCGTGACCCTGCCGCTCATCGCGCCGGGGCTGGCCACGGGCGCCGCCCTCGTCTTCCTGACGACGATGAAGGAGCTCCCGGCGACGCTCCTGCTGCGGCCGCTCCGGTTCGACACGCTGGTCACCTACATCTGGCGGGTCCAGGAGGCCGGGCTCTACGGCGCGGCGGCGGTCCCCGCCCTCGTCCTGGTCGTCGCGTCGGGGCTCTCGATGCTGGTCATCCTCTCGCAGGAAAACGGGCAGGGGCCCGCCCAGTGAGCCCGCCGATGATGCTCACGCCGGATCCCGGGGTTGACGGACGTTGCCGGCGATGGGGGGACCGTGCGTCCGCCGCCCGCCGTCGCGAGCTGGCTCCGCCGGGCCGTCGGCCCCGCCAGGGCCGTCGCGGCGGTCGAGATCGGCGGGCCAGCCCGCCTCGGCGGTGACCCGATGCGGCGGCGGTCCTTCCGGCTCCTGACGGCGGCCATCGCCCTTGCTGGCGCGGCCATCGTGTGGTTCGTCGCCCATCGGCTCTTCCCGTATCACTCGCTGAACCACGACGAGGGGGTCTACCTCCAACAGGCGGCCATGCTGCTCGAGGGCCAGCTGTTCCTGCGGCCGCCGGTGGAGGACGTCTTCCGGCCCTGGTTCTTCGTCGAGGACGGCGACCGGCTGTACCCCAAGTACGCGCCGGTCCCGGCGGCCGTCTTCGCCCTCGGCAAGCTCGCGGGGGGCTACCGGCTCGCGCTGGCCGGCGTGGCCGCCGGGAACCTGGCCCTCGTCGCCGGCGTGGTCGGCGAGGTGTTCGACCGCCGGACCGGGCTGCTGGCGGCGGCGTTCGTCCTCGCCTCGCCGCTGTTCCTGTTGGATTCGTCCGTCTTCCTGCCCTACGCCCCGACGGCGCTTTGCAACCTGGCGTTCGCCTACGCCTACCTCCGGGCGGACCGGACTGAGGACGCCCGCTGGGGCGCGGCGGCCGGTGCGGCCGTCGGCCTGGCGTTCTTCGCCCGGCCCTACACCGCGGTGCTGTTCGCCGCGCCCTTCGTCGTCCACGCCCTGTGGACGCTCCGTCGCGATCCGCGCGCCGCGTGGCGTCGCCAGGCCGCGACCGCCGGGGTCGGCCTCCTGGGCGTCGCCCTGGCGCTGGGCTACAACGCCGTCGTGACCGGCTCGCCGTGGCTGTTCCCGTACCGGGCCTTCGCTCCCCACGACGGCCTCGGCTTCGGCCGGCGCGAGCTCCTCGGCTACACGCTCCGGTACACCCCGGGGCTGGCGCTCCGGTCGAACGCCGCCGTCGTCGCGCAGTTCTTCTCGTCGTGGATCGCCGGCGGGCTCCTGGGGGCGGCCCTCGCGATCGGGGGATTCGTGGCCGTCGCCCGGCGACGCCCCAGACCGCGCGTGGCGGTCCTGGCCGGGCTGTTCGTCTCCGTCATCGGGGGCAACGTCTACTTCTGGGGGAACCGGAACCTCCTGGGCGACCTCGACCGGGCCGGGGACGGCCTCATCGCCGTGCTGGGGCCCTACTACCACTTCGACCTCCTCCTGCCGACGGCGGCGTTCGCCGCGGTCGGCGTCGTGGCGGCCGTTCGCTGGCTCCGGACCCACCTCGGCCGACGCCTCGACGACCGCCCGGCCCGCATCGCCCTGACACTCGTCCTCGTCGCGGCGCTCGTGACGTTCGGGGCCGCCACCGCGGGCGCGTTCGCGGCGCCCGTCGAGCGGAACCGGGCGGTCACCGACACCTACGAGACGGCGTACGAGCCGTTCGATGGCGGAGCGCCCGCCGGCTCGGTGGTCCTGCTGCCGACGCCCTACGGCCCGTGGCTCAACCACCCCTTCCAGGCGCTCCGGAACGATCCCGGCTACGACGGGCGGACGGTCTACGCGACCGACGGCCGGCCGTTCGCGGTCGCGGACGCCTACCCCGATCGCCGGCTGTTCCGCTACGCCTATCGAGGGTACTGGGCGCCGCGGGCCGGCTCGCCCCGCGCGGCCCGGCTCCAGCCGGTTCGGTCCGTCGCCGGGGCCGGCGTCCGGCTCGACGCGGCGTTCGGCGTGCCGCCGGGGGCGGTCGGCGTCACCGCCCGGCTCGCGACCGACGACGGCAGCGCCTATTACGTCGCTCGGAACGTCTCGGACACGCTGGTCCTCGAGGTGCACGTCGCCGGCGGCCAGACCTGGCTGGCGGGCGAGGTCAGGCCGGTCGGCGGTGACCGGCTCGCCGTCGCCGGCCGGGAGGACGTCCGCCTGACGGTGTTCGTCGATTACGGGGCCGACGGCTTCGCCTACCGGCTCGACCTCCCCGTCGTGACCTCGGACGAACGCGTGCGGGCGCTCACCCCCCGCATCGAACGCTGCCGACTCGCCCGGGCCTGCGGCGGTGCCGCGGCGTACGTGCCGGCCGTCGCCCCCGACGGCGTGTTCGTCCGCACCCGGCTGACATCCCGCGAGCACAACGCCTAAGTTTAGGTTTGCCTAAATACCGGACGAATGCCGACGACCAGTCCCGGTTGGCCGCCGGTCGCGGGATGACCGCCCCGGGCGCCCACCGGGCGGGATCGACCCGTCGGGGACCGCCGTCCGGCCGTCCCGGCGCTCGCCGCCACGCCAGGGCCACGAGCCGGAACCGGACGGCTCATGTGGACCCCGGGCCGGAGAGGGACGTACGAATGGCTGGCCGGGGTGGACCGACGGACGCCGGGCGGGTGTCACATGGCGACGATTGAGGACTCCCCGACCGACGATGCGACCGCCAGCTCGGTCGACGAGCCGGTCCTCGAGCTCGAGGGTATCACGAAGCGGTACGGCGGCGAAACGGCCGTCGAAGACCTCAGCCTGGCCGTGGCCGAGGGCGAACTGGTGACGCTGCTGGGCCCGTCCGGCTGCGGCAAGACGACGACGCTGCGGCTCCTCGCGGGCCTCGAACGGCCGACCGCCGGAACGGTCCGCATCGACGGCCGGGTCGTCTCCGGCGACGGCCGGTTCGTCGATCCGGTCGACCGCGGCGTGGGCATCGTCTTTCAGGACTTCGCGCTCTTTCCCCATCTGACCGTCGAGGAGAACGTGGCCTTCGGGCTCAGCGACCGCGACCGGGACGTCACCGAGGCCCGCGTCGACGACATGCTCGAGCTCGTGGGGCTGGAGGGGTACCGGGACCGGGCCCCGGACCAGCTCTCCGGGGGAGAACAGCAGCGCGTCGCGCTGGCCCGCTCGCTCGCTCCCGAGCCGGCCATCCTGCTCCTCGACGAGCCCTTCTCGAACCTCGACGTCCGCCTGCGGGTCGAAATGCGCGAGGAGGTCCGGCGCATCCTGAAGGAGGCCGGCGTGACGACCGTCTCCGTCACCCACGACCAGGAGGAGGCCCTGTCGCTATCCGACCGGGTCGCGGTCATGCACGACGGCCGGCTCGAGCAGGTCGGCGACCCAGAGGCGGTGTTCGAGCACCCCCGGTCGCGGTTCGTCGCGGGCTTCCTCGGCCAGGCCTCGTTCCTGTCGGCGCACATCGAGGACGGCGAGGTGCGGACGGCGCTCGGCAGCTTCGACGACGACCTGCTCAAGGGGATGACCGACGAGTACGACGGGGCCGACATCGACATCCTGGTCCGGCCGGACGACCTCCGGGCGCGGCCCGCCGAACCCGACTGGGCGAACGGCGCCATCGTCCACCGCCAGTACAACGGCCCGACGTTCGTCTATCGGGTGGAGCTGGGGAACGGCGACGTCGTCCACTGCCAGCACAATCACGTGGCCTCGATGGACACTGGCGACCCGGTCACCGTCGAGTTCGCGGCCGACCACTCCCTGGCGTGGTATCCGGCCCGATAGCCGCGGCCGCGACGATATATCGGTATCCGCTTTATCCGTCCGGCGCCCGCCACCGCCGGACGCGCTCCTCGAGGCCGACCGTGAGGATCGACCACGCGATGGCGGCGCCGCCCGACAGCGGGTCGAGCGTGGTCTCGCCGGCCCGCTCGCGGTAGTCGATGGGAAGCTCGACGACGTCGTAACCACGCATCAGCGGGCGGATGAGGAGTTCGGCCGAGAGGCCGGTGTTCTCGGTCCACTCGATGGCCTCGATGACCGCCCGGCGATAGGCCCGCATCCCGGTCGTCGTGTCCCGGACCCGGCGGCCACACAGTAGGGTGGCGAGCCCGGCGAACGCCCGGTTCCCGAGCCGGTTGAACGTCGGCATCGCGGCCGCCCCGCGGGTCAGGCGGTCGCCCGAGACCACGTCGGCGCCGTCGTTGATGGCGGCGAGGAAGTCCGGCAGCCGCTCCATCGGGTAGGTGTCGTCGCAGTCGGTCGTGACGACGACCGGGCGGTCGGCGGCCCGGAGCGCCCGGTGGACGGCGATCCCGTATCCTTGGGGTTCCTGCTCGATGACCCGAGCCCCCTTCCGTCGGGCGATGTCGGGCGTCTCGTCGGTCGAGCTGTCGACGCAGACGACGTCGGCCCGGCCGTCGGTCACCACGTCGACGTCGTCGAGGACCGGTCCCACGGCGGCGGCCTCGTTGTACGTCCCCATGACGACCGTGACGTCGTCGAACGTGTACGCGTCCTCGGTCGTGGGGTCGGGACCGGCCATGGAACGGCCACGGGTCGGCGCGAGGTGAACGTTGGCATCTGCGGCCACCGGTCGCCCGGTCGACCCCGGCGTCCGCCGGGCGACGAACAGTTAGCCTCTAAGTACCCGGGCCCGCCAGCCTAGGCAGACGCGTGATACTGGGGATCGATACCGGGGGAACGAACGTCGACGCCGTCCTGGTCGACGACGGCCGGGTCGCCGCGAAGGCCAAGGTCCCGAACGACCGGACCCGCGAGAGCGTCGAGTCCGTCCTGGCCGCGCTCCGGGACGACTGGTCGACGACGACGGTCGACCGGGTCGTCGTCTCGACGACGGTCGTGACGAACGCCGCGGTCCAGGACCGGCTTCCCCGGTGTACCAACGCCCTCATGCCCGGCCCCGGGCTGAGCCCCGAACGCTACGACTTCGCCGAGGAGCTGGCCGTCCTCCCGGGCTGTATCGACCACCGCGGCCGGCTCACCGAGGAGCTCGAGTTCGATGGCGCCGTCGAGACCCCGGTCGTCGCGGCCACCGCGAAGTTCGCGGCCCGGAACCCCCGGCTCGAGCTCGACTTCCAGGAGGCCGTCGACCTAGACGACTCCCACCTCGCGCTGGGCAGCGAATCGGGCGCCGACCTCACGTTCCCAGAGCGGGCGGCGACCACCGTCGCGAACGCCAAGACCAAGCCCGTCTTCGCGGACTACCACGCCGACCTGGCGGCTGCGCTGGACGCAAGCGGGATCGACGCCCCGGTCTACGACCTCAAGGGCGACGGGGCGATGCTGGCCGAGCACACCATGCGCTCGACGCCGGCCCACACGCTCCGGTGTGGCGCCGCGGCGAGCACGCTCGGGCTGCTCGCGCTGACCGGCGTCACGGACGCCGTCTGCGTCGACATCGGCGGGACCACGACGGACGTGGCCCGGGTGACCGACGGCTTCCCGGAGACCGACCGGACCACCACCCAGGGCGACATCGACCCGGCCTACGCCGGGGTGACCTCGGAGAGCCTGCCGTTGGGCGGGGACATCCGGGTCGAACGCGGCCCCGACGGCCCGGCGCTCACGAACCGCCGGGAGGGCAACGCGGCCGCCTTCGGCGGCGACGCGCCCACGCTGACCGACGCCCTGCACGTCACGGGCGCCTTCGAGGGCGGCGATGTCTCGGCCGCCCGGACGGCCCTCCGCCCGGTCGCCGATGGCGACGTCGAGACCGCCGCCCGGGCGGTGGTCGATCGCTATGTCGAGGCGGTGGTACCGGTGATCGACGACATCGCCGGCCCGGACGTCACCCACGCCATCCTCGGGGGCGTCCTGGCGCCGTATCTCGCCGAGCGGCTCGTCGACCGCTCCACCCGCCTCGACGCCTGGACGGTCCCGGACCACGCCGACGTGGCGGGGGCCGTGGGTTGTGCGGCCGCTCGCGTGAGCGTCGAGACGTCGGTCCACATCGACAGCGAACGCGGGGTCATGACCGTGAGCTCGCTCGGGTCGGAGTACGAGGAGGACGTCGAGGAGGGCCGGCGGTTCACCGACGAGGAGGTCGAGCGGATCGCGGTCGACCGGGCCCGGGCCGCCGCCGAGGCCGCCGGCGGCGACCCGACCGCCGCGTGTGAGGTCCTGTCGGCCGACCGGTTCAACGTCGTGAACAACCGCCGTATCGCCGGCGAGATCGTCGACGTGCGGGCCCGGGTCGTGCCGGGGCTGGCCGCCGGCTTCGCGGGTGAACTGTGAGGTCGCTCGCCCTCGTCTACCACGAGGACTACCTGCTCCACGAGCACACGCCGACCCATCCCGAGCGCCGCGAGCGCCTGCAGTACACGATGGACCAGCTCGAGGAGGAGGGCCTGCTCGACGACCCCGCCGTGTCGTTCGTGGCGCCCTCGCCGGCCACCGTCGAGCAGCTCGAGCGAGTCCACACCCGGGACTACCTCGAGGAGCTTCGGTCGATGTCGGCGGCCGGCGAAGGGAAGCTCAGCGTCGACACCCACGTCTCCGAGCACACCTGGGAGAGCGCCCGGCTGGCCGCCGGCGGCGTCATCGAGGGGCTCGAGGCCCCCCGGTCCGACGCGTACGACACCGCGTTCGTGATGGCCCGGCCGGGCGGCCACCACGCCTTCGCCGACCGGGGTCACGGGTTCTGCTTCCTGAACAACACCGCCGTCGGCCTGCGGCACCTCCAGGCCACCGCCGACGTCGACCGCATCCTCGTCTGGGACTGGGACGCCCACCACGGCGACGGCACCCAGTCCATCTTCTACGACGACCCGGGCGTGCTCGTGCTCTCGACCCACCAGTCGGGCGAGACGCTGTTCCCGGGGACGGGCTTCGTCGACGAGGTCGGCGAGGGGGCCGGCGAGGGCTACAACGTGAACGTCCCCCTCCCACGCCGGACGGGCGATTCGGCCTACCTCGAGGTGGTCGAGGAGGTCTTCGAGCCGGTGACCCGCCAGTACGACCCGGACCTGCTGTTCGTCGAGGCCGGCCAGGACAACCACTTCACCGACCCCATCACCGACCTGGGCGTCACGGCCAGCGGCTATGCCTCGCTCATGGAGCGGGCCGTCGGGGTGGCCGACGAGGTCGATGCAACCCTCGTGGCCTCCCTGGCCGGCGGCTACGCCATCGAGGCCGGGCTGCCCTATACCAACCTGGCCGTGTTCGCGTCGCTGCTGGGCTACGACACGTCCAACATCCGGGAGCCGGCCATCTACGGGCCGCCACCCTCGTCGCCGGGTGTCGGGGACGTCATCGACGAGGTGCAGCGGGCTCACGCAGACTACTGGGACTTCCCGGGCTAATGGTGGCCCGCCGGACCGGCCAGCGCCTCAAGCCGCGGGCCCGTCGTAGCCCCCGGCGAGGTCGATGCCGACCTTGACGACGAGGCCCGCGTCCTCCAGTCGCTCGAAGCCGACCTTGTCGTAGACGTGCAGGGCGCGCTCGTTGTCGGCCTCGGCGTGACTGACGATGCGGTCGACGCCGGATTCGGCGGCGTCCTGGAGGGCGACCTGGAGCAGCGCGGTCCCGATTCCCTCGCCGTGGTGGGCGGGGTCGACGAAGACGACGAAGTCGGCCTCCTCGGCGTCCGCGGGGGCGTACACGGCGTGGCCGACCACCTCGTCCCCGGCGGTCGCGACGAAGTTCGTTCCGGTCTCGACCACCTCCGACAGCCAGTCGGCGAGCTGCCCGTCCAGGATCGGCGGCAGCCCGAGCGACCGGTGTTCGGCCGGATAGTCCGCGTACATCCGCTCGAGCGAATCGCGGAGCATGGGCCGGTACGGGACGATGCGGACCTCCGTCCCGTCGTCGGCCTCGATGGTCCGACTGGCCGTCGTCACGGGCGTGGTTCACCTCCGGTCAGTCGGCTCCTCGAGGCGGGGCCGCCCGGGAGGCCCGAACGGTCCGGCGGCGTGGTCACGGACAGTCCTGCTTCGAGGGCCGGACCAAATATATCCACGGAAGCCGCCCGCGCCGTCGGGACCGAAGCTTTATCGCGGGAGTCCGACCATCCGGGCGCATGGCCTTCGAGTACGAGCTGCGGGTCAGCCTCGAGGACGTCGACCGGTTCGACGTGGTGTTCTATCCCCGGGTGTTCGTCTGGCTGCAGCGGGCCACGGAGGCGCTCTTCGAGGCCGGGGGCCTCTCCTACCCCGACCTCGTGCAGGAGACGGGCTGTGAGTACCCCATCGTCTCGGCCGACGCCGACTACGTCCGGCCGATCACCTGGGGCGACTCGGTCACGATGGACCTGACCACGACCGTCGGCGAGACGTCGTATCGGGTGGCCGGCGTCGGCCGGGTCGACGGCGAGCGCGCCTTCGATGTCTCCCGGACGCAGGTGACGGTCGACGAGGAGGCCGGTACCAGCACGACCGTGCCGGAGGTGGTGCGCGAGGCGCTCGCGTCGTTTACCGAGGCGGACTGAGCGGCTGGCTCCGTCCATCGTCACGAACCGCGGCGAGGCGCCACCTGCCTGGGGCGCTCGAGAGCTGTGGTGCGGACCGGCAGACCGACCGCTGACGTGATCGTCGGTCTCGCCCGGTATTTGATATAGCGATATGAGGTTTATCCGCTGGCGTTCGGACAATTTCCACCGAGGTGGCTACCGGTGAAATCCCGATTTGACCGACGAAATCAGGTGAGCGCGTAGATGTTCGCCTCGTAAACCTCGCGGACCCGGTCACCCCAGTTGTGGGTGTACGTGTCGATGATGTCGTCGGCCACGTCGCCCCGGAGGTACTTCACGATCCCCCGGTCGCCGGTCCGGTCCCGGAGGTGGGTCGTGAAGTAATGGCGGAAGTAGTGGGGGGTCACGTTCTCGGCGGCGGAGCCGCCGGATCGGTACCAGCCGTACGGCCGCGCGTGTTTCGTGACGATGGACCGGACCCACTCGGGCTTCATCCGCTCGCCCCAGCGGTCCTTCGTGCTCACGAAGAGCGGCTCGGCGGCCGAAACCACATCGGGGCGAATCGCGAGATACCGACGGAGTACCCGGCCGAGCTCGGCGTCAATCGGGACGACGGTGTCCCGTTCGCGCTTGTTCGACGCCGTGCGTTCCTCGCCATTCACGACCTCGCCCCGGGCCACGTCGGCGGTGACGAACAGGGAGTCGGGGCGATCAGCAATCTGGCCGCGGGGGTCGGGTTCGAAAGCCGCTTGCACCGCTTCCTCGGCGAGGTGTAGGTCCCGCAGGTCGAGGTTGCACAGCTCGCCGACCCGCATCCCGGTTTTGAGGAGCGTGACGACGAGCGCCCGCTCGAGGGGGTGAGTCAGCTCGGCGACGAACGCCCGCATCTGCTCGAGGGGAATGTCCCGGCGGGACGGGTCTTTGTCGATGGTTTCGTCGAGCTCCTCCATGACGAGCGCCATCGGGTTCTCGTCGAACGCGCCGACCTGGGTCATGTATGCGTAGAACCGGTGGAGGTACGAGGCGTAGGTCGCGACGGTGCTTTGGGAGGCATCCCCGCGCAGCTCGTGGACGAACGCCAGGCAGTCCCGCCGTTCGGCATTCCGCGGATCCTCGACGTCCCGGTCGGCCTCGAGGAAGGTTTCGAATCGCCGGAGGACGCGGCCGTAGGCCTGGAGCGTTCGGTCGCTCTTGCCGTGGTAGGTGAGATCGTCCAGGAAGTAGGCGATGGCGTCCCCCTCGGACACTGCATCAGCGGTCGCCATGGTGGGCTCCGATGAGCGAGAGGCGACCCCGCGGGGAGACGTCGACGACGCCCTCGTCGTCGAGTTCCTGGAGCGTTTGCTCGAGCTCGCGTTCGATGTCGCCCGTCAGTCTCTCCACCAGTTCGTCGAACGTGAGCGCGGACTCTCCCGCGAGCTGCTCGAGAATCCGGTTCCTGAGAACGTTACCCCCGGGGTTTGGGGCCGACGTTTGGTCGTCCAGTGCCTCGAGATCGAAGTCCCGTCGACCGGCCTGGACCATCGTGCGGACGAACTCGGCCTGGGACATGTCGAGGTCGTTGGCGTGGTCGGCCCAGGCCTCCTTCTGGTGTTGGGGCACCCTCGTTTTGACGGTCGCCCGTTCGTCGGCAGCCATAGGCCGGCATTCGGGGGTGGTTTATAAGTATCTTGTCCCAGTATTTGGGATAAGAGGCCTTATCCAAGATTGCGGTACTATGCTTCTCAGCCCTCCGGCCCACGCTGGCTCCATCGGCGGTTGCGTGTGGGAACTCGTCGGACGGCCCTTCGGGCTCCAAGTTCGGGGATTACGGAGACGGCCATCCCTGGGGCCCCGAGCTGGTGGGTACGACGGCCTCGAGTCCCAGGTGCCGCGGTAGCCCGCGGGCCCGAATAGAGGTGATGGCATCGATTCCTGGGTCCGCATCGGGATGTAGGCGAACACGAGGCCTGGCGAGGGAGCCTCACGGAATGACGTGTCG
>JBDGPL010000040.1:0-2665 GCA_042219705.1 Halobacteriales archaeon | reverse complement strand
CACTCCAGGAACAACTCGTCGCGCTGGCCCGCGCCGGGGAGCTGCCAGAGGTGGACCATCACCGAGAACCAGTCGAACCCGGCGTCCTCGAGTGTCCGAGCGCGGCCGATCAGTCCCGCCGCGAACGGGTCCGCGCCGTCGCGGAACACCGCGTGATGATAGCCCAGCTGCATGGCCCTCCGCTCCGGGCGCGCCCTGATAAGGTCCGGGGTGAGCGGCGGGTTCCGTCCCGCGACTCGGCATCCGGAGGATTTTCGGGGATGGCGGTGCGATCGAGGGCCATGTATCGGGTGGTCGGCTGCCGGGACTGCGGCGCGCTGTGGGTCGTGGCCGAGCGCCCGGAGACGACCCGATGTCCCCGGTGTTCGAAGCGGCATCAGTTCGAGTCCCTCCACGCCTTCGCGGAGACCGAAGACGAGGCGGCCGCCCGGCGTGCCCGCGGTGCCCTGTTGGCCGAGCGGGCGGGCGCCGGCGAGGCCTTCGAGGGCTTGGACGACCTCGGGAAGCCTGATACGCAGCTCGATGCGGTCGGCGTCGACGACGCGGCGACCCTGGCGGCCGAGGGAGTGGACCCCGAGTCCGTGGCCGACGCCGGCGAGCGGGCCTCCGCCGGGCCCGCCCGGGGGCCGAACCGCCGGCAGGCGGTGCTCGGGGCGCTCGACGCGCTGGACCGCCCCACCGAGGCCGAGGTC
Organism: Halobacteriales archaeon; assembly: GCA_042219705.1. Lineage (GTDB taxonomy): Archaea > Halobacteriota > Halobacteria > Halobacteriales > Hikarchaeaceae > JBDGPL01. The sequence goes on along the minus strand of JBDGPL010000040.1, from coordinate 1,973 downwards.
GTCGACTACGCGACGGACCGAGGCGTGCCGGCCGAGGCCGTGCCGGCGCTGCTGTCGCGCCTGGTCCACGCCGGCGAGGTCAGCGAGTCGGGCGGTCGATACCGGCGGCTCTGACCAGCCCGCGCGGCCGAGAGCCGGGCCGGCTTACCGGGGACGATGGAGCTACAAGCGTCGAGCCGTAGTCACGGGCGCCATGTCGACCGCGCTGGCGGACCAGCCCTGTGAGGCGTGCACCTCCGAGGAGGACCCGCTCACCGAGCCGGAGTACGCCGACTACCTGGCGGACCTCGACGGCGACGTCTGGACCGTCGTCGACGACCACCACCTCGAGGGCACCTACGACTTCGAGGACTTCCGGGACGCCCTGGAGTTCACCTACGAGGTCGGCGAGCTGGCCGAGGAGGAGTGGCACCACCCGGACATCCACCTGTCCTGGGGCGAGGTGCGCATCGAGATGTGGACCCACAAGATCGACGGGCTCCACAAGTCCGACTTCGTGATGGCGGCCCGGATGGACCGGATCTACGACGAGTACGCGGCCGAGGAATAATCACGGCGAGCCAGTCCGGGCGCCGGTCACGTGTGGAACCGCTCCCCGCAGTTCCGATACGTGACCCATTGCCCGAGGGATACCCGTTGCTTCTCGCCACATTCCGAGCAGGTTCGCCAGCCGGAACCCCGATTGTGGGACATGGCTCGAAAATTCGGGTTCGCCTGCCTTAACGGCTCTTCTGGGAGTTTTTCCGATCCCCTATGGTACCCTCCATCGGAACCGGGGCTATCCATCCCCATCTGTCGATACCACGTCGGCGTGGGCTTCGATGTTCTCCCACACCTCGGTCATGTACTCGCCCGACAGCTCGACCAGCTCGTCGACAGCCTCGTCGGCTCCCGCCGGCGCGTACTCCAGCTCGCGGATGGCCTTCGCGACCGAGACGTGATGGACGTGGACGCGGTCGTCCGCGGGCCGCTCATAGAGCACCGTGGCGCAGGGCAGCAGGCCGGCCAGTCGCTGGTCGATGTCGAGGGCCCGGTGGGCGATCTCGGCGTGGCAGACGACCAGCATCGCGGTCCGCGGGACGTCGACGTGGAGCGCGCCGCGGACCATCTCGTCAAGCCGAGTGACCGCGACCGTCTCGTAGCCGGCGTATTCGTGCTCGAGCTGGACGTACGGCACGGCGTCGTCGAAGGGCACCTCGAGCGTGAGGTGCATCCCGAGGGCGGCGGCTGGCTCGGGGATGTCGGCCTCGGTCGGCGCGTCTGGCATGGGAAGCCGTTCGGTCCGGACGGCCAAACACCCTCCGCCGGCGGTAACGCTCCCTGGTCGGGCTACCGCCCGAGCCGCTCGTGGGCCTCGGCCAGGTGCCGGGACGCCATCGCGGCCAGAAGCGAGCACTCCCCCGCCAGCGCCCCGACGGCCACGAGCTCGGCCAGGGCGTCGGCGTTCGACCCCGGCGGGTCCCCCCCGCCCCGGACCCCCAGCAGGTCGAGCGCTTCGGACTGGGTCGGGAGCCGGGTCCCGCCGCCGACGGTCCCCACCTCGAGGCTCGCGAGCGTCACTGACAGGTAGAGCCCGTCGTCGCGGGCCTCGGCGGTGGTGATGGCGTTGGCCCCCTCGACGACCTGGGCGGCGTCCTGTCCGGTCGCGAGGAAGACCGCGGCGACCACGTTGGCGACCTGGGCGTTGAAGCCCAGGCTCGCGGCCTTGGCGCTGCCGACGTGGTTCTTGCGGGTGTTGGCCTCGGCGATGGCGGCGGGGGTCGTGTGCAGCCGGTCCTCGACGACCCCGCGGGGGACCGTCACGTCGGCGGCTACCGTCCGTCCCCGTCCCCCGACGGCGTTGACGGCGGCCGGCTTCTTGTCCGTACAGAGGTTCCCCGAGAGCGCGACGAGGTCGGCCGGCGTCTCGGCCTCGACGACCTCGCAGGCCGCCTCGGTCGCGATGGTGGCCATGTTCATCCCCATCGCGTCCT
>JBDGPL010000004.1:0-10164 GCA_042219705.1 Halobacteriales archaeon | reverse complement strand
CCGTCGAGCACCTCGCGGCCCCACTCGACGGTGTCGCGGAAGGCGTCGCCGCGGAAGAACTCGAGGGCGTCCTCGCGGCTGTCCCACCGGCTCGAGATGAAGAAGTCGGCGTCGTCCTCGAGGTTCGCCAGGAGTTGGGTCTCGCGGTGGCCGTCCATCCCGGCGAGCGCCTCGCCGACCTCGCCGAACGCCTCGACGAAGTCGTCGCGGTGGTCGGGCTTCACCGTGTAGAACATGCCCATCGTGCCCCAGCCCTCGTCCAGCTCGTCGGCCCGACCGACGACGCCCGGGAGGTCGGCGAGGTAGCCGGCGGCGGTCTCGGCGGCCGACTCGGTCGACCAGAGGCTCACCACGGCGACCGCGTCGCCCTCGACCGCATCGTAGACGGCGGTCTTCTCGTGGGTGTCGTAGTGGTCGAAGTTCCCGCGCAGCCCGTCGACCTCCTCGAGCAGCTCCTCGGCGTCGGTCTCGGCGAACAGCACGAGGGCGTGGACGTCCTCGCCGTGGGGCTGGCCGGCGTAGACGCCCTGCTCGGCGAGCTCCTCGCGGACGCCGGCCGGCGGCTCGTCGACCGGTTCGCCCTCGGCCTCGGCCGTCGGGGCCGTTTCGACCTCGCCGAGCGGCTCGCCGGCGAGATACGCGCCGAGCTCCTCCGGCGGCAGCCGTCGTCCCGTGTAGAACGGCCCGAACTCGGCGAACCGCGACGTCGACGGGTCGAAACGCATCTCGTAGAGCAGCCGCTTGAACTGCGTCGCGTCGTTCGCGAACAGCGTCACGCCCCACTCGTAGTCGTCGAGGCCGATGCTCCCCGTGATGACCTGGGTGACCTGCCCGGCGTAGTCCCGGCCGATCTCGCCGTGAGCCCGCATGTGCTCGGCGCGCTCCTCGAACGGCAGGTCGTACCAGTTGTCCTCCGGGCCGCGGCGTTTGTCCATCGGGTAGAAGCTCACGTAGTCGGCGTCGGGGAGGCTCGGATGCAGCCGGGTCTGGAGGTAGTTCCTGAGGCCGGCGTCCTCGACGTCCTCGATGCCGCCCGCCTCGAGGGCGTCGGTCGTGTAGCCGCTCACCTCCGTCACGGAGACATAGGAGGCCGTCCGGTCGGTGAACGCGGCGAGCGCGGTCCCCTCGAACCGGCGCTCGAGGGCGTCGAGGTGCTCGAGGGTGGGCCGGAGATGCACGAGGAGCAGGTCGGCCTTGTGGCCGAGCACGGCGTACGTCGTCGACCCACCCGCGTCGGCGTCCTCGACGGCCTCCGCGGCATCGAGGAACTCTCGTCCAGCCTCGACCGCCGCCTCGCGGGTCGGCTCGTCGGCCGCCCGCCAGGCGTCCCAGTCCACGGCCCGGAAGTCGTGCAGCGCGAACCAGCCCTCCTCGGTCTCCGGCGGCGCCCGTCGGTCCATGACGGCGCCAGGGCCCAGGTCGCCTTGGCAGTTCTGCCTCCGGCGCGCATCGCCGTGGCGGGCCGGATCAGCCCAGCAGCTGGGGCCCGAAGAGCGTGAGCACCAACGCGGCGAGCATCGTGAGCCCGACGGCGGTCGTGACGGCCGTCGTGACCGCCCGGCGCCGGCGGATGGGCAGCCGGGCCACTACCGATTCGGTCGCCATCCGGAGCAGGTGGCCGCCGTCGAGCGGGAACGCCGGGATGCAGTTGAACACGCCGAGGTTGAGGTTGATCCAGGCGGTCCAGAACAGGACGTTCGCGAGCAGGAACACGCTCCCGCCGAGCCCGGCGAGGGGACCCGTCAGCTGGTAGAAGTTCGTGATGCCGCCCGTGAAGCCGGCGAAGTTGTACGGCAGCGCCCCGGTGACGGCGGCCACCGGCAGCAGCAGGGCGGCGAAGACCCGCTCGAGGAAGGTGTCCCGGACCGACGCGCCGTCCCCGCCGAGCAGGCCGAGGTAGACATCGGCCGGGTAGCGCTCGACGCCGAAGTCCGAGATCGAGACCCCGCTGACGCCCGGCGCGACGGACACGCCGAGGAAGCCCTCGCCGGCGTGCTGGGGGTGTTCGCCGAGCGTCACGGACGCGACCCGGCGCTGGCCGTCGACGTAGTAGGCGACCTGGACGACGTCGCCCGGACTGGTTCGGTCCATGACCGTCGAGAGGGCGCCGGCCGAGGCGACCCGTTGGCCGTCGATGGCAACGATTACCAGCGGTTCGCCGACGGGCAGCCCGGCGGCCGCGCTCGGCCCGTCAGGCTGGACCCAGACCAGCGCACCCGCCGGACCGGAGACCGTCCCGCCGTCGGCGGTCTCGAAGGTCACGACCCTCGCGTCGGCGAGCGCCGCCTCGAGCGCGCCCTGGGTGTGAACCTCCTCGCCGTCGACGGCCACGATGGTGTTGTTGTAGAGCGACGCGAACGGCGTCCCGTCGGTGACGCCGGTCACGAGCAGCGACCGCTCGACGGTCTCGATGTGACGCTCGCCGTCGGGCGACACGACGGTCACCGCGACCGTCCGGTCCTCGATGGTGGCCAGCACCTCGTCGAGGGCAGCGTTGTCGGCCACCGGCCGGCCCTCGACGGCGACGATGCGGTCGCCCTGGGTGATGCCGGCCTCGGCCGCGGCCGAGCCGGGAAGCACGCCACCGACGGCGGCCCCCGGCGCGACGGCGATGGCGCCGGCCACCGGCCCGAACAGCAGCGCGAACGCGACCGCGGCGACCGCGAAGTTGTTCGTCACCCCGGCGGCGAACATCCGGGTCTGGTCGCCCCGGTCGGCCCGGCGGCGGCTGTCCTCGTCGGGCTCGACGAAGGCGCCGATCGGGACGACCGCGAGCAGCGCGAGGCCCATCGACGCGATGTCGATGTCCCCGACCCGGCACAGCAGGCCGTGGCCGCCCTCGTGGACCACCAGCCCGACCAGCAGCCCGGCCACGATCTCGGGGGCGACCGACAGCGGGAGGAAATCGTTGACGCCGGGGATGACCAGCACGTTCCGGGGCCGGTTGACCGTGGTGGGCGCCGGCGGGTTCCGGAGCGTCGAGGCGGCCGCCGTCGCGAGGAACAGGAAGGTCCCGGCCATCACGACGAGCGTGACGCCGACCCCGAGGTTGCCCCAGGCCCGCCAGGCCCGCCGGGGGGCGGCCAGCCGGTCCAGCAGGTCGCGGAACCGCTTGGTATGCAGCGTGATGATGGGTCCCTGGGTGCCGACGTAGGACGGCAGGAGGCCCCGCTGGCGGGCCCAGAGCAGGCCCAGCCAGTAGAGGCCGAACCCGACGAGGGCCCACTCTAGCGCCGAGACCATTCGCGGCTCACGGGACGGGCTCGGGCCGCCTAAGACGTTCGGTTACGGGCCGTCGCGCGGCTCAGCCCTCGCCCCGCAGCCGCGCGATGACGAACTCGCGGTCGAGGGCGGCGAGCAGCGGGCCCAAGCGGGGGCCACGGGGCTGGCCGAGGAAGAGCTCGTAACCCGCGGCGAAGAGGTCCCCGACCGGGACGTCGTGTCGCTTGGCGGTCTCGTAGATCTCGCCCTGGAGCGCCTCGCCGTCGAGGTCAGCCGCGACGTGGTCGGCCAGCTCGTCGAGGGCGGCCCGGACCTCGGCGTCGAAGTCGACCGCGGGCGGCTCGGCCTGGAGCCGGTAGTCGTACTCGTTGCCGGTCCGCTTGGCCCACCGGCGGGCCCGCTCGACGCGCTCCATGGCGGCCTCGACGGCCCACTCGGGGGCGTCGTCAGGCAGGTGGCCCTCCCGGCGGGCCATCTGGCGCCGCAGCCCCCGGTCGTCGGTCATGCCGAGGACCGCCGCGAAGGTGTACGGGAGCCGGACCCGGTCCTCGCGGACCTCGTCGACCACGAAGGGGTAGGCCCGCTCGGCGAACCGCCGCTCCGCCGGGTCGGTCGGCTCGGCCTCGCCGAAGTAGACGGCCTCGAACCGGTCGAAGTCGTCGACGAGCCGGTCGATGCGGTCGAGGTCGAGGTCGCGCTGCTTGCGCGGGTTCAGCGCGAAGAAGTACCGCACGACGGCGGGCTCGACGAGCTCGAGGAGTTCGGGGACGGTGACGACGTTGCCCGCCGACGACGACAGCGCCTCGCCGCCGAGGGTGAACCACTCATAGACCATCGGGACCGGGGGCTCGACATCGAACAGCTCCCGGGCGATACGCTGGCCGCTCGGCCAGGAGCCCTCGGCGTGGTCCTTGCCGAACGGCTCGAAGTCCACGCCGAGGACCTTCCAGCCCGCCGGCCACTCGAAGCGCCAGGGCAGCTTCCCCGCCCGGAACGTGGCCGTCCCCCGGTGACCACAGCCCTCGATGGTCCGGTCGCCGTCCTCGAACCCGACGCACTCGTAATCGACGGTCTCCGCCTCCAGGTCCACTGCGGTCACGGCGGTGGTGAGCTGCCGGCCACACGCCCCGCAGATCGGCATGAAGGGGACGTACGACTCGTCGACGGAGTCCTGGAACTCGGCGAGCAGCTCGCGAGCGCGCTCGCGCTGTTCGAGGGCCTCGCGGACGACGCCGTCGAAGGCGCCGTCCTCGTAGAGGGCGGTCGTCGAGACCACTTCGAGCGGCACCCCCAGCCGCTCGGCCCCGTCGGTCAGCAGCGCGGTGAAGTGCTCGCCGTAGCTGTCGTGGCAGTCGCCGAAGGGGTCCGGGATGTCGGTGTAGGGCACGCCCAGGTTCCGCCCGAGCGCCCCGGCGTCGACCTCGCCGAGCTCGACGACGGTCCAGTCGGCGTCCGCGAGCCGCCGGGGCAGCTTCCGCAGCGCGTCGCGGTCGTCGGCGGTGAACACCTGCCGGACCGTATGGCCCCGCTCCCGGAGCACCTCGGCGACGTAGTAGCCCCGCAGGATCTCGTTGTAGCCGCCGAGGTGGGGGATGCCCGAGGGCGAGACGGCGCCCTTGACGACGATGGGGTCGTCGGGCTCGCGGGCCTCGATTTCGTCGGCGTACTCGTCGGCCCAGAAGGCCCGGTGGTCGTCCGGGCCGGTCCCGGTACCCGCGGGGGTCATCCGGCGTCCCACAGCGGCGGGACGGCCGCGTCGGGGCCGGGCAGGATGTCGGTCCCGGCGTGCTCGCCGTCGAGGATGGCGTCGACGACGCGGTCCGGGTCGGACCCGTCGAGGACCACGGTCCGCATGCCGGAGCGCTCGATGAGCTTCGCGCCGAGGAGGTCGACCGGGGACGAGCTCCCCGCCGACATCTCGATCCCGGAGATGACCTCGACGAGCTCGCCCGCCGTGAGCTCGGGGTAGTGCTCGGCGCCGTCGTCGGCGTGGGGGTCGGCGCTGTAGACGCCGTCGACGCTCGTTGCGAATACCAGCAGGTCAGCGTCGACGGATTCGGCGAGCGCGGCGGCCACGGCGTCGGTCGTCTGGCCGGGCACGGCGCCGCCCATGACCGCGACCTCGTCCCGGCGGACCGTCTCGACGGCGGTCTCGTAGTCCTCCGCCGGGGCCACGCCGGCCGTCTCGCCGAGGGCGGCGATGAGCAGCCGGGCGTTGAGCCGGGTGACGGCGATGCCGAGCTGGTCGAGCTGGATCTCGTCGGCGCCGAGCTCGCGGGCCGTCCCGATGTAGTCCCGGGCGACCCCGCCGCCGCCGACCACGACGCCGAGGGCGCAGCCGGCGTCGACCACCCGTTCCACCGCCGCGGCGTAGGCCTCGACCCGTCCGGCGTCCAGGTCGGGGGCGAGCACGCTCCCCCCGATGGACAGGACGACCTTCATCGACGGCGGCTACCGGCGATGCCGGCTTAAGGCTTGTCAAGGTGCCGTCGCGCGGTCCCGGCCGCCGCCGGCGTGCCGGTGGCGACACCTACAAGCGACCCGAGGCCCTCGCCCCGGTCATGTACGCGCTCGCGCTGTCGGGGCCGGACCCGGCAGCCCTCCGGGACCGGCTCGCGTCCGGGCTCGCCCACCGCGGTCCCGTCGCCGTCGTCGAGCGGGCCGACGCCGTCGGGCCCGCCCCGGACGGCGTCGCGTCGACCTACCGGCTCGCCGAGGACGGCCGGTACGACGCGACCGCCGCGGCGGCGGACCTCGACGCGCTCCTCGAGTCGCTGGCGGCCGACCACGGCCTGGCCCTGGTCCAGGGGTTCGACGGGGTCGACCTGCCGCGGGTGGCCGTGGGGGTCGGCGACGCCGGAGACGCGCTGGTCGCCGCGCCGACCCTGGAATCGCTCGACCCGACGGCGGTCGACGCCGCCCTCGACGACGTCGAGCCAATCGTCACGCTCGAGTCCCTCGTCGCCCGGGTGAAGGCGGCCGAGGGGGCCGAGCGGGCCGGGGCCATCGCGACGTTCACCGGCCGGGTCCGCGCCCGCGACGACCCGGACGACGTCGAGACGACCGCCCTCGAGTTCGAGAAGTACGAGGGCGTCGCCGACGAGCGGCTGGCCGACCTCGAGCGGGAGCTGTCGGCCCGCGAGGGCGTCTACGAGGTCCGGCTGCACCACCGGACGGGCGTGCTCGAGGCGGGCGAGGACATCGTCTTCGTGGTCGTGCTCGCCGGCCACCGCGATGAGGCGTTCGAGACCGTCTCCGACGGCATCGACCGGCTCAAGGCCGAGGTCCCGCTGTTCAAGAAGGAGGTCACGGTCGAGGACGCCTTCTGGGTCCACGAGCGGGCCTGAACGGTCCGCAGGGGTCGGCGTCGGACGCCCGTCGGCCGCGGGTTTCGGTTCCGGTGGATGTTGCCGCATTTCACGGGCCAAAACCCCGCCCGCACGGGGCGCTTCGGGGCCGAAAATCGGGTGATTGTTTCCGGATAGTGTACGTGTAAACAAGCGTTTAGAACGATTGATGAAACGTTTCGGCGGCTCTCAGCAGTCGATGAAATGATCGAAAAGGACGCCCGACCCGTGAACGGGGCCGAATTGACCTGAGCTTTCCTCCCTTTATATAGTCCCGTGGGCACAACCGTTGGTCCGACGATGAGCCAGACCGCCCACTCGTCGGCCGAGTCCAAGGAAGAGCGCCTCCGCCGGTACCTCCGCTCGAAGGCGAACGCCGGCGACTACTACTTCAAGAGCAAGTTCATCGCGGACGAGGTCGGCCTGTCCCCCAAGGAGATCGGCGCCCTCATGGTGAAGCTCAAGAACTCCGCCTCGGACCTCGAGATCGAGAAGTGGTCGTACACCAGCGCGACGACCTGGCGCGTCGTCCCCGCGTGATCCCGGCCGGCTGACCCCCCGCTGCCGACGGCCTCCGCCGTCGTCACCCTCCTTCCGACGTCTCCTCGCCCCTTCGTGCCACGGGCTCGTCGACCGCGTTTCGAGGATTTATCTGCGGTCGCGGCCAACCGTCGGGCGATGGCTACGGTCGACCCGCCCGAGTCGGGTCCACCGCTCTCCGAACTCGCCGGCGTCTTCCGGGTCTACGAGGCCCGCCAGGACGGCGAGCAGCTGGTCTACTACGGCGAACCCCTGGTTCCCCACGACGCCCTCATGGAGCGCGTCTGGCCCCGGTTCCGCGAGCGCGGCTACGAGGTCACGCTGACCGAGCAGATGGGCGAGCACGTCCTCGTGGCCGAGCCGATCGACGTCAGCGTCGACGGGATCCCCTGGACCAACGTGGGCCTCTTCCTGGCGACGGTGCTCTCGACCCTCTACGCCGGAACGGCCTGGTACTACGTCCGGGAGCCGCTCGCCGACCCGGTCGGCACGGTGCTCACGGTCTGGCCGTTCGTCGTCGCGGTGCTCGGGGTGCTCGGCATCCACGAGCTCGGCCACTACGCCATGAGCCGGTACCACGACGTCGACGCCACGCTGCCCTACTTCATCCCGTTCCCCACCATCATCGGCACGATGGGCGCCGTCATCCGGATGAAGGGCCAGATGCCGGACCGCCGGGCGCTGTTCGACATCGGCGTCGCCGGCCCGCTCGCCGGCCTCGTCGCGACGGTGGTGGTCACCGCCATCGGCCTCTCGATGCCGCCCATCGAGGTGCCCGCGTGGGTGTACACGACCCCGTCGACGGTCGAGTTCCACTTCGGCAAGCCCCTGCTCTTCCGGGCCATCGCCGCCGTCATGGGCGTCGATCCCGAGTACCGCAACCCCATCGTCTTCGGGGGCTGGGTCGGGATGTTCGTGACGTTCCTGAACCTGCTCCCCGTCGGCCAGCTCGACGGCGGCCACATCGTCCGGGCGCTCCTCGGCAAACGCCAGGCCACCGTGGCGGCGGCCGTTCCCGCGGCCCTGTTCGGCCTCGCCGGCTACCTCTACTACGTCGAGGACGCCGGCAGCGCCGTCGGCCTCTGGGCGTTCTGGGGGCTGCTCGCGCTGGTGTTCGCCTTCGCGGGTCCGGCCCACCCCATCCACGAGGAGCCCCTGGACGGCGGCCGCAAGCTCGTCGGCCTGCTCACGCTGGTGCTCGGGCTGCTGTGCTTCACCCCGGTGCCCATCGCCATCGTCTCCTGAGGCGCGCCCCTTACGCCGGGTCCGGCGCGTCGTCGCCGTGGCTGTACCCCCGGTCGGCGAGGGGCTCGCCGTCCATCGTGACGCCAGCCTCGGTGACTCGGCCGAGTTCCGCGATGGCCACGGGGGCGGTCTCCCTGGCGGCCTCGAGGTCCCCGGCGGCGACCGTGAACAGCAGCTCGAAGTCCTCGCCGACGGTCGTCGCCAGCTCGAGGGCCTCGGCGTCGTCCGCGGCGATTTCACCGACCGCCGGGTCGACGGGCACGGCGGCGGACTCGACGGCGAACCCGCAGTCGCCGGCCTCGGCCAGCTCGTGGAGCGACCGGGCGAGCCCGTCGCTGACGTCGGTCATCGCGGTCGCGTGGGGGGCGAGCGCCCGCCCGGCGGCCACCCGGGGCGGAAAGCGGAACAGGTCGTTGCCGCCCGCCGCGTCGCCGGCCTCGAACCGCCGGAGGGCCGCCGCGGTGCGGCCGAGCGTCCCGGTGACGCAGACGACCTCCCCGGCGCTCGCCCCGCCCCGGCGCACCGGATCGTCGGTCCGCCCGAGGGCGGTCGAGACGACGGTGAGCTCCTCGTGTTCGTCGAGGTCGCCGCCGACGTACCGGGCGTCGACCGCCGTACAGACCGCGCTCGCGCCGTCGGCGAAGTCCCCGAGTGCGTCCGCGTCGAACGCCGGGGCGGCGTAAACGGCCACGGCGGCCACCGCCTCGGCCCCCATCGCCGCCACGTCGGAGAGCGAGGCGCCGACCGCTCGCCAGCCGACCGTGTACGGGGTCGTCCCCGGGGGGAAGTCGGTGCTCGCGTGGAGCATGTCGGTCGTGAGCACCAGCCCGTCGACGACGGCGGCGTCGTCGCCGGCGTCGGGCAGGCGCTCGGCGAGCATCCGGAGGGCCGCCCGCTCGTCCATGACCGGCCCCTGGCCTGGCGGGCGCATAAAGCCGCGTGGCCCGGCGGCCGGTAGCCGGTTCGGGCGGCCACGGAATCCGATACGACGGCTTTAAACGCCGCCGGGCGGAACGAGCGGCCACATGGTTACCCTCTACGACGTGCCGGCCGACGCCCTCATCGAGGCCGTGGCCGACGAGCTCGAGGGGGAGCTCGCGGTCCCCGACTGGGCCGCCTACGCCCCGTCGGGCGCCGACCGGGAGTTCCCACCCGAGCAGGAGGACTTCTGGTTCGTCCGGGCGGCCTCGGTGCTGCGCACCGTGGCCATCAACGGTCCCATCGGCGTCGAGCGGCTCGCGACGGCCTACGGGGGTGCCAAGGAGGGCACCGCCCGGTACGGCGTCAAGCCCCGCCACCGCGTCGACGGCAGCCGGAAGATGCTCCGAACGATGCTCCAGCAGCTCGAGGACGCGGGGTACCTCGAACGGCCGCCGAACGACGAGGGCCGGGTCGTCTCGGCCGACGGCCAGTCCCTCCTCGACGCCACCGCCGGCGAGGTGCTCGACGACCTCGACCGGCCCGACCTCGAGCGGTACGCCTGAGGCCCCCGGCGGCGCGACCGGGGACTGGCTCCTCCGCAACCGTTTTTGCCCGTCGCCCGAACCTCCTTCCATGAGCGGACGCGAGGACGAGCTGGACGAGCTCCGGAAGGAGCGCCTCGAGGAGCTGCAGGAGCAAGCCGGCGGCGAGGAGGCCCAGCAGGAGGCCCAGGAGCAGGCGCGCCAGCAGGCGGAGGCCCAGAAGCAGGCCATCCTCCGGCAGTACCTCACCGACGGGGCGCGCCAGCGACTGAATTCGGTGCGGATGAGCCGCCCCGACTTCGCCGACCAGGTCGAACAGCAGCTGGTCGCGCTGGCCCAGAGCGGCC
>JBDGPL010000039.1:0-4379 GCA_042219705.1 Halobacteriales archaeon | reverse complement strand
CGGCCCGGTCCGCGACGCGCTCGACATCGAGAGCAGCTCCGGCGCCTTCGGGCCGAACTTCCACGCCAACCAGACCATCCCCCGGGCGCTGGGCATCGCCTACCGGAACACGGCCCGCATCTACCCGGGCGAGAAGGACATGGGGGTGATGGGCCATCCGGGCAAGTTCAGCATGCTCGCGGCCGAGAACGAGGAGGCGAGCCCGTGGGAGCCCTACCACGTGACCCACGGTTACGACCCCGACGACAGCACCATCTCCCTCGCCGGCCCCAACGGCTGGGTCCAGTGGTTCCCCAGCGAGAACACGGCCGAGCACGTCCTGGCCGGGATGCTCCGGAACACGCCGCGGTCGATGCGGGCCAGCTCCGGCGAGGACCTCAACGTCACCATCCTGCACATCTGTAACCCGTACAACGCCGAGGAGCTCGAGAAGGCCGACCTGACCAAGGACGAGATCAAGGCGTACCTCGTCGAGAACTCCTACGTCACCAACGACGAGTACTCCCGGTCGTACGGCGGCGAGGGGAAGGTCCCGCCCCGGCAGTTCCGCCAGTACCAGGACGTCGACGCCATCAAGCTCGCGACCATCGGTGGCCCGGGTCGGGTCAACGCTATCGTCGGGTCGTCCATCGGCGGGCCGGTCACGAAACAGATCGAGTTCCCCGACAACTGGGAGTCGCTCGTCGAGGAGTACGCGCTGGAACGCGAGTGGGTCCCGACCGAAGGCTTCTACGACTGAGGCGCCGGCGGTCGGCGTTCGCTTCTCCGCTCGCCGTCGACCGAGCCGCGGATCGACCGGGTGACACGCGGGTATTCGACGTCTCTCACCGCTACGGGCAGACCAGAATCTTCCGCTCGTCGCTATCGTCGTCGAGCAGCGCCTCGAACCCGTCCTCGACGATGTCGCCGAGGCCGATGCGGGAGGTGACGTACGTCGACGCGTCGAGTTCGCCGGACGCGAGCTGCCGAAGGACGACGTCGTACTCCTTCGTGACCATCGGGCCGAGCTGGTGTGACGTCGAGCCGGACACCGACCGCTGGCTGCTGACGAGCAGCTGGGGGCTGAATTCGACCTCGTCGCCGAAGACGCCGATGACGGTCGTGTGGCCGCCGGCCTTCGTCGATTCGACGGCCTGGGTGAGCGTCGTCTCGAGGCCGACGGCCTCGAAGGCCACGTCGACGCCCCGGCCGGTTTCGTCGTGGATCCGTTCGACCGGGTCCTCCTCGGCCGGGTCGATAAGCACGTCGGCGCCGAAGTCGGCGGCGACCTCCCGCCGGGACGGCTGGGGCTCGGAGACGAACAGCGGGCCGGCCCCGGCCGCCTTCGCGAACTGCAGCGCCCCGAGCCCGATGGGCCCGGATCCGAACACGGCGGCGCTGTCCCCGAGGCCGAGGGGGGACTGGCGGACGGCGTGGAGGCCGACACCGACCGGCTGGGCGATGGCGGCGTCCTCGACGTCGACGCCGTCGGGCAGCGGCATCGCGTTCTCCGCCCGTTCGACGACGAACTCCGCGTAGCCCCCCGGCTTCGCGGACGTCGCGTTCAGGTTCCGACAGAGGTTATAGAGCGCCTCCTCACAGCACCAGCACTCCCCACAGGGCGTGTGGGGGCTGAGCACGACCTCCGTCCCGATCTCGATGTCGACGCCCTCGCCGGTCTCGACGACGGTGCCGCTGACCTCGTGGCCGAGGGTGACGGGGTAGTCGACCTCCCGGGGGAACCCGTCCTCGTAGAAGTGGAGGTCGGACCCGCAGATGCCACAAGCTGCCACGTCAACGAGCACCTCGCCCGGCCCTGGCGACGGTTCGTCGACGTCCTCGACGCGCATCTCTCCGGGGCCGTAGAAGAGCGCAGCTTCCATGGTCGGGCTTCAGAAGCGCTCTCCATAAGTGTACTGTTGGACCGAAGGGTCGGCCGTCGACGCCCGTCCGTGGCGGGCCTCCTCAGGGCTCGACCAGGACCTTCACCTCGCCGCTCCCACTGTCGGTGAGCGGCTCGAAGCCGTCGGCGACGATGTCGGCCAGGTCGATGCGGGACGTCACGAGCGACTCGGCGTCCAGGGTGCCGGCCGCCATCTTCTCGAGGACCGCCCCGAAGTCCCGGTCGGCCAGGGGGCCGGTCTGGTAGGCCGCGGAGGCGTTGACCGAGCGCTGGCTGTTGACCAGCGCCATCGGGTCGAACTCGACGTCGCCCTCGAACACGCCTAGGAGGGTGGCGTGCCCGCCCGCCCGCGCGACGGCGAGGGCGTCGTTGAGCGAGGACTCGGTGCCGGCCACCTCGAAGGCGACGTCGACGCCGCGGCCCGCCTCGTCGCGGGCGACGTCGGCCGGATCGGCCTCCCGGGGGTCGATGACGACGTCGGCGCCGTACCGGCGGGCGAGCTCGCGTCGGGCCTCGCGGTGGCCCGAGGCGATGACGGTGCTCGCCCCGGCGTCCCTGGCGAGCTGGACGAGCCCCAGCCCGATCGGACCCAGGCCGACGACGGCGACCGAGTCGCCAGATTCGAGCGGCGACTGCCGGAGGCCGTGGAAGGCGACCGTGATGGGCTCGGAGACGGCGGCCATCGTCGGCGTCACCCCGTCAGGGAGGGGCACGACGTTGCCGGCGGGGGCGACCACCCGTTCGGCGTAGGCACCGGGCCGTTGGGCGCCGATGACGGTCAGGTTCCGACAGAGGTTGTACAGCGCCCGGTCGCAACACCAGCAGTCCTCGCAGGCGACCAGCGGGTTCACCACGACCTCGGTGCCGATGTCGACGTCGGCATCGGGCCCCGTCTCGACGACGGTGCCGCCGAACTCGTGGCCCATGATGTACGGCAGGTGGTCGTCCCCCTCGGCCATGGGCCCGTGGAGGTACATCCCGACGTCCGACCCGCAGATGCCACAGGCCGCCACCTCGACGAGGACCTCGCCATCGCCCGGTGACGGCTCGTCGACCTCGTCCACCCGAATGTCTTGATTGCCGTAGAATCGTGCGCTGCGCATGCTCGTGGCGGTCATCGCCAAGCACGCTAATAAAGGGTGGTTCGGCACCCGGTCCACGGTAATGCCGCGCCGTCCGTCCCGGCGGCCGAGTGGCCGTCAGTCGATCCGGATGACGACCTTCCCCTGGTGCTCGCCTTCCTCGACGTAGCGGTACGCCTCGCGCGCGTCGTCGAAGTCGAAGACCCGGTCGACCTCGGGCTGCATCTCGGCGGCCGCCATGGCGTCGAGCATCCGGTCGAACATCGCCCGGCTGCCGACGGCGAACACGCCGTTGACCGTGAGCTGCTTCCAGGCGATGGGGTTGGGGTCGACCTCGCCCTCGGGGTCGAGGACCCCGATGAGGTGGATCTGGGCGTCGTGGCCCGCGGCCTCGATGGACTGCTCGAGCGTGCCGGCCCCGCCGACCTCGACCACCTGGTCCACCCCGCCCGTGCGCTCGTAGACCACCTCGCCCCACTCCGGGGTGGTCTCGTAGTTGACCGTCTCGTCGGCCCCGAGCTCGCGGGCCCGCTCGAGCTTCGCGTCGCTCGAGGAGGTGACGACGGTCCGCGCGCCGTGGAGCGCGGCGAACTGCAGCGCGAGCGTCGAGACGCCGCCGGTCCCGAGCGCGAGGACCGTCTCGCCGGCCCGGAGATTGCCGTCCTCGGCGAGCGCGCGCCACGCCGTCAGGCCGGCACACGACAGCGACGCCCCGCCCGCCGCCGAAAGGTAGTCGGGGAGGCTGGCGAGGCTCTCGGCGGGGAAGGTGGCGTACTCCGCCAGCACGCCGTCGTAGTTCCCGCCGGTGGTCAGCGTGGTCTTTTTGGGATGGCCCGGGCCGTCGATCCACCCCGGCGCGAACGGCGTCGCGACGCGGTCGCCGGTCGAGACGTGGGTCACGTCCGACCCGACCTCGACCACCTCGCCCGCCCCGTCGGAGAGCGGGACGACCGGCAGCTCGGTCCCGGCGTAGGGAATCTCCGAGCTCGCGACGGCGAGGTCCCGGTAATTCAGCGAGCAGGCGTGGAGGCGAACCAGCGCCTCGTCCTCGTCGGGTTCCGGCCGGTCACGCTCCACCTCGCGGAGCCCCCGGTAGTCGGGATCGGGCTCCTGGACTTCGTAGGCACGCATCGTATCGGTGACCGGTGCGCGTGGTCGGCACTTCAAGGGCTCGCCTCGCCCGCCGTCGCGACTGCCGACAGGCGGACTGGCCTCCAGCTTGGGAGCAATCCCGCACTGAAGACCCGCGACCGGCGCCGCGAAAGGACCAAGGCGGCCGGCTGGGTAGCCTGCCGCAGCCGATTCCATGCTCGATTTCCCCCGGACTGACGACGCCGCGGCGGCCGTCTCGGTATCGCTCTACGAGCAGGGCCGGACGGACGGGCTGCCGGTGATCCCGCCGACGGAGGAGCGGG
>JBDGPL010000038.1:0-3340 GCA_042219705.1 Halobacteriales archaeon | reverse complement strand
ACTCGACCTTCACCTTCTGGTGGAGGTCGACCGTGTACTCCTCGCCGCGCCACTGGCCCTTCTTCTCGGCCTGGGAGCCCCGCCCGGAGACGTTGGTGACGGTGAGCGAGGGGGCGCCCACCTCGGCGAGCGCCTGCTTGACGTCGGCGAGCTTGTCCGGCCGGACGATGGCGGTCACCATCTTCAGGCCGCCCTCGTTCGGCCGGCCGCCGTCCGTCCGGATGGATCGGCCACCGTCGGCGACCACGGCCTCCTCGCCGACGTCGAACTCGGGGTAGGTCTCGACGCCGTGCTCGGAGACGTCGAGCCCCTCGATCTCGTGCTGTCGTGAGACCCGGATCTGGCCGACGGCCTTCAGCAGGCCGAACACGAAGGCCGTGGCGAGCGCGGTCCAGCCGGCGATGACGGCCACGCCGGCGATTTGGGCGCCGAGGCTGACGCCGGCGTTCGGGACCGTCAGGAACGGCACGCCGACGAGGACGGCCCCGAGCATCCCGGCGCTCCCGTGGACCGGGAACACCGCGCAGACGTCGTCGATGGCGAGGCGCTTCTCGACGAACTCGAACACCAGCGGGAGCTGGGCCCCGGCGAGCCCGCCGATGACGAGCGCGCCGTACCAGGTGATGAGGTTGGTGTTCGAGGTGATGCCGACGAGCCCGGCGAGGAGGCCGTTGGCCACGTAGAGCGTGTCGACCTTGCCCGTCTTGACCAGCGAGAGCAGGCTCGCGCCGATGGCGCCGGCCGCCATCCCGAGGGTGGTGGTCAGGGCCACCCGGCCGACGTAGCTGAAGCTGGCCAATCCCGTCGCGCCCTCGGCCAGCGGGGCCGCCGCGGTCCCGACGTTGAAGCCGTACCAGCCGAACGCGAGGATGAGCGTGCCAAGCACGGCGAAGGAGAGCGAGTGGCCGGGGATGACGTTCGCTGAACCGTCGTCGTTGAACCGGCCGAGCCGGGGCCCGACGACCCAGGCGGCGGTCAGGCCGGCGACGCCGCCCATGCCGTGGACGATCATCCCGCCGGCGAAGTCGGTGAACCCCATGGAGGCGAGGAACCCGCCGGCCCAGGTCACGCCGGTGACGACCGGGTAGATGACGCCCGCGAGCGCGACCGTGTAGGTCACGTACGCCCGGAGCTTCATCCGGCCGGCCACGGCGCCGGAGACGATGGTCGCGGCGGTCATCGCGAACACGGCGCCGAAGAGCCAGTCGACCCACGAAAGCGTCGACTCGGGGCTGAGGATGGCGAAGAAGGCGCCGTAACTGCCGCTGCCGGTCGCGGCCGCCACGGCCGCTTCCACGCCGGCCCCGACGAGGAAGAACACCGTGACGCCGACGCTCCAGGTCAGCATGTTCTTCGTGAGCTGGTTGGCGACGTTCTTCGCCCGGACCTGGCCGGCCTCGAGCATCGCGAACCCGGCGTGCATGAAGAAGATGAGGAAGGTCACGGTGAGGACCCAGACGTAGTTGACCGCCTGGGTGACGGCCGTCGGGTCGAGCTGGACCGGAGTTAACATCTTTCACCTATATCTGCAATTGTTGGACAGTCGTATGCTAATACGCCGATTGCTGTGTTGGTTACGGGTACCATCACGCGATGAGGAAACGAACGTCGCTATTTAAGGATTGGTATCACGATATTACCAGTGTGCGCCAGATTGCTGCAATATATATGGTGTATAAGGGGGATGAACGTCGACAGACAGGATGGTTTCGCCGATATATCTTGACGAACGTCCAGTCAATATCGGGGGGTTCCGTCACCCGAGCTCGGGCGCCAGCCGCTCGGCGAAGTAGGTGATGATGACGTCCGCGCCCGCGCGCTTGATGCTCACCAGCGACTCGAGCGCCGTCGCCTCGAGGTCGAGCCAGCCGCGGTCGGCCGCCGCGTGGAGCATCGCGTACTCCCCGGAGACGTTGTAGGCCGCGACGGGCCGGTCGAAGGCCTCGCGGACCCGCCGGACGACGTCGAGGTACGGCAGCGCGGGCTTGACCATGATGACGTCCGCGCCCTGCTCGACGTCGAGGGCCACCTCGTGGAGCGCCTCCCGGGCGTTGGCCGGGTCCTGCTGGTAATGCCGGCGGTCGCCGAAGGCCGGCGCGCCATCGGCGGCGTCGCGGAACGGGCCGTAGAACGCGCTCTCGTACTTCGCGGCGTAGCTCAGGATGGCGACGTCCTCGTGGCCGGCGTCGTCGAGGGCCGTTCGGATGGCGCCCACCATGCCGTCCATCATCCCGCTCGGGGCGACGACGTCGGCGCCGGCCTCGGCCTGGGAGACGGCGATGCGGCCGAGCCGGTCGAGGGTGGCGTCGTTGTCGACGGTGAGCGTCGGTTCGGTCCGGGCGCCGTCCTCCAGCAGGCCGCAGTGGCCGTGGTCGGTGTACTCACACAGGCAGACGTCGCCGATGACGGTCGCGTCGGTTTCTGCGTCGATGGCGCGCATCGCCCGCTGGACCACGCCGTCGGCGGCCCAGGCCCGGGAGCCCTCGGCGTCCTTCGACCCGGGGACGCCGAAGAGGATGACCGTCTCGACGCCGGTCTCGAGCACCTCCTCGACCCGCGGGACGGCCTCGTCGACCGGGACGCGCTCGTGGCCGGGCATCGATGGGATGGACACCCGCTCGTCGGTCGTGGCGTCGACGAACACCGGGGCGACGAGGTCGCCCGGGGACAGCCGGGTCTCCCGTACCAGCTCCCGGACGCCGTCGCGCCGGAGCCGGCGGGGGCGGTCGGTGAGATCCATGGCCGGCGTTCGGCCGTGGGCGGCTTAAGCGGGCGGGACCGGCGGCGGGCCTTCAGAAGGCCTTTACTGCCGTCACGCCTCCGGCCGGCCGTGCCCGGCCCCGTCGACGCCTTGGCCGTCGCCCTCCTCGCGCTCGTCCCGCTCGCGCTGTCGGCCCGGGTGCAGGCCGGCGTCCGCCGGCTGGTCGTCGACTACGGGGTCGTCCTGCTGTTCGCGCTCTTCGCGGCCGCCGGCATCTGGCTGTTCCTCAACCGGGACGCGGGCTACCTCCGGACGCTCCTGCGGCAGTACTGGCTGCCGGCGCTGTTCGCGGTCTTCGTGCTCGAGGGCGCGATGCTGATGTACTTCGCCCCCTCGGAGCTCGTGGTGCCGGTCGCCATCGGCCTCGCGTCCTCCACCGACGTGGCGGCGGCCACCCCCACCGCCTACGCCCTCATCGTGGTCGTGGCGGTCGTCGGCGCGACGGTCGGCCAGTACCTCCTCTTCCTGGCCGCGAAGCGGGGCGGCCGGGAGTGGCTGCTGGAGAAGCGGTGGTTCCGGGTGAGCGAGGAGCGGCTCGCCCGGTTCGACGCCTGGTTCGAGCGGTGGGGGCCGATCGTC
>JBDGPL010000037.1:0-5752 GCA_042219705.1 Halobacteriales archaeon | reverse complement strand
GGCCGACCGGCACCCGGGCCGTTCGACTCACCCGATTCACGCGGTCAGTGCTCGGGCGCCTCGGCCGGCGCCTCCATGTCGTCGATGCGGAGGATGACGATGCCGTTCGTCTCGTCCTTGCCGTCGACGGTGCCGTGGATGACGAGCTTCGAGAGCGGCGTCGGGCCGACGGCGACCTCGTCGCCGTCGTGGAAGTCCCGGACCGACCCGCGGATGGCGAGTTCCGCGCGGCACAGGTCCGGGTGGTGGACGCTCGTGAGGTCGATCTCCTCGACGTTGGCGCTCTCCACCCGCTCGCCGTTGCGGAACAGCGGGACCTCCGCCGGCTGCTCGATGTCCTCGATGTCGAGGGCCTCGAAGGCCGCCGCGGTCGGCTTGTACCCGCCCTTCGGGCCCGGGACACCCTCGACCAGCTGCAGGGCCTTGAGCGACTGCATCTGGTTCCGGATGGTCCCGGGATTCCGGTCGACCTCCTCGGCGATGGCCTCGCCCTTGACCGCGTCATCCGTGTCCCGGGCCAGGTTGACCAGGGCCGTGAGGATGGTTTTCTGACTGGAGGTAAGTTCGATGGATGACATTTCCGTATCGTTGGTGATAGATTTCCTTAAATCCGCGGGTTGGGTCCGGGCGGCGGGGGTCAGGACCGCGGTCCGACCCCGGCGAACCAGCAGGCCTAAGCGCGACCCGGCGGTGGCCCGGGTATGGACGGCCGACGCGTGCTGGTCACCGGCGGCGCGGGGTTCATCGGGTCGAACCTCGCCAACCGGCTGGCGGCCGACAACGAGGTCATCGCGCTCGACGACGGCTACCTCGGCACCCCGGAGAACCTGGGCGCCGACGTGGACTACATCGAGCGCTCGGTCCTCGAGGACGACCTGCCGACGGACGTGGACGTCGTCTTCCACCTCGCGGCGCTCTCCTCCTACGCGATGCACGAGGCGGACCCGAGCCGGGGGGTCCGGGTCAACGTCGAAGGCTTCGTCAACGTCGTCGACCAGGCCCGGATGGACGGCTGCGAGCAGGTCGTGTACGCCTCGACCTCCTCCATCTACGGCAGCCGGACCGAGCCCTCGCCGGAGTCGCTGCCCGTCGAGGCCAACACGGCCTACGAGGCCTCGAAGCTCGCCCGGGAGCGCTACGCCGAGTACTTCCACAACCACTACGGCCTGACGACCTGCGGGCTGCGGTTCTTCTCGGTCTACCAGGGCTTCGCCGGCGCCGAGGCACACAAGGGCGAGTACGCCAACCTCATCGCCCAGTTCGCCCACCAGCTCGCGGAGGGCGAGCGGCCGGTCATCTGGCACGACGGCGAGCAGACCCGCGACTTCACCCACGTCGACGACGTGGTCCGCGGCGTCGAGCTCGCCGCCGACCACGAGCTGCAAGGGATCTACAACATCGGGACGGGCGAGCAGTACAGCCTCGCCCACGTCGTCGAGCGGCTCAACGAGATTCTCGGGACCGACATCGAGCCGGTCTACACCGGCGACGGCGACATGCCCGAGCACGTCTACGTCCACGACACCCTGGCCGACCCGACGAAGTTCTCCGAGGCGACCGGTTGGGAGCCCCGCATCTCCTTCGAGGAGGGCGTCCGGCGGGTCTGTGCGCCGTATCTCGAGGACGACTGACCCGGGTCGGCGACGCCGGGACGCTCACGACGGCAATCCCTAACTCGCTTCCCGCACAACCCGGCGGCATGCCCCGTCCCGTCCAGCTCATCGGCGTGCCTACGGACTTCGGCGTCGACCGCCGCGGCGTCGACATGGGGCCCTCGGCCATCCGGTACGCCGGCCTCGCCGAGACGCTCGAGGCGGCCGGCATCGAGTGTACCGACGGCGGCAACGTCCCGGTGCCCGTCGTCGAGGAGGTCGACGAGCCCGGCGGTCCCGGCCGTGTCCGCTACCTCGACGAGACGAAGACGGTCACCGAGCGGGTCGCCGACCGGGTCGCCGAGGCGATCGCCGACGGCGGGCTCCCGCTGGTCCTCGGCGGCGACCACTCCATCGCCATCGGCTCGCTGGCCGGCTCGGCCCGGAACGCCGACGTCGGGCTGGTCTGGTTCGACGCCCACGGCGACTACAACACGCCCGGAACCACGCCCTCCGGGAACGTCCACGGCATGCCGGTGGCTGCCGCGCTCGGCGCCGGCGGATTCGCCGAGGAGCCCTGGGCCCACGCCGACGGGCTCCGTGCGGAGAACGTCGCCTGGGTCGGCCTGCGGGACGTCGACGACGCCGAGGCCGACGCCATTCGCGAGAGCGCCGCGAC
Organism: Halobacteriales archaeon; assembly: GCA_042219705.1. GTDB lineage: Archaea > Halobacteriota > Halobacteria > Halobacteriales > Hikarchaeaceae > JBDGPL01. The sequence continues at coordinate 3,481 of JBDGPL010000037.1, read as the reverse complement.
CGCGTTCACCATGGCCGACATCGACGAGCGGGGCGTCACCGCGGTCGTCGAGGCGGCGCTCGACGTCGCGGCCGATGGCGTCGACGGCATCCACGTCAGCCTCGACCTCGACTGGCTCGACCCCCACGAGGCGCCGGGCGTCGGCACGCCGGTCCGGGGCGGCGTGACCTACCGGGAGGCCCACGCGGCCCTGGAGTCGGTGGCTAGCTTCGACGACGGGACGGGCGTCCTGCGATCGATGGACCTCGTCGAGGTGAACCCCATCCTCGACGACCGCAACGAGACGGCCGCGCTGGCGTGTGAGCTGGCGGCGAGCGCGCTCGGGAAGCGCATCCTCTGAGTCCTGACGACGGCTACCGGAAGGCGACGAGGTGGCGACCCCAGCCGGCCAGGAGCCGCCCGCCCGCCAGCGCGACCCGGGCCGGGGTGTCCCAGTCACGCTCGAGGGTCCACCGCACCCGGCCGTCGGCGGTCGCGACCGCGACCAGCTTGCGGTCGAGCGTCCCGGCGAACAGCGTGGCCCCGTCCGTCGCCGGCCCGGCGTAGAACCCGTCGGTGCGCCGGTTGTCGTGTCGGCCGAGGAACCGCTCCCACTCGCGGGCGCCGTCCGCGGCCGAGAACGCCCGAACGTACCCTGCGCCGCTCAGCCCGTAGACGGCCTCCCCGTCGGTCGCCAGCTGGCGGCCGCCGCCGGGCGTCACCCAGGCGAGCCCGCCCGTCCGCCGGAGACCGTAGAGGGTCCCGTCGGCCGCCGCGTAGACGGAACAAGGGGTCGCCACGAGCGTCGTCGGCTGGGTGTCGCCGTCGTCCTGCAGGTCCCGGGTCCAGGTGACGGCGGGCTCCGCCGTGTCGACGGCCATGACCGCGGCTTCGGGTGTCGCGACGTACGCCCGCCCGCCGCTCCAGGCGATCCGTGAGCCGACCACTCCGGGCAGATCCAGCTCCCACCTGCCGGTGCCATCGGGTTCGACTAACCGCATCCGATCGCCGCCATGCTCCCCCCGCGACACGACGAGCACGCCGGCGGGCGTCGGGAGCGCCCGACGGATTCCGCCGGGCGGAGAAATGGTCCACCGTGACTCGCCGCTGGCGGCGTCGACCGCGTGGAGCGTCGTCCCGTCGTGGACGAGGACGTGCTCGTCGGCGACGGCCGGCGGGCTCGGCTCGCCCCCGACGGTCGCCCGCCACCGCTCTGCACCAGACTCGAGGTCGTACGCGATGACGGCCTGGCGGTCGGGCGGTTCGCGCTCAGGGCCGACGACGTGCCGGCGGCCGGCGACCACCCGGCCGCCGGCGACGACCGGCCGGGTGAACCGGTACTCGCCGATCTCGGGCCGCGGGGCCGTCACCGACCAGGCCGCAGTCGGCGCCCCGGTCGGCCCGTCCGCCGCCGGCGCGTAGTTCGCCCGGCCGGCCGACCGGTCGGGCAGCGGCCAGGGCGCGGCCGGCATCGGGCCGGTTCCGCAGGTCGCCATCGTCTCGTCCTCAACGGGCGTGACCGTCGACGGGGCCGGCTCCCCCGGCGACGGGTCGGGCGTCGGCGTGGCCTCGGGGCTCGCCCCGCCGGACGGCCACCGGCCCGCAGCGCAGCCGCTCACTCCCGCGAGCGAGACCAGCCCGGCCCGAAGCAGCTGTCGTCTGGATGGGGCCACGGGACCGGGGTGTGGACCGCCCCGGAAAGGGGTTCCGGAGGCTGAAACGGCCGGTTCACCGACTCAGGCGGCGTCTGCCGGCTCCTCGGCCGCGTTCGCCTCGACGACGTCGGCCGGGATGACGTCGACGCTCGAGAGCCGGTCGGCCTCGCCGACGTCCATGATGACGACGCCCATCGTGTTCCGGCCGACCGCCGAGATGTCGTCGATGCGGGTCCGCATGATCTGGCCCCCGTCGGTCATCGCGAGCAGGTGGTCGCCGGGACACACCGTGTCGAGCGTGCAGACCGGGCCGTTCCGCTCGGGCGTCTTGATGTCGATGAGTCCCTTGCCGTTCCGGGACTGGGGCCGGTAGGCCTCCAGCGGGGTTCGCTTGCCGTAGCCGTTGCGGGTCACCGTCAGCAGGTGGTCGTGGACCTCCGGCTCGATGGCGGTCATCCCGGCGACCGCGTCGCCGTCCTCGAGCCGGATGCCGTGGACCCCGCGGGCCGTCCGGCCCATCGGCCGGACCTCGTCCTCGTCGAACCGGATGGCCCGGCCGCCCGCGGTCCCCATGACCAGGTCGGCCGTCCCGTCGGTCATCACCACGTCGACGAGCTCGTCGTCGTCCTCCAGTTTGGTGGCGATGATGCCGGTCGAGCGGATGTTCTCGAAGGCGTCGACGGGCGTGCGCTTGACGTAGCCCTGCCGGGTGGCCATGGCGACGTACGTGCCCGCCTCGAAGTCCTCGGTCGTGACCACCGCGGCGATGTCCTCGCCCTCGTCGAGGTCGAGGATGTTGACCGCCGAGGTGCCCCGCGCGGTCCGCCCGCGCTCGGGCACCTCGAACACCTTGAGCCGGTAGATCTGGCCGTGGTTGGTCACGCACAGGAGGTAGTCGTGGGTGTTCGCCCGGAACACCGTCGCGACCCGGTCGCCCTCCTTGAGCTCGGTGCCGATGATGCCCTTGCCGCCCCGGCCCTGGGGCGTGAACGTCGACAGCGGCATCCGCTTGACGTAGTCGTCCTCGGTGACGACCACGACGACCTCCTCCTCGGGGATGAGGTCCTCCCGGGTCACCGAGCCGGCGTCCTCGACGACGGCGGTCCGGCGCTCGTCGTCGTACTCGGCCTTGATTGCCGCGAGCTCGTCCTTGATGACGCCGAGGAGCTCCGCCTCGTCGTCGAGGATGGTCTCCAGGCGCTCGATGCGCTCGAGGAGCTCGGCGTGCTCGGCCTCGATCTCCTCGGCCTCGAGCGCCGTCAGCGAGCCGAGCTGCATCCGGACGATGTGCTCGGCCTGGGGCTCGGTGAAGTCGAACTCGGCCTGGAGTCCATCGCGGGCCGCGTCCCGGTCCGCGGAGTTCCGGATGAGCTCGACGACGTCCTCGATGTGGTCGAGGGCGTGCAGGCGGCCCTCGAGGATGTGGGCGCGGTCCTCGGCCTCCTCGAGCTCGTGGGCCGAGCGCCGGGTGACGACTTCCTTGCGGTGCTCGACGTAGTGGGCCAGCAGCTCCTTCAGGTCGAGGACCTCGGGCTGGCCGTCGACGAGCGCGAGGTTGATGACGCCGAACGTGCGCTCCAGCACCCGCTCGAGCAGCTGGTTCTCGATGACGTCGGTGTTGGCGTCCCGGGACGTCTCGATGACCACCCGCACCCCGTCGCGGTCGGACTCGTCGCGGAGGTCGGTGACGCCGGCCAGCTCGCCCTCGTTGACCAGGTCGGCGACGTGCTCGACCAGCCGGGACTTGTTCTCCTGGTAGGGCAGCTCCGTGATGACGATGCGGTCGCCCTTGTGCTCGCGCTCCTCGCGGTGGTAGGTCGCCCGGACCGTCAGCCGCCCCCGGCCGG
>JBDGPL010000036.1:0-7482 GCA_042219705.1 Halobacteriales archaeon | reverse complement strand
GGCCGCCGAAAGCCACGGGGGACTTTACCAGTTTCGTCAGCGCCCTCTCGCACGCGCCGGACGTGAGGGGGACGGGACGCGCGCCGCGAACGGCCGCCATCCCCGGCTGGGCCCTACTGGATGACCTGCTCGTCGAGGTACCCCTGCCGGCACTCGGGGCAGATGTCGCCGGGACGGAGCGACGCGTTCAGACTCGGCCACGTCTCGCCGCAGTCCGGACAGACCAGCTCGGTGTCCTGGTTGTCGGGCCGGGACGGCGCCGGCTCGCCACGGGGTCCACCCGAGTCCTCGACCGGTTCGTCAGCGCCGTCGCCGGTGACGTCGGCCGATCCGTCGTCCGCTGTTGCCGTCGAGGTGTCGACGGCCGCCGGGGGCGACGCCTCCTCCGCGGCCGACTCGTCGGGCCAGGGCTCGTGGTCCGTCGCGTCGACCGGCGCCTCGTCCCCGACCTCGGCGTCGGGCCACTCGCCGTGGTCCCGGACGGGCTCGTCGGGCTCGTCGTCCAGAATGATCCCGTCGTCCTCGGCCGCGCTCGCCGGCTCGTCGGCGCGCTCGGAGTCGTAGGTCGGCGGGTCGTCCAACCCCGGTCCCTCCGGCTCCGGCGGCGACCAGTCGGCCGCCGACGCGTCGGTTTCGGCCGCCCCCGCGTCCTGATCGGCGGCCTCCGTCGTGACCTCGGTGTTCTCGCTGAGGACCCGCTGGTGGCCACACCGCCGGCACTCCCGGTACTCCCGCACCGTGACCACGACCTCGCTGCCCCGCTCGCGCCGGTCGCGCTCGGTCCGGGGCTCCCCGTAGTCGTGACCGATGAGGCACCTGAGTCCCATTGGACCGCCGTAGCCCCGCGGGGAGTAAAAGCCTAGCCTCCCGTCCGACGCGCGTCGGACCGCGGCCGAGGCAACACGTAAGGCCGGCGCGGTGCTACGCGGTCCCATGAAAGCGAGGCGGGCCCACCGCGGCCGGCCGGCCACGGAGGTCGCGGTCCTCGACGCGCTCGTCGAGCGGGGCGAGGAGGGGATGACCGTCCTCGAGCTCCGGGCCGCGGTCGACGCCGACATCGACGCCATCGAGGAGGCCCTTCCCGCCCTGAAGGAGGACGGGCTCATCTCGGTCGACACCGACGGCGGGACCACGACCATCAAACCCGACGAGCGGGTGATGCCACACCCCGACGACACGGCCGACGACGAGACCTGGCTCGAGCGCGTGCTCGGCCGGTTTGGCCTCTGAGCCGCCGCCATGGACGACCTCGAGGCGTTCCACGAGGCGTACGGCGGGACCGTCGAGGAGCGGGACGGCCGCCGACAGGTCGTCGACTACGGGCGGCCCGCCCGGACCCAGCTGGCGGTGCGGAACGGCGCCGGCGTCACGGAGCACCCCCTCGACGTGGTGGTCGTCACGGGCGAGGACCGCGTCGACTACGTCGATAACGTGGTCTCCAACCGGGTGCCGCGCGAGGCGGACCGGGGCTGCTACGCGCTGCTGTGCGACCCCCAGGGGCGCATCGAGACCGACCTGTACGCCGTCAACGCCGGCGACCGGCTGCTCCTGTTCCTGCCACCCGGCCGGGGGGCGCCGACCGTCGACGGCTGGGAGGCGTTCATCCAGGACGTCGCGTTCGACGTGGCGACCGGCCGGTTCGCCGTCCTCGGCGTTCACGGTCCACAAGCCACCCCGGCGCTGGCGGCCGTTCTTCGCGGTGAGACACCGCCCGACGCCCGGCTGACCGTCGGCCGGGGCGAGGTCGCCGGCGCCGGCGTGAGCGTCGTCCGCGACGACGACCCGGCCGGCGAACCGGGCTACGCGGTCGTCTGCGCGGCGGCCGACGCCGCCGACGTGGCCGAGGCCCTGGTGACCGCCGGCCCCGGCGCGGCGCCCTTCGGCCGGCGGGTCTGGAACGCCCTGACCCTGGAGGCCGGCACCCCCCGCTTCGCGACGGAGCTCGACGGTCGGATCCCGAACGTCGCCGGCGTCCGCAACGCCGTCGACTTCGAGAAGGGCTGCTTCGTCGGCCAGGAGGTCGTCTCGAAGGTCGAGAACGTCGGCCGGCCGAGCCAGCGGCTGGTGGGCCTGCGTCCGGAGGCGGCGCCCGAGCCCGGGGTCACGGTGACCGCCGACGGCGACGACGTCGGCGAGGTGACCCGGGCCGCCGAGAGCCCCGTGCTCGACCGACCCATCGCCATGGCCTACGTCGACTACGGGCTCGAGGTTGACGAGCTGGCGGTCGAGGTCGACGGCGCGCCGGTGGCGGCCGAGCGCGCCGAGCTGCCCTTCGTCGAGGGGAGCGAGCGGTCGGCCCGGGTGCCGAGCTACCCGGACTGATTCAGGCCCGGTCGGCCGGGACCGCTACTCCGAGGGGCGCGAGAGGAGCGCCCGGAGCTGCTCGGCGGAGAACAGCGACGTCGGCCGGTCCATGTGGACGCCGATCTCCCCCGAGAACGCCCACAGTCCCAGCCGCTGGACCGGTCGTGGGAGCGAGTAGGCCCGGCGGATGAGCGACCCGAGCCACAGGTCCCGGCCGAGCTCGCGTCGCCAGCCCGCCTCGTAGTCGTCGAGCGTGGCCGGCCGCTCGGGGTCGACGGTGGCCGCCGCCACGTCGGCCGCCCGCATCCCGTAGAGGATGCCACCGCCGGTGAACGGCTTGGTCTGGGCGGCCGCGTCCCCGACCAGCAGGCCGCGGTGGCCGGTCACCCGGTCGGGCGGGCCGATGGGGATCGCGCCGGAGCACCGCCGGTCGATGGACGCGCCGTAGCCCCCGACCAGTTCGTCGAAGCGCTCGGGGACGTCCGCGCCGGGCGGGGCGGCCAGGCCGTACTCGACGCCGGCGTCGCCCCGGGGGATGCGCCAGGCGAAGAACCGCGGCACCGTCAGGTGGACGTCGACGAAGTCGCCGTCGTCGGGTTCGGGGTCGAACCCGAGGACGCCGTGGAGCCGTTCGTCGGGGCCCTCGAGGCCGAGGGCGTCGCGGACCCGCGAGCGCGGCCCGTCGGCGCCGACCACCATCCGCGCGGCGACGGTCGCCACGCCGTCCGGCCCGCGGACCGTCACCTCGACGCGGTCGCCGTGCTCGACGACGCCCGTGACGGTGTGGCCGTCGCGCACGTCGGCGCCCGCCTCGGCCGCCGCCTCGGCGAGGACGCGGTCCAGGCCGACCCGGTCGACGGCGTTCGAGACCGGCTCGTCCTTGTAGAAGGGATACGCCGGCGAGCCGGGGCCATCGAGGTGAAACCGGGCGCCCCGGATCGCGTTCTGCCGCAGGGTCTCGCGGTGGCCCGACGGAACGTAGCCCCAGAGGTCGAGGCTGACGTGGCCCGAGCACGCCAGGGGCTCGCCCACGGTCCCCTGCTCGAAGACGACGACGTCGCGGCCGGCGCGCGCCGCCCGGCGGGCGAACCGCGACCCCGCGGGACCGGCGCCAGCGACGACGAAGTCGTGCATCGCCGGCCCTTGCCCGCCGTCGGCCAAAGGTGTCCCGGTCCGACGAGCCAGGAGGGCGGGGCTTAAAGGCCGGCCAGCCGAGACGCGAGCCATGTCGCTTCACGCCCGGTCCGTGGGCCGGGACGTCCGTGAGCTGGGGTCGCTGCTGGGCGAGGTGTTCGCCGCCCAGACGTCCGCCGAGGCGTTCGAGACGGTCGAGGCGCTCCGGACCGCGGCCATCGATTACCGGGAGGACGCCAGCGACTCCCGGGCGCCGCTCCACGAGACGCTGGCCGACGCCACGGCGGACCGGGAGATGGTCGTCGCCCGGGCGTTCACGGCCTACTTCGAGCTCATCAACCTCGCCGAGGAGCGCCAGCGGGTGCGCGCCATCCGGACGGCCGCCCAGGAGGGGACCGTCGAGCACGGTCTCGAAGAGGCGGCCGAGGCGCTCGCCGAGGCCGACGACGCCGTCGTCGAACAGGTCCTCGACGACGTCCGGGTGGTGCCGACGTTCACGGCCCATCCCACGGAGGCCCGCCGGAAGACCGTCAAGGCCAAGCTGCGGTCGATCGCCGAGCTGCTCCGCGATCTGGACGAGCGCCGGCTGACCGACGAGGAGCGTGAGCGGCTCGAGCGCGACCTGCGCGCGGAGGTGACGAGCCTCTGGGCCACCGCCCAGGTCCGCCGGCGGCGGCCCGAGCCGACCGACGAGGCCCGGAACGTCCAGTGGTACCTCGAACAGACCCTCTTCGACGTCGTCGGCGAGTGCTACGACGGGCTGGAGTCGGCCGTCGAGGCTGCCGGCCTCGACGTCGACGTCCCCGAGCTGGTCGGGTTCCGGTCGTGGGCCGGCGCCGACCGCGACGGGAACCCCCACGTCACGCCGGCGGTGACCGACGCGACCCTCACCCGCCAGCGCCGGGTGGCCCTGTCCCGGTTCGACGACCGGCTGGCGGCGCTCTCGGAGGCCCTCAGCCACGACGGCGACCGGGTCGACCCCGGCCAGGCCTTCGAACGGTCGTTCGCGGCCGACCGCGAGCGGCTCCCCCGGGCGGTCGAGGCGGCCGTCCGGCGCTACCCCGACGAGCCCTACCGCCAGAAGGTGGCGGTCATGCGCGAGCGGCTCGACCGGGTCGAGACCGACCGGGACGGCGGCTATCCCGACGCGGCGGCGTTCGGCGAGGACCTCGACGTCCTCGCCGACAGCCTGCGGGCCACCGGCTCGGGCGCCATCGCCGACGCGATGGTCGACCCGGTCCGGCGGGCGGCCGCGACGTTCGGCTTCACGCTCGCGCCCCTCGATCTGCGCGACCACCGCGAGAACCACACCGCCGCCGTCTCGGCGCTGTTCGACCGCCGGGGCGAGGACTACGACGGCCTGTCAGAGGACGAGCGATGCGCGCGGCTGACCGAGGCCGTCATGGCCGACGAGCCGGTCGTCGACCTCGGCGACCGGGAGGGACTGGACGAGACGGCGGCGCGGGTCTGTACGCGGTTCGACGCCCTCGCGGACTGGCAGGCCGAGTTCGGCGAGGCGGCCATCGACGCCTACTGCATCAGCATGACCGAGACGCCGAGCCACGTCCTCGAGGTGCTCTTCCTCGCCGACCAGGCCGGCGTCGTCGACCTGCCCGAGCATTGCGGACTCGATATCGTGCCGCTGCTGGAGACCGAGTCCGCGCTCTCGGGGGCACGGGAGATCATGGGGACCTTGTTTACGAACGAAGCCTACGGCGCCGCGCTCGCCGCCCGCGACGGCGTCCAGGAGGTCATGCTCGGCTACTCGGACTCGAACAAGGAGAACGGCTTCCTGGGGGCGAACTGGTCGCTGTACCGCAACCAGCGCCGGCTGGCCGCCATCGCCGACGAGCACGACGTCACCCTGCGGCTGTTCCACGGCCGGGGCGGATCAATCTCGCGGGGCGGCGGGCCGATGAACCGGGCGCTGCTGGCGCTGCCCGCCGAGACCGTGACCGGGCCGGTCAAGTTCACGGTCCAGGGCGAGTCGATCGCCGAGCAGTTCGCCAATCCGGCCATCGCGAGACGCGAGCTCGAGCAGATGCTCAACGCCCAGCTCCGGGCGCGGCTGGCCGCCATCGAGGGGGGTGGCGAGTCGGTCCCCGACGACTGGCTCGAGGCGATGGAGACGGCCGCCGGGGCCGCCGGCGAGGCCTATCGCGACCTCCTCGCGACCGACGGGTTCGTGGCGTACTTCGAGCAGGCGACGCCAATCGCGGTCATCGAGGAGCTCAACCTCGGGTCGCGGCCGGCCTCCCGGACCGGCGAGCGCAAGGTCGAGGACCTCCGGGCCATCCCGTGGGTCTTCGCCTGGACGCAGTCGCGCTGCATCCTCCCCGGCTGGTACGGGCTTGCCGCCGGGCTCGAGGCCGCCGCCGACACGGCCGGCGTCGAGACCCTCCGGGCGATGTACGACGAGTGGCCGTTCTTCCGCGGGATTCTCGACAACGCCGCGCTGGCGCTGGCCCGGACCGACATGGAGATCGCCGAGGAGTACGCGACGCTGGCCGACGAGGAACTCCGCGAGCGGTTCCTCCCCCGGCTGCAGGGGGCCCACGACCGGGCCGTCGAGCTGACCCTCGACGTCACCGGCCGGGACCGCCTGCTCAGCAAGGACTGGCTGGCCGAGAGCCTCCGCCGGCGGAACCCCTACGTCGACCCGCTGAACCTGCTGCAAGTCGAGCTGCTCGGCCGGGAGGACCGCAGCGAGCTCGAGGAGCAGACCCTCCGGTTGACGGTGAAGGGGATCGCGGCGGGGATGAAGACGACCGGTTAGTGATCCGGAAATCGTCAGTTGAGGGGGCTATTCGCCCCCTGATAAGATATCAACTCGACCGTATTTCTATTAATGCGTGCAAGACTCAACGCGCGAGTGCACCAAATCACCACCCGCTGGGAGACTCCTATCACAGGACAATCATATTCTCCAAGGATGATAAGTTGAGTCAGCCTCGCTATCCCTTAGCCTTGAACGAATCAGAGATGTCGATATTAATTCTCAGTGTATGGCTGTCTCAAAGTTAATCGGAGTCGGGATCGGTCTGAGCTACCGATAATCCATCGATTTTCTAACTTCAAGAACCTCAGCTAATGTGAGATTCTCTTTTCCTCGGAGTTGGGAAACATGTTTTTGCTTTATACGAGCTCTCCGGATAGTATGCTGCATGAGAAACCAAGGTAATGACACCCCGAATGGCAGTCGTCTAACGACTGGCATTTCGGGATTGGATCAAATCCTCTCGGGTGGCTTCCGGTCAGCACAGAACGCGCTCATCCGCGGGCCGCCCGGGTCCGGCAAGACCATCTTCGGCCTCCATTTCCTCGCGGCTGGCACCGCCAACGGTCAGCCGGGCCTGTTCATCAACCTCGGGGAACCGGAGACGTATATCGAAGACACGGCCGACCATTTCGGGTTGGACGGCCCGGAACTGCATTTTCTTAACCTCTCTCCCTCTGGCGACGAGTTCAGCGAATCGGAGACCTACTCGCTCTTCGAATCGGCAGAGGTAGAGCAGCCATCGCTCGTCGGCTCGATCCGGTCCACTGTCGAAGAGATAACCCCCTCCCGGGTGCTCATCGACCCGATTACCGAGTTACGCTACCTGACGACCGATGAGCACCAGTTCCGAAAACAAATCCTGAGCCTTCTCGATTACCTCCGTGCGCAGGACATCTCGGTCCTGCTCACCTCCCAGGCGGCCGAGACGATGCCCGACGACGACCTGCAGTTCCTGGTCGATGCGGTCGTGAACCTCGAACTGCACCCTGACCGGCGTACGGTGAACGTCTCGAAGTTCCGGGGATCGGGCTTCCAACGGGGACGCCACACCTACGAGATCAGTGCCGATGGCGTTGCGGTCTATCCGAACCTCACGCCGGGCACCAGCGCCGAGGAGTTCACCGGCGAGACGCTCTCCTCGGGCGTTCCGGAACTCGACGAGCAGCTCCACGGTGGCATCGAGCGCGGGACGGTGACGATCGTCTCGGGCCCGACCGGCGTCGGCAAGACGACGACTGGCACGCAGTTCATGAAAGAGGCCGCCG
>JBDGPL010000035.1:0-2822 GCA_042219705.1 Halobacteriales archaeon | reverse complement strand
TGGCATCGTCCCTGGGGAACCCTCAGCCAGAAAATACAGTGGTCTAACACTAATAGATGCTGTCGTTGGTAGAGGCCGTGTTCGAGTTCCGACCCGTCAGAATCAAGTGCCGGACGCACGCTCTGAGTCTCGCCCATCGTGTCTATCAAGTAGCGGTTCGCATCTCCGAAAATCCGTACGATGAACGCTTCAAACGACGGAAGCCAGTTCGCTAGGTCGGCATCGCGTCGAACCACTCGAGGACCTCGCCGCGCTGGAGCGTCCCGGTCGCCGTCCGCGGGAGCTCGTCGACGAACCGGTACTGCCGCGGCCGTTTGAAGTCCGCGAGCTCGTCGTGGTCGACGCAGTACGCCTCGAGCTCCTCGGCGGTGCCGTCGGCGGCGACCACCGCCGCGGCGACCATCTCGCCCCACGTCTCGTCCGGCACGCCCACGACGGCCGCTTCCCGGACGCCGGGATGGCCCTCGAGGGCGCGCTCGACCTCCGCGGGGTAGACGTTCTCCCCGCCGGAGACGATCATGTTGTCGATGCGGTCGACGATGACGGGGTACCGGTCCTCGTCGACGCGGGCGACGTCGCCCGTCCGAAGCCACGCGTCCCCGCCGGCCGGGTCGTCGATGAAGAGCGCTTCGGTCGCCTCGGGCCGGTCGAGGTACCCGTCGGTCATCTGGAGGCTCCGACCGATGATCTCCCCCAGCTCGCCGGGAGTGACGGTCGCCGTCGGGTCGGGTTTGGCCGGCGGGTCGGCCGCCTCGACCACGCGCAGCTCCCACAGGAACGACGACTTGCCGATGGTCCCCGGGTGGTCGGCCTGCTCCTCGGGATAGGCGAACGTGAGATTGCCGACGCCCTCGGTGAGGCCGTAGGTGTTGTAGATGGCCGCGTCGAAGGTCTCCCGGCAGCGGTCGATGAGCGACTCCGGCACGATGGCCCCGCCAGTACGGATGTAGTCGAGCGATCCCAGGTCGACCCAGTGGTCCTCCTGGGCTTCGAGCAGCGCCTCGAGCTGGGTCGGGACCGCGAGCAGCCCGGTGATGTCGTAGTCGTCCAGGGCCCGCAGGGACGCCTCGGGGTCGAACTCCGGCTGGACCACCAGCGTCGCCCCGACCATGAGATGGGGGAGCATCCAGGCCTCGCTGGTGACCATGTGGTACCAGGGACCGCAGACGAGCGCCCGGTCGCTCGCCTGGAGGCTCATCTCGAGAGCCGGCTGCATCGCGGCGAGCCAGGCCTGCTCCTGGTCCACGAGGATGCCCTTCGGGGCGCTGGTCGTCCCGCTGGTGAAGAACGTGGCCGACTCCGGCGGGTCGGTCGCCGGCGCGTCGGGGGCGTCGCCGGGCTCGGCCGCCGCCAGGGCGTCCTCGTACGACTCGTCCGCGCCGGCGCCGTCGATACCGAGGGTCAGCTCGGGAGCGGTCCGGTCGACGAGTTCTCCGGCCGTGTCGCTGAGGGCGGCTTCGTAGATGAGCCCCGCCGCGTCGGCCGCCGCCATCGACGATTCGAGCTCGCCGACCGCACCGCGGGTCGCGAGCTGGACGTTCGCCCGGCCCCGACGGGCCGCCGCCAGCATCGCCTCGACGACCGCGAGCCGGTTCCGCGACAGGACCGCACACCGCTCCCCGGGGATGCGGGCTTCGAGGGCCGCGGCCAGGGCCGCCGACCGGGTCGACAGCTCGTCGTACGTCACCGACCGTCCCTCGGGCGTGACGACCGCCGTCCGGTCGGGATATCGTCTGACCGTGGATTCGAAGCCCTCCAGTAGGGTCAGCTGGCGCATGACCCCAAGCTCAGACTGGGCCCTCTTAACGTTTACACGGGGTCGGGGTCGGAAGGCGACGAATCGGCGCCGCTATCGCTCGGCGCCGGCCGTCACGCTCACGGCCCCGTTGCCGAGCTCGACGACGGCCGTGCCGCTTGGCGTGTCGTCCAGCCGGCACGTGACGGTCGTCCGCTCGATACCGTCCACCCGGACCCGGAGCGCGTAGTCTGCCGGATCGATGGTCGCCGTCATCCGGGTCGTCTGTCCAGCCGCCAGGAACACCCGATCGGCGAACGCCACCTGGTCCTCGGAATCGGTCGCGGTCACCCGAACGGCATGCCCGCGATGGTGGTCGTAGTTCCGCAGTCGGACCGCCACGGCCGGCGCCGACAACGCCGACGATCCCTCGGCGCGCGATTCGACGTGGGAGTCGGCAGATTGGGGCGACATGATCCCACCGAGCCGGCCGATCGCCAAGTACCGTCCGTAGGCTCAAACGGCCGTTTCACCCACCACACACGGCACGCCGGGGCGCCAGGCGGGACGGCCGGAGGCTTATACTCGCGGCGCCACGCGGCACCGGCATGCGTCTGACCGCCGCGCTCAAGCGGAGCTTCGTCGCCGGACTCATCCTCCTGGCGCCACTCGTCGTGACGGTGTACGTGCTGCGGGTGCTCGCCGTGTGGGCACTGACCGTCGTCAACCCGGTGGTCCGGGGGACCCGACTGACGCAGTATACGGCCAACATCGAGCTCGTTGCCCAGGGAATCGCCGCGCTCCTCATCGTCTCGGCCGTCGTCGCGCTCGGCGCCGCCGCCCGCTGGAGCGTCGGCCGGCGCCTGTTCGGACAGGTCGGACGGGTCGTGAACTTCGTGCCGCTGGCGAACGTCATCTACGCGAGCGTCCGGCAGGTGGCCTCGGCCCTGGTCGAACCCGACGCCGGCTACGAGCGCGTCGTCCTGGTCGAGTACCCCCGTGAGGACCACTACGCCATCGGGTTCGTCACGGGGGACTGTCCGTCGGCCGTCGAGACCGTCACCGGCGAGCCCGCGTGGAGCGTCTT
>JBDGPL010000034.1:14176-14742 GCA_042219705.1 Halobacteriales archaeon | reverse complement strand
TTGTCGCTGTCGCGGTACGTCGACGCCGACGCCCAGGCGGTCTTGACGAGCTGGGCGACGGACAGCGCCGAGTCGAGGACCGCCGCCTTGAGCTCGGCGACCTCCTCGTCGCCGATCAGGTCGTGATCGGCTTCGGGGAGCGGGTCCTGCCAGAGCATCACCTCGTCCGGGACCTCCGGGCCGAGGTAGCGCTCCGGCGGGCCCATGTCCCGGTGCAGCAGCTTATACCACGCCCGGGCGAAGGCCGCCTGGAACTCCTCGGGGTGCTCCTGGAAGCGCTCCAGGACCGCCCGGTAGTCGTCATCGTGCTTCAGGGCGACGTCCGTGGTCAGCATCATCGGCTGTTCCGTCTCCGAGGGGTCCTGTGCCCCTGGCGCCTCCTCGATGTCGCCGACCGGCCGCCACTGCCACGCCCCGCCGGGGCCCTTGACCGAGGTCCATTCGTGCTCGAGCAGGTTGTCGATGTAGCCCATGTCCCACTGGGTCGGCGCGTCGGTCCACGGGCCCTCGATCCCGCTGGTGATCATCCCGCCGATGTCGCCGAACTCGTGCTTCCAGCCGAGGCC
>JBDGPL010000034.1:0-14066 GCA_042219705.1 Halobacteriales archaeon | reverse complement strand
CGGGGTTCACGTAGATGAGCCCCATCACGGTGTTCGCGAGCGGGTCCTTGAGGTGGCCCACCTCGCCGTCGACGAAGCGCTCGGGCGAGCTCTCCTCCCACTCGGTCTCGGGGCCCCATTCCGTGGCCTCGTTGGACTTGTATGCGTCCTCGCGGCCGCCGGCGAAGCCGAACGTCTCGAAACCCATCGACTCCAGCGCGACGTTCCCGGCGAGGACGATCAGGTCGGCCCAGGAGAGCTTCCGGCCGTACTTCTGCTTGACCGGCTGGAGCAGCCGGCGGGCCTTGTCGAGGTTGATGTTGTCTGGCCAGCTGCTCTCCGGCGGCAGCCGCTGGAGGCCGCCGGAGGCCCCGGCGCGGCCGTCGAGGGTACGGTACGTCCCGGCGCTGTGCCACGCCATCCGGATGAACAGCGGCCCGTAGTGGCCGTAGTCCGCCGGCCACCAGTCCTGCGACGTGGTCATCACGTCCTCGATGTCCGCCTTCACCGCCTGGAAGTCGAGCTGCTGGAACGCCTCGGCGTAATCGAAGTCCGCGCCGTACGGGTTGAGTTCGGCGGCGTTGTCGTCGAGAACGTCCAGTCGTAGCAGGTTCGGCCACCACTCCTGGTTGGACCAGGTCATACGGGAAGCATACGATTTTTTCCTATTAAGGTTATCCGATTCCACGTTCGGAAATTCAGATTTCCTAACGGTAATGAATTCTTTGATAAACCAAAAACCAACCGCCGGTCAGCCAGCGTCGATTCGAGCCGGACCCGCCGATTCACTCCTGCCAGTCCGGGTCGGCCCGCGGCGGGCTGAAGACGTCGATGGCCCGGACGGTCTCGTCGCCTCGGTTCTCGGCGGCGTGTGGCTCGCCACCGGCGAACCGGTAGCTCCCGCCGGGACCGACGACGCGTTCGGTGCCGTCCGCGAGGACGAAGACGAGCTCCCCGCCGTAGACGAACCCGACCTGCTCGTGGGGATGGTCGTGCTCGGGCACGACGGCGCCGGATTCGATGCGGACGTGCTGGACGCTCATCCGGTCGCCGACGGCGAGCTGGGTCAGGTGGACGCCCTCGACGGCCTCGACTGGATTCCGGTCGTCGGTCGTGGCGTGGTCCATGCCCTCGCCTCGACGGGGGGACGTAAAGCGGTTGGGCGAGCCGGGACCCTACCCGTCGTCGCCGACCACGGAGTGGAAGACGCCCTCGCCGTGGGCCTCCCGGAGCCGGGCCTTGACGTCGGAGGAGCTGCTGACGCCCTCGTCGGGTCCGGGGCCGATGCGAACCACCTCGACGTCGGGGAAGCCCGCCGTGGCGAGGTCTGCCTCGAGCTCGTCCGGGTCGAACGACTGGTCGTACCCGAGCGTGATGACGTCGGGGGCAAGCCGCTCGACGCTGTCGAACAGGTCGCCCTCCGAGCCGAGGACGGCCTCGTCGACGCAGGAAAGCGCCGCGACGACGCGCCGGCGGCTCGCCTCGTCCATGAACAGGTCCTTGCGCGAGCCGACCCGGGCGTCCCTGGCGATGACGACGACCAGCTCGTCGCCCAGCTCGGCGCTGGCCTCGAGGTAGTGGACGTGGCCCGGGTGGAGGATGTCGAAGGTGCCCTGGGCCATCACGCGCCGCATACCCCCCGTAGCGAGTCGACGCACATCAGCGTAGCCCTTTGGTCCGCTGTGGCCGCCGAAAACGGAAACCTCAAGTCGCCGACGCGTTTTGGTCGGTGCGTCGAGGGACTTATCGTATGGAGATACCCGACGAGCTGCTCTGTCTGTTTAGTGCCCGCATCGACCGCCGCGACGGGAGCCACGTCATCGAGGTCCCGGCGTCAGAGTTCGACCTCGGCGGCCTCGAGGAGGGGTCGGTCTACCGGGTGGCCCTGCTCCCGGGGGCCGACGAGGGTCGCGGCCGCCAGCCCGGCCGCGGCCGGGCCGAGCATCGCGAACCCCCCGTCGACGTCGGCGACGTTCGCGAGGTCGAGATCGAGAACCTCGGCGACCAGGGCGACGGCATCGCCCGGGTCGATCGCGGGTACGTCGTCATCGTCCCCGGTACCGACGTCGGCGACCGGGTGACCGTCGAGATCGAGGAGATTCACGCCAACTTCGCCATCGCGAGCGTGGTCGACGAACCCGCCGTCTGAGGAACGCCGTCCCCGTCCGCGGCGACCGTCACGGAGCGGTCGCGTTCCCGACGGGGACCAACCGGACGGCCGCGTCCGTGCGGATGACCGCGGTTCGCTCGGTCAGCCGGTGGCGGTCGAGTTCGCCGTCGACCAAGAGGGTCGCGCCCCGACGGGCCCGGCTGGGCGTGTCGGCGGCGACCACGAGGTCGTAGCCGTCGGCCGGCGCCCGGACGACGATGACGCCGGTCGCGTTTGACTCGTAGCCGGCCACCCGGACCCGGCGGTCGTTGGCGGTGATGCCGGTCTCGAGTTCGCCCCGTCGGGCGAGGAAGTCAAAGGTCGTGACGAGCACGTCGGTCCGGTCGGGCCCGACGCCCTGTCGGCGGAGCGCGAGCGTCGGACGCTTCCCGGCCCTCCGGAGGTCCGCCCCGAGGGTCTGGGCGGCGCGCAGCAGTGCCGGCCCCGTGTAGTGGACCGTGGGTTCGGGCCCGACGACGGCGGGATAGGTCCAGAGGGTCCGTTCTTTCGTTCCCGAGACCAGGAAGCGCACGACGTTGCGGACCAGTCGCTCGTTGTCGACGACGTTGAAGTTCCCGCGGCGCAGGAAGGTGCCGTCCCCGATGGCGAGCGCGTTCCCATTGACGGCGGCGACGGGGTACGGCCCGGTGGCGTCGGTCCGCGACGATCGACTGCCATCGCTGGCGACGAGGACCGTCCGACCCTCCCGGGCCTGGACGGTCGTCGCGGTGTAGAGGGCCACCCGGGAGACGCCCTTGGTCACCCGCGACCGACCATTCGGGGCCGCGAAGATGTTCTGGAAGTTACCGTCGTTGGTCGCCATGTTGTACAGGTAGGCCTCGCCGAACTCGAACCCGAACCGGGACGCAAGCGATCCGAGCCGGTTGGTCCGGGCGACGACGGCGATGCCGGTCTGTTCGCCCTGGGTCGGCTCGCCGATGAGCAGGAGCCGGCCGCCGCGCTCGGCGAACGCCTCCACGCGCCGGGCCTCGGCCTCGGTGTACGCGGTGCCGGGGTCGGCGACGACGAAGGCGTCGGCGCCGGCGAGCCCCCGGTCGAGGTCGTCGTTCGGCCCGAGTCGGCGGACCTCGTAGCCGGCTGCGGTGACGGCCGAGAACAGCGGCTCGAGCTCGTCGGGCGTGAGGCGGTTCCCGTGGGCCTGGTCGACGAGGACGACCCCCGACTCGTTGCGGTGCTCGATGGCGAGCTCGCCGTCGGCGGGGGCCCGCTCGGGTACCAGCTCGTCGACCTCGTACGCCCGGGCCTCGGCTCCGGCATCGCCCCGGAGGACGCCGGGCCCCACCGACGCGGCGAGGACGACAACGACGACCGTCGCGACGAAGACCGTCGCCCGGATCCGACTACTCCGGGGCAGCCGTGCCATTGGCGGTCACCCCCGTGGGCCGTCCGGCACCGTCCAACGAGTCCGCGAGGGCCGCCCGGACCACCGAGGGCGGCAGCATGACGACGGCCGGCCCCGCCGAGGCGTTCGGCGCGGCCACGAAGTACTGCGGGCTCACGAGCACCTTCCGGTCGGTCGACGCGGCGGCGTAGTTCGCCCGGGTGACGAACTGCACGGTGCCCGCGTAGCCCAGCGTCTCGACGGTCCAGCTGGGCAGTCCGGCCAGCGCGGCGGCCCGCTCGATGGCGGTCTGCAGGCCGCCGATGCGGTCGGCGAGCCCGTTCTCGACCGCCTCGGCCCCGGTGTAGAGCTTGGCGTAGGAGAGCTGTTCGGCCGTGAGCTCGAGCCGGTCGCCCCGGCCGGCCTGGACCGCGCCCACGAAGGCCCGCCGGATGGATTCGGTCTTGTAGTACCACTCCCGTTGGTCGGCGCCGGTCAGCTTGTTCGGCCCCGTCGTGATGAGCCGGTCGAGCGGCGGCACCGGCGCGGGGGTCGTGAGGAAAACCCCGACGCTGCCCACCAGCGAGGCCGGCTTGACGACGATCTCGTCGCTCGGCGCGGCCGCGTAGTACGCGCCTGACGCCGCCATCGCGTCGACGCTCGTCACCACCGGTTTGCGCCGGGCGGTCCGCTTGACCGCGAGGTAGAGCGCCTCGCTGGCCGCCGCACTGCCACCGGGGCTGTTGATCCGGAGCACGACGGCGTCGACCGACGGGTCCCGACGGGCCTCCCGGAGTCGCTCGGTGACCGAGGCCGCGTTCTCGCCGTCGATGCCGCCGGCGAGCGTGACGACCGCGACCGAGCCGGCGGCGGGTCGGGAGGCGTACTGGGTCACTGCCGGGGCGACCTGCAGGCCGATGACGACGCCGAGGAGGACGATGACGACGTAGGAGCGCGAAGCCCGGGTCAGCACGGTCCGAACCCGCTCGCGGCGTTCCTCGGTCGCGAGGCGCCGGACCCACCGGCCGAGCCGAGTCATGGAGTGGGCCGGACCAAGGACCCCCCGGGCGTATACTTTACGACGATCATCCACGCGGGCCTCGGCATTTGGCCGGGGTATATGAGTCGGCCCGACCATCCGTCGACCGGATGCCGGCTGAACTGGAGCGCGACCTCAGCCTCTACGCGGTCGTGACCGTGTCCATCGGGGCGATGATCGGCAGCGGCATCTTCGTGCTGCCGGGGTTGGCCTTCGACATCGCCGGCCCGGCGGTCATCCTCGCCTACCTGCTGGCCGGGCTGGTCGTCCTCCCCGCCGCGCTCTCGAAGGCCGAGATGGGCACCGCGATGCCCGAGTCCGGCGGGACGTACCTCTACATCGACCGCGCGATGGGGCCGTTCTTCGGCACCATCGCGGGGCTCGGCGCCTGGTTCTCGCTCGTGTTCAAGAGCGCGTTCGCCCTCGTCGGGCTCGGCGCCTACCTGGTGGTCCTGGTCGCGGTGTCCTCGGGCGTCGTCAAGCTGGTCGCGCTCGGCCTGGGCGTCGCCCTCGTCGCCGTCAACCTCGTCGGGGTCAAACAGACCGGCCGGCTCCAGGCTGCCATCGTGACCTTGGTCCTGGCAGTGCTCGTCGTCTACATCGCCGACGGCCTGACCTTCGTCGACAACGCCCGGTACCACCCGTTCTTCGGCTCGGGGCCCACGCGGCTGCTCGAGGCCACCGGGTTCGTCTTCGTCTCCTACGCCGGCGTCACCAAGATCGCCTCGGTCGCCGAGGAGGTCGAGGACCCCGACCGGAACCTCCCGGCGGGGATCCTCCTCTCGATGGGGGTCATGCTGCTGGTGTATACCTTCCTCGTGTACGTCGTCGTCGGCGTTTCCGAGCCGGCCACGCTCGCCGATACGCTCACGCCGATGGCGGTGGCGGCCGAACAGTTCCTCGGCGCGTTCGGCGACTGGCTCATCGTGGGCGTCGCGGTGCTCGCGCTGACGAGCATGGCGAACGCCGGCGTGCTCTCCTCGTCGCGGTACCCGTTCGCGATGAGCCGGGACTCGCTCGCGCCGGCGACCCTCGGCCGGGTCAGCGACCGGTTCGGCACGCCCGTCGCCGCGATCGGGTTCACCGGCGGGGTTCTCCTGGTGCTCGTCGCCGCCGTGCCGGTCTTCCAGCTCGCCAAGCTAGCCAGCGCGTTCCAGATCCTGGTGTTCTCGATGGAGAACCTCGCCCTCATCGCCTTCCGGGAGAGCGACCTCCGGAGCTACGACCCCTCGTTCGAAGCGCCGGGCTACCCCTGGTTTCAGCTGTTCGGCATCGGCGGCGGGCTCCTGCTCTTGACCCAGATGGGGCCGGTTCCCCTCGGCGGCGCCGTCGGGATCATCGTCGTCGGCGTCGGCTGGTACCGCCTCTACGGTCGGGAGAAGACCGAGCGGGAAGGGGCGGCCCTCGACGCCATCCGGCGGAGCTGGACCGATCGGGCCCTCGCCCAGACCCGGGAAGCTTGCGAGGTCGGCCGCCCGGAGCGCGTGCTCATCCCCATCGGCCGGGAGCCGACCGGCGAACGCCGACGGGAGTTCCTCGAGCTTGTCCGGCTGGCGGCCGACGTCGTCCGGCCGTCGGCCGGCGACGTGCAGGTCGTCCACTTCCAGGAGGTCCCCGAACAGCTCGACCTCGAGGCGGCTGCGGCGGACACGCCGGACCTGGCCTCGATGGCCCTCGACGGGGCGCTCCCCGACGACCGGGACGTCCCGGTCGAGTTCGGCGAGACCGTCACCCACGACGCGAAACGGGCGGTGTCGAGCTTCGTCGACCGCCACGACGTCGACCTGGTCATCGGGGCGTGGCATCCGAGCCGGTGGCGCGCCGAGCTGCTCGGCGCCGACGTGGACTGGTACATGCGCCACACGGCGAGCGACTTCGTCTTCGTCCGGGCTCGTGGTTACGACGGACTGGACCGCCTGACGGTCATCGCCGACCGGGGGCCCTTCGACCCGCTCGAGGTCGTCGTCGCCGACGGCGTCGCCACGGCCCACGGGGCGACCATCGAGTTCGTCGCGACGCTTCCCGAGGCGGCCACCGACGAACAGGTCGGGACCGCGACCGAGTATCTCGAGTCGCTGTCCGGGTTCTGCCGGGCCCCCGCGGAGGTGACCGTCGCCCGGTCCGACGACCGCATCGAGGGCATGGTCGAGGCTGCCGCCGACGCCGACCTCGCCGTCGTGGGGACGTCGGCCCACCACCTGGTCGTCGACGTGCTCTTCGGGACAGTGCCGGACCGGCTGGTCGAACGGCTCGACTGCACCGTCCTGCTGACCCACACCTGGCGGCCCCGCCGGCACACCTTCATCCGGGTCCTCCTCGACCGATTCGTCTACTGAGGACGCGGGTCGGAACCGCGCTACGTCTCGTGGATCTGTTCGCCGCGGTTGAGGCGCTCGGCGATCCGGAACGTCTGTTCGCCGGCCCGCCGGGTGGGGGTGTGAGCGGCGAGGTAACGGGTCGAGGCGACGAGATGGACCCGGGCCCGCTCGGGCCGGTCGGCGGCGAGCGCGTCGTACTGACGGAACGCGGCCTCGAGGTTCTGGCGGGCATGGAAGCCGACGTCCTCCCGCAGCAGCGCCTCGCCGAGCGCCCGCTTGAGCCGGCCGACGTCGCCGCCGCCGGCGAGGTACGCGGCGGCCAGCCGTCCGGCACGGTCGACCGTATCGTCGGCCTCGACCGCGAAGGTGTCGAGGAGGTCGTCGAGCGCGGCGTCCGGGTCGGCGTCGCCGTCCGGGTCTGGCAGCGGCGTCGGTGGCGTGTTGAGGAACCGGTCGAGGTAGACGCTCATCGCGGCGTCGAAGCTGCCGCGGTAGACCTCGGGAGCGTCGGTCCGGCCGGCCAGCCCGTGGACGGCGTTCGCGTAGGTGTACGTGTGATGGACGGTGTTCCAGTCGGCGAACTCGTTGGCGGTCCCGAACTGGGCCACCCGCCTGGCGGCGGCGAAGGCGACCCGCTCGGCGAGCTGTCCGGCCGACGCGCCGGCCGCAATCGCCCCCGTCAGCGCGTCCATGGCCGCCCGGGGGTCGTTGCCGAGCAGGGTCTCGGTGAAACCGTCGGGTTCGGTCCAGGTCTCGCCGGCGCCCGCCGCGACCAGTTCGTCGAGCTCGTCGGCGGCCTCGGCGCACAGCGCCGCGACGTCGACGGGCTGGCGCCACGACGAGCGTTCCTCGGCCCGGTCCGCCGTGGCGAGGCCCGGCACGAGACTCGGCAGTACGTCGTCGGCCCGCTCCCAGCCGACGTGGTCGAGGACCTCGAACGCCTTGTTGACGAAGTCGAGTCGGTGGCCGCTGTCGAGGTAGCGGTGGTCGGTGGCGGCACCGACAAGCATCCCGGCGATGCGACCTTCGGGGAGGTTCGCCCGGATGGCCGCCCGCAATACCCGCTCGGCGCCGTCGGCGTCCCGGACCTCGATGTTCTCGCGGAACCACCGGGACAGCCGTTCGGGCGCCACGTCGGTCGCGCCCAGCGGTTCCTGGGCGAAGAAGGGCGGCTCGCCGGCGCATTCGTCGGCGACCGCCGTGAGCCCCGTATAGAGCGCCCGGCGCCGGTCGGCGGGCCGAACGGCATCGAGCAGGTTCGCCATGACGCCGAGCGTGGTCAGTCCGCGGCCCCAGCCGCCCCGGCGGTACCGGGTCCCGAACTCGGTCCCGACCGCGACGGGAACGGCGGACTCGACGCCCGCGTCGTCGAGGCCGATGACGGCCTTGGCGATCACGAGGTCGATGGCCTCCTGGAGGCCGTGCTCGAGGCGACCGCGCCAGTGCGCCGCCGGCGGTTCCTCCGGGGCCGGGTCCGGGTCGACGTAGACCGACCCGTCCCGAACCTCGACCGGGTAGGTCCGGACGTCGTCGGCGAACGGGTCGAAGGTGTCGCCACAGGAGAGCTCGAAACGGGCGTGGTGCCAGGGGCACGTCAGGACGCCGTCCTCGACGGTGCCGTCGGTGAGCGGAAAGCCCATGTGCGGACACCGGTTGTCGGTGGCGTAGAACGTCCCCTCGTGGTGAAAGAGACCGATGGCGTGGCCGCCGGCCCGGACGACCAGCGGAGCCTCGACCCGGGCCTCATCGGCATCGGCGACCCGGACGAACCCGTCGTCCTCGTCGGCCGATGACATGGTTGACGGGTCGAGTTGGAGGCACATAGACCTTCGCCGACGGCGGTTGTTGTCAGCCAGCAGAGCACTCCGCCGGTCCCGGCCCGAGGTCGCGTTTCCGACCGGTGGCCGTTTACGTGCCGCTCGCCTCCCGTGGCCATGGCCGAGGAGCTCGCGCCGGGCGTCTGGCAGCTCGATCTGGGGTGGCCCGCGCCGCTGGGCGCCAACGCCTTCCTCGTCGACGACCGCGAGGTGACGCTGGTCGACACCGGCTTTCCGTTGAACGCCCGACGGCTCCGAACCGAGATCCGCGACGCCGGGGTCGCGGTAGGCGACATCGACCGCGTGCTGCTGACTCACTACGACCTCGACCACGTCGGCGGGCTCTCCCGGCTCGTTCCCGACCTCGACGCACCGGCCTACCTCGGCGAGGCCGACCTGGCGCTGCTGGACGGCCGCTGGGACCCCCCGTGGCTCCACCATAAGGGCCTCTTCCACCGCGGCCTCCGCCGGCTCCACCGGCTGCCCGTCGGCCTCGAGTACCGGCCGGCCCGCGACGGCGAGCCGATCGGCGGCTTCTCGGTCCACCACACCCCTGGCCACAATCCCGGACACATGGCCTACGTCCACGAGGCCCGTGGCGTGGCCCTGCTCGGCGACCTGGTCTGGAGCAAACCCCGCGGATTGGTCACCCCCATCTGGCTCGATTCCTACGACATGGCGACCCTCCGCGACAGCGTGCGGCGATTCGCCGCGCAGGCCGCCCCGTTCGAAGTCGCCGGCGTGGGCCACGGCCGACCCATCCGGGCGGGCGGCCGCTCGGCCCTGCGGGAGTTGGCCGCCCGAATCTGAGCGGCAGGCCCGGGCCTGGATGGCGCCGTTCGGATGCCGCCGGTCGTCCTGGAGCAGCTGGCCGTCCCGGCCGGCCGTCGGAGCCGAACGGCTTTCCCCTCTGCCGGCGTTGTCGCCCCATGGACGCCAAACGGTTCCTCTTCTGCTCGCTCGACGCGGCGCTCATCGGCGACCTGGCCTGGCAGGTCGCCCGGGAGGGCCACGAGGTCCAGTACTACGTGGCCGCCGAGTCGGACCGGGCGATCGCCGACGGCTTCGTGCCCAAGACCGACGACTGGCGCGCCGAGGTCGACTGGGCCGACGTCGTCGTCTTCGACGATATCTGGGTGGGAAACGAGGTCGGCACCGGCGCGATCGCCGACGAGCTCCGGGCCGACGGCCACGCCGTCGTGGGCGGGACGCCCAACACCGACCGACTGGAGGACGACCGGGGTTACGCCATGGACGTCCTCGAGGAACACGGGGTCGAGGTGCTGCCCCACCGGGTGTTCCGTGACTTCGGTGCGGGCATCCAGCACGTCCGGGACCATCCGGCCCCGTACGTCATCAAGCCCCTCGGGGAGGTCCAGAACGTCAAACGGCTGCTCTACGTCGGGCGGGAGGACGACGGCAGCGACGTCGTGGACGTGCTCAGGGCCTACGAGCGGGCCTGGGGCCACCGGATGAAGGGCTTTCAGCTCCAGCGCCGCGTCGAGGGCGTCGAGATTGCCGTCTGTGGCTTCTTCAACGGCGAGCGGTTCGTCGAGCCGGTCAACGTCAACTTCGAACACAAGAAGCTCTTCCCGGGCAACATCGGCCCCTCGACCGGCGAGATGGGCACGTCGATGTTCTGGACCGAACGGAACCGCGTCTTCGACGCGACCCTGGGCCGGCTCGAGGGCTGGCTCGCCGAGGAGGGCTACGTCGGCAGCATCGACGTCAACTCAATCGTCAACGAGACCGGCATCTACCCGCTCGAGTTCACGCCGCGCTTCGGCTACCCGACCATCGTCCTCCAACAGGAGGGGTTCGAGAGCCCGACCGGCGAGTTCTTCTACCGGCTCGCCCGCGGCGACGACCCGGACCTCTCGGTCCACCGGGGCTACCAGGTCGCGGTCCGCGTCGTCCTGCCGCCCTTTCCCTTCGACGACGGGAAGACGTTCGACGAGAACTCCCGGAACGCGGCCATCGTCTTCGATACCCCCGACGGAACGCCGCCGGATGGGGTCCACATCGAGGACGCCAAGCTCGTCGACGGACAGTGGCGGGTCGCCGGTGAGGCCGGCATGCCCTTGGTCGTGACCGGCACGGGGGAGACCATGGCGGCGGCCAGCGAGGCGGCCTACGCTCGGCTCGACGACGTCATCATTCCGAACCTCTACTACCGCGACGACATCGGCGAGCGGTGGATCGACGGCGAGGGCGACAAGCTCCTGGCCTGGGGCTACCTGGGCGGGTGACGTCGTCGCCGCGTTCGGTTCCAGGTTTTTACCGAGCCGGCGCCTCTGGCGGTCCATGACCTTCCTCGTCCCGTTCGACGGCTCGGCGCTGTCCCGGGCGGCGCTGGAACGGGCTCGGGCCTATGCGACCGCCGTCAACGACGCGCCGGATTGGGTCCGGGAGACGCTCCAGCTCGACGGGCCCGCCGAGGTGGTAGCGGTGAGCGTCATCCCGGAGAGCGCCCGGTACGCCCGGGAGAAGGGCTGGCTCGACGACACCGAGCCCTTCGACCGCCGCGCTGTCGCCGCCGGGCTTCGCGACCAGGTCCTCGGTGTCGACCCGGCGGCGACCTTCGAGTTCGAGTTCGCGGACGCGGCCGCCAACGCCGGTACCATCAGCAAACGCCTCCGGCAGCTCGCCGAGGCGGACCACGTCTCCGTGGTCTTCATCGGCAGCGAGCACGCCGGTCGCATCATCACCCCGGTCACGAGCGTCGGCGGCGGCGTGGCGGCCTCGCGGAGCTACGACGTCCACATCGTCCGCCGGGAGCTGGCCGACGGGTAGCCGGCTACCGACGGGATTATTAACTCGGGTAGAAAATTTAATAACGTGACGCGTTACCGCCTCGCCGCGGTCCCGCCGGCCGCGCTGGCCGCCCTGTCGGTGGTCGGCTACGCCCTGGGGGTCACGCCCAAAGTGTTGGGGATCGCCTGGGTCGCCTTCCTCGCGATGGCCCTCGCCGTCCCGGTCGGGGTCCGGGCCAGCCGCCGCCGGCACGCCCGCCGGCTCGTCTGGGGGTACGGCCTCGCGAGCGGCGCGATGGTCACCTCGGCAGCGGTGTTCCTGGTCCCGGGCGCCGTCGGGCACCACCCGGAGTTCGGCGGGTTCGGCCTGGCGTTGGGGGTCCTCGCAGGCTACAGCGCCCACACCGTCGGCCACCGGCTGACCCACGTCGACGCCCCCTTCGAGGACACCGCGCTCAGGCTGTCGGCCCATGCGCTCGCGGCGGGCGCCATCATCGGGGTGGTCTACGCCGCCATGCCATCGCTCGGACCGCTGCTCGGATGGGCCATCGTCTCCCACAAGGCCCCGGCGGGCTACGCCGCGGCCAGCCGGCTCGCGGGCCGGGGGCGGCCCGTCTGGCCGCTGCTGGTCCCGGCGGCCGGCGTGGGCCTCACCGCTATCCCGACGGCCCTGCTGGCCGTGCCATCGGCGCCGGTGGTCAACGCGCTGGTCTTCGGCTTCGCGGCGGGCATCTTCCTCCACGTCGCGATGGACTTCCTGCCCCGGTGTGAGGTCGGCGGGGAGATCTACCAGGCGGCGAGCCTCGATGCGCCGGCCGACCACGGCCGCCTCGACCGGCTCCGGCTGCACGCCGTCTCGAGCACGGTCATCGGCGGGGCGGCCGTGTTCCTGGCGTGGCTGGCGATGTGACGGCCCCGCGGGTCGGGAACCTTCGGCCGGCGGCTAGCTGTACCCGCGCCACCGGTGCCCACACGCCGTGCACTTGAAGAAGCGCGTCGGGGGCTCGTCGGCGCTGGCCGTCTGCTTGATGGTGTACCACGCCTCGTCGTGGCCGCACTCCTCGCAGGTCACGTCCGTCGCCGTCGGCAGGCCCTCCTCCGCCTGGCTGTCGTCGGTCTCGACGACGTCGTCGTCGGTCTGGGTGGCGGTCGAGGTGAACGCCTCCGCGAGCTCCTCGTCCTTTTCGACCCGGTGGCCGCAGCTCGTACAGACCATGGCGTCGCCGTCGGCGTGCATCATCGAGCCGCACTCCTCGCAGAACTGCATGACAGTGCTCGGGTCGGGCTACCGCGTCAGGAGGGAAAAGCCCGCCGTCACGAGTGGCCGGTCCGCTCGGCCGCCTGCTCCACCCAGTCGGCGACGGTCCAGGCGTGGACGTCGATGGTCTCGCCGAGCTCCTCGGGGTCGGCCTCCGCCAGCGTCGGCAGGTCGATGACGCCCGCCTCCCGCAGCCGGTCGGCGTACGCCGGCCCGATACCGTCGATGGCCGTCAGGTCGCCGTCGGCCTTCGCGTCGGTCGACGTGGCCGGGGTGTCGGCGGCCGCGTCGGCCTCGGCCGACGCCGCGGTCGACCCGGTGGCCTCCACAGCGGGCCCATTCATTTCGCTGTCGCCCTCGTCGCCGCTGTCGGCGACGGACTCGATGCTCGGTGCCTCCGCCGTGGCGTCGTCCTCCTCGGCCAGCGCCGCCAGGGTGTCGTCGGGCTCGGGAGCGTCCGGCGCCGACTCGAGCGCCGGAATCGACGACCCCGTGTGGAGCACCGACGTGCGGAGGAACCCCGACTTGGCCTCGAGGTCGGCGAACCCGGCGTCGCACTGCGGACACCGGGGCTCGGCCAACAGGCCGAGGTCCACGCTCGCCCCGCAGTCCTCACACTTCGCCGTCGAAACCCCGTGGCGGTTGGCCGCCGCGGTCAACTTGGCGAGCGCGGCCTGCCGGGCCTCGAGGCTCGCGAGCCGGTCGGCCCGGTCGCGCAGGTCGAGGACGGCCCGGGCCAGCTCGGTGAGTCGTCGGTCCAGCGTGTCGGTGGTGTCCACGAGGTAGGTCAGGACGTCCTCGTAGTTCTCGAAGCCGGCGTCGAGGCGCTGGTCGACCGTCTCGACCTCGTCCTGCAGCGCGCGGACCGTCCGGCTCAGCTGCTCGATCGAGCTCCTGAGCTCGTCGTGGGCGTGGTCCGCCGGGGCCTTCCCGTCGGTCTCGCGTTTGACCTGGATGACGCGGTCCCGGACGTCCTCGAGCTTGGCCTGGAACTCCTGCTCGAGGCGCTCGAGCTCCCGGTCGACGTCGGCGCCCTGGGCGCGGTCGGCGAGCAGGGACCGGAGCAGCTCGGACTCGGACACGCCCCGCTCGTCGGCGGCAGAGCCGAGCCACTCCAGGACGGCGTCGGGGACGGAGGCGTCGGCCTCCTCCCCCGCCGCCGGCTCGTCCGACATACTGCCGAATGTTGGCCGCAGGGACGCTTAAAACGCTTGGCGCGCCGTGTGCCGCCCGTCCGTCGGCCGTCAGCCCCGAGCTCAGCGGATCTTGCGGACGTCCGAGATGTCGAATCCACCCTCGTGGATCTCGGTCTCGAACCGGACGATGTCCTCCTCCTCGATCTCGGGGAGCACCCCGCGGAACTCCTTGACGACCATGGTGCGGTCGAGCTCGTTCCCGCCGGCGGCCCACT
>JBDGPL010000033.1:0-6794 GCA_042219705.1 Halobacteriales archaeon | reverse complement strand
CGTAGCCCATCTGGGTCGGCAGGTCGAAGGCCATCGAGAGGCCGGTCTGGCCCTGCTCGAGCAGGTAGTGATAGCGCTCGTTGGTCTCGGCGGCCGTCCCGAAGCCGGCGTACTGCCGCATCGTCCAGAGCCGCCCGCGGTACATCGTCGGGTAGACGCCGCGGGTGTACGGCGGCTCGCCCGGGAAGCCCAGGTCGTCGACGTAGTCGAGGTCCGCGGCGTCGGCGGGCGTGTAGAGCCGGTCGACGGCCTCCCCGCCGGTGTCGGTCTCGAACGTCTCCCGGCGCTCGCCGGCCCGGTCGAGGGCCGGTCCGAGGGTCCCGTCGGCCCAGTCCTCGCGGGCCGCCCGAATGCGCTCGAGGTCCGCCGGGTCGAACATGACCGGGCCTTCGCCCCGGCGACCCTAAACCGTTGGTTCACGCCGCCCGGGAGGCGACCCGCCGACCGCACCGCCAGGCGGACCTCCCCAGCACTGGCCTGCTGGCCGGTTTCGGCCGACCGGGCTCAGCTCCCGGTGTCGTACTTGTAGGTGGCCGAGTCGGGGTCGATGCCGAAGTCCTCGGCGGTCTCCATCACCGCCGGCTCCTCGTCGTCGCCGCCGGCGTCCTTGAAGGCGTCCCGGAGCTCGGCCGGCATCTCGAAGGCGGCGACGTCGAGGACCAGCGGCCGGGCGTCCTCGTCGACCAGCTCGCGCTTCTCCTCGAGGCGGTCGACGAGTACCCCGGGGAGCTCCTCGACCGGGATCGGCTCGAACCCGAACTGCTCGAGGTAGCCGTCGCCCACCTCGAAGGCGTAGACGGTCTCGAAGCCCTGGTCGCCGGCGTTCTCGACCAGCCGCTCGACGATGTGGGCGCCCACGCCGGCGTCCCGGTAGTCCTCGAGGACGCCCAGGCTGGTGAGCTCGCAGTACTCCTCCTCGTCGGTCTTGTGGAGCCGGATGCGACCGAAGCCCGCCTTGGTGCTGGTCTCCTCGTCGATGGCGATGACGTAGTCCCGCGACCGGAAGGCGGTCTCGTCGACGCCGAGCGCCTCGATGTGGTCGAGGAGCCAGAGTTCGTCCCGGTTCTTGGCCGCTCGGACGTACATGCCGCGGACTAGCGCGCGGGGGGAGGAAAAGCGTTTATCGAAGGGGTTCCGGCCCGGCGACTGCCGCCGACCGTGGCCGCCGCCCCGGAGCGGCCTCCGGCACAAACTTCTATGGCGTCGCGCCGCCCATCGCGGACGAGACACCCATGCCGTCCCTGGCCGAACTCGACGAGGTGGTCCACGAGCCGTCCCCCGAGTTCGTCGAGGCCACCAACATCGCGGCGTTCATGCGGGCCCACGACATCAACGACTACGACGAGCTCGTCGCCCGGACGACGGGCGACGTCGAGGGCGTCGAGGCCTCGGGGCTGGACTGGTTCTGGGACGAGGTCGTCGACTACCTCGGCCTCGAGTTCTTCCAGTACTACGACCGGGTCCGCGACGACAGCGATGGCCCGCAGTTCACCGACTGGTATCCCGGCGGCGAGCTCAACATCGCCCACAACGTGCTCGACCGCCACGCGAGCCCCGACAACGGCACGCGGAACCACGTGGCTTGCATCTGGGAGGGCGAGCCCGGCGAGGTCCGGCAGGTGACCTACCACGAGCTCCACCGGGAGGCCAACCGGGTCGCGAACGCCCTGGAGGCCCGCGGCGTCGGCGTCGGCGACACCGTCGGTCTCTACATGCCCATGGTCCCGGAGGTCGTGAGTATCCTCTACGGCTGTCTCAAGGCCGGCGCCATCGCGGTACCCATCTTCTCGGGCTTCGGGACCGACGCCGTCGCCACGCGCCTCGACGCCGCCGAGCCCCGGGTCCTGTTCACCGGCGACGGGTACTTCCGCCGCGGCGATCCGGTCTGGCTCAAGGAGACGGCGGACGCCGCCATCGAGCGGGCCGGCGGGGTCGAGCACACCATCGTCTACGAGCGGGTCGGGGGCGACGCCCATCCCTGGGACGACGGCCGGGACGAGCGCTGGGGGGACGCCATCCCGACCGCCTCGGCGAGCTATGAGACGCGCTCGGTGCCGTCGGACCATCCCTCGATGCTGCTGTACTCCTCGGGGACGACCGGCCGGCCGAAGGGCATCGTCCAGACCCACGCCGGCCAGCTGGTCCAGTGTGCCAAGGAGGTCTACTTCGGCTTCGACCACCAGCCCGGAGACCGCTTCTTCTGGGTGTCCGACATCGGCTGGATGATGGGGCCCTGGACGCTCATCGGCAACCACGCCTTCGGCGGGACGGTGTTCATGTACGAGGGCGCGCCCGACCACCCCGGCCCCGATCGGTTCTGGGACCTGATCGACCGCCACGCCCTCACCGTCTTCGGCATCTCGCCGACCGCCATCCGCGCGCTCCGCGAGCACGGCGAGGAACCCCTCGAGGGGTACGACCTCTCGAGCCTGCGGCTCCTGGGCTCGACCGGCGAGCCCTGGGATCCCGAGAGCTGGCGGTGGTTCTACGAGCACGTCGGGGACGGCGAGACCCCGATCATCAACATCTCCGGCGGCACGGAGATCTGCGGCTGTTTCCTGATGCCGATGCCCATCCAGCCGCTGAAGCCCTGCACGCTGGGCGGCCCCGGGCTCGGGATGGCTGTCGACATCGTGAACGCGGCGGGCGAGTCGGTCGCCGAGGCGGGCGAGCGCGGCTTCCTCGTCGCCCGGGACTCCTGTCCCAGCATGACGAAATCCCTCTGGGAGGGCGACGAGCGCTACCTCGAGGAGTACTGGTCGACCTGGGACGACCCGCCGCTGTGGGACCACGGCGACTGGGCGCAGCGGGACGACGACGGCTTCTGGTTCCTCCACGGCCGCGCCGACGACGCGCTCAACGTCGCCGGCCGGAAGGTGGGCCCCGCCGAGGTCGAGGGCGCGCTGATCGACCACCCGGCCGTGAGCCAAGCCGCCGCCATCGGCGTCCCGGACGAGACCACGGGGACCGCCGTCGTGGCCTACGTCATCCTCGAGCCGACCGCCGAGCCCGATGACGAGCTTCGCGAGGCGCTCCGCGAGCACGTCGCCGAGGCGCTCGGCAAGCCGTTCCGCCCGAAAGCGGTCCGGTTCGTCGACGCGTTCCCGAAGACCCAGAGCGGGAAGATCATCAGGCGGGCGGTCCGGGCGGCCCATCTGGGCGAGGACCCGGGCGACCTCTCCTCGATGGAGAACCCGGCGGCCCTCGAGGCCATCGAGGACGCGCGATAGGCGGGCCGGCCGGGTCGATCCCGACACCCGGGAACGTGGGGGCGGGTTCATCGTTCGGGCCCGCGTATCGTGGCCATGCAGCAGTACGAGTATACCTTCACCGTCGGCCTGGACCGGGCGGCGATCGACGAGCGGCTCGCGGCGGCCGAGACGGGCGTGCTCTCCCTGGCCCGTGACGACGAGGCCTACGCGGTCCCGGTGGCCTACCACTGGGACGGCGAGGCGTTCGTCTTCCGCCTCGGCGACCACGCCGGGAGCGAGAAGATGGCGTTCATCGAGTCGACCGACCGGGCGGCGTTCCTGGTCTCCCACTACGGGCCGTCGGACGCGTCCTGGAGCGTGCTCGCGACGGGGTCCCTCGAGCGGGTGCCCGAGGACGAGGCGGAGCTGCTCGAACGCCAGGAGGACTTCATCCCGCTTCGCATCTTCGGCGAGGAGGTCGAGTCACTCACCCCCGTGTTGTACGCCCTCGACGTCGAACGGTTGACGGGCCGGACGACGTGACGGCCGCGGGCGCTACCGGGGTACCACGAGGAACAACAAGCCGGTCCCGACGACCACCATCACGGCGTCGAGCACGACGCCCGCGCGCAGCATCTGGTTCTTGGTGATCTCGCCGGTGCCGAAGACGATGGCGTTGGGCGGCGTCGCCACCGGCAGCGCGAAGCCGAAGCTCGCGGCCACGCCGCCGGCGATGGCGAGGAAGGCCGAGGCGCCGGCGTCGGAGGCGCCCAGCGCCCCGGCGTACCGCGGCCCGAGCGAGATGAGCAGCGGCGCGAGGATGGCCGCCATCGCGGTGTTGGAGGCCAGCTCGCCGACGGCGACCACGAGCGCGACCAGACCGAGCACGACCACGACGACCGGGGCGCCGCCGAGCAGGCGGACCGCGAGGTCGGCGAGCCAGCGCGTCGCGTCGGTCGACGCCAGGGCGTTCGCCAGCGAGAGCCCGCCGCCCAGCAGCACCAGCGTCCCCCAGTCGATGCCCTCGACGTCGTCCCACTCCAGGCCGCCGGCGAGCACCAACGCCGGGATGGCGAGCAGGCCCACGACGGTGAAGTGCAGCAGCCCACGGTGGCCGGTGCCGCCGAGGACGTTCGGCCCCTCGCCCCCGAACAGCGTGGTCTGCCACGCTGGCGGCAGGATCTCGGCGAAGGCGACGTCCAGGCCGCCGAGCACCCAGAGGCCGGCCGTGATCGACGCGATGGCCACGACGCGGCGGGCCTCCGTCGAGAGCGGGCCGGCCCCCGGAGCTCGACCCGGGCGTCCCGGCGGGCGTCGGCGACGTCGGCCACCCTCGGAGGATACAGCCACCGGGTCAGCAGGAGCCACGTCAGCGGCACGGTGACGACGACCACCGGGAGGCCGACGGCCATCCAGTCGAGGAAGCCCACGCGGTAACCGATCGTGGCGTCGAGCTGGGAGGCGACGATGGCGTTGGGCGGCGAGCCGACGAGGGTCCCCAGCCCGCCCAGGCTGGCGGCGTACGCGGTCCCGAGCAGCATCGCGACGCCGACGTTGGCGTCCGTGGCCCGGTCGGTCGGCGCCACCTGGCCGGCCACGCCCAGGGCGATCGGGGCCATCATGGCCGTCGTCGCGGTGTTGGAGACGAGCATCGACAGCCCCGCCGTGGCCACCATGACCGCGAGGACCAGCCGGTTCGGCGAGGAACCCAGCCGCGCCATGACGGCGAAGGCGACCAGCCGGTCGAGGCCGTGCTTCTGGAGCGCGGCGGCGAGCACGAAGCCCGCCAGCATGAGGAAGATGACGGGGTCCGCGAACCCCGAGAACGCCGCCGGGAGCGAGGTGGTGACGCCGAACCCGACGAGGACGACCGGAACGAGCAGCGCGGTGACCGGCAGCGGGCGGTCGTGGCGGTTGGTGATCACGAGACGGTAGCGGCAGAACGCCGGTCAGCCAGAGGGTGCCGGCGAACGCCATCGCCGCGAGGGCGAACTGGCCCGACCGGCTGAGACCGGCGACCGGGACCGTCGCCACGGCGACCGTCGCGACGGCGGTGGCCGCCAGCCCCGGGGCCCGTGCTCGCCCGACCATCAGCCGGCGGGGTCGCGCGGGACCCCGATAAGGACTCCGGAGCCGCCGCCCCGGCTCAGAACGATTCCTTGAGCTTCTCGAAGAAGCCCGGCGAGACGTCGACCTCCTCGCCGCCGGCCTCGGCGAACTCCCGGAGCGCCTCGCGCTGGGCCTCGTTGAGGTCCTCCGGCGTGACGACCCGGACCTGGACGTACTGGTCCCCGCTGCCCCGCCCGCGAAGCCGGGGCATGCCCTTGCCGCGCAGCCGGAACGTCTCGCCGCTCTGGGTGCCCGCCGGGACGTCCATCTCGACCGAGCCGCCCAGCGTCGGGACCTCGACGCTGTCGCCAAACACCGCCTGCGGGAACGAGATGGGTTCCCGCCGGTAGATGTCGTCGCCGTCGCGGTCGAACTCGGGGTGGTCGGCGACGTGGACCTCGATGAGGAGGTCGCCGTTGGGCCCGCCGTGGTCGCCGGGCGCACCCTCGCCCTCCATCCGGAGGGTCTGGCCGTCCTTGATGCCGGCGGGGATCTCGACGGTCAGCGTCGCCTCGCTGGTCACGGTCCCCTCGCCGCCGCAGGCGTGGCAGGTCTGCTGGTAGAGCTCGCCGGCGCCGTCACACCGGGGACACGACGCCGTCTGCTGGACGCGCCCGAGGGCCGTCTGCTGGACGCGGGTGACCTGCCCCCGGCCGTCGCACTGCGGACACCGGGTCGGCTCCGCGTCGGGCGGGTGGCCCCGTCCGTCGCACGCCTCACAGCGTTCGGGCCGCCGGACGGTGACGCGCTTCTCGACGCCCTCGTAGGCCTCCTCGAGGTCGATCTCCAGGCGCGTCTGGAGGTCGGCGCCCTGCCGCGGGCGGTCCCGGGACCGTCCGCGACCCCGGCCGCCACCGCCACTGAAGAACTGCTCGAAGAGGTCGCCGAACGGCCCCTCGCCGCCGAAGGGGTCGCCGCCCCCGCCGAAGGGCGACCCGTCGCCGAAGGGGCTGCCCCCGGCCCGGCCTCGGGCCCCGCCGCCGTCGAAGCCGCCCTGCTTTCGGGCCTGCTCGAACTGCTCGTGGCCGAGCCGGTCGTAGGCCCGGCGCTGCTCGTCGTCGGTGAGGACTTCCTTCGCCCGCTGGGCCTTCTTGAACTTCTCCTCGGCGTCTGGGTCGTCCGACACGTCGGGGTGGTGCTTCGCCGCGAACTCCCGGAACGCGCGCTTGACCTCCTCCTCGGAGGCGTCGCGGTCGACCCCGAGCAGCTCGTAGAAGTCCTCGGTCATTCGTTGGTGCGAGGGCGGTTGGCGGGCGGTCGGTTTCTACCTGGCGGCCGGCTCGCTACTCCTCGTCGTCCTCGTCGACGTCCTCGAAGTCAGCGTCGACGTAGTCCTCGTCGCCGGGCTCGGCGCCGGCACCCGGCCCGGGGCCGCCGGCGGCCCCGGCGACGTCCTCGGGGTCCACCCCGCCGGGGCCGCCGGCCGCGGCCTGCTGGGCGGCCTGCTGCTGGTACATCTGCTTGCCGATCTCCTGGAGCTCCTCGGAGAGCGCC
>JBDGPL010000032.1:3677-8543 GCA_042219705.1 Halobacteriales archaeon | reverse complement strand
ACGGCGGCTTCAGCAGGAGGTAGGCCTTCACGCCCGCGCCGGCGTCGACGGCCTCGACACACGCCGCCTCGAAGTCGGCGAAATCGAAGTACTTGTTCACGCAGTCGTGGCGCACCCGGTCGGTCGCGGTCTCGAGGCCGATGGCGACGTCGACGGCGAGCCCGTGGTCGGTGAAGTCGGCGAGCTTGCCGGCCTCGACGAAGTCCGGGAGGCTCTCGACGACGACCCGCTCGCGGTCCTCGAGGGCCTCGGCGATGGCCGCGCGGGTCTCGGCCGGCACCTCCCGCTCGTCGAGGAACGACCCGGAGGTGTAGATCTTCACCAGGGGGCAGGGCTCGTGGACCCCGTCGCGGTGCTCGGCGACGTGCTGGCGCTCGTGGTCGAGCGCGGCGTCCAGCTGGGCCAGGAGGTCCTCGTGAGCCACCGTGCCGCCCTCGACGGACTCGGCGACGTAGCCACACATCGTACAGCCCCCGGCCCGGGCCCACCGGCAGCCGCCGGTGTTGAGGATGACCGTGAGGCTGTCGACCACCCCGTCCGGCGTGTGGTCCTCGTCGAGCCAGACCCGCGTCGGCTCGCGGGGGTCGTAGGTGGCGTCGTTGCGCGCCCGGATGTCCCGCATGACCTGGTTGTGGGCGTCCATCCCCCGCCCGCGCTCGTAGGCCTCCGGGCTCGGCGTGCCGCTCATCGGCCCGCCGTAGTCGACCGCGACGGATAACGGCTCCGCGTCGGTCGGCCATCCTAGAACGTCGCCGACCCGGAAACCGAACCCTCCTTCAGCGACACCCGACAACCCAGTCCCGGAATCCGGAGTCATGACTGCCGACGTCACCGTTCCCCGGGCCGACCTGGCGCGGATGGTCCGGGCCGTGGAGCCGACCTGGGAGCTCACGGCCGCGACCGCCGCGGAGCGGGGGTTCACCGCGGTCCACCGGGCGACGGTCGACGCCGACGACGGCCGGCGCCAGGTCG
Organism: Halobacteriales archaeon; assembly: GCA_042219705.1. Lineage (GTDB taxonomy): Archaea > Halobacteriota > Halobacteria > Halobacteriales > Hikarchaeaceae > JBDGPL01. The sequence goes on along the minus strand of JBDGPL010000032.1, from coordinate 7,571 downwards.
TCCTCAAGGCCACCCCCGACGGCGAGCCCCACGGCATCCCGACCGAGGCGCGGCTGCTCACCCTCCTCGGCCGGAGGACGTCGATCCCGGTTCCGGGCGTGCTCGGCGCCGTCGACGAGCACGACGAGCTAACGGCGCCGTTCTTCGTCATGGACGCGGTGGCCGGGACGGCCCGGCAGTACCCGGAGACGCGACACCTCCCGGACGCGGTGCTCCGCCGGGTGGCCCGGCAGACCGGCGGGGACCTCGGCGAGCTCCACGCCATCGACGCGGTGGACGCGTTCGGCCCGGTCCGATACGACCGGGAGATGGCGCTGGACGGCGGCCGGCCGACCCCGACGGTCGACCGCGTCGGCGTCGACGAGCCGCACGCCGACTGGGCGGCCTCCCTGCGGGCCATGGCTGACCGCGAACTCGATGGACTCGAGTCCGGCCGGTTCGCCGACCTCGGGACGGTCGTCCGGGAAACCATCGAGGACCACATCGAGTCGCTCGCCGGGCCGTTCGACCCGGTCCTCGGCCGCATCGACCACGGGGTCCACAACCTGCTCGTCGCGCCCGAGACGGGCGACATCGAGGCCGTCATCGACTGGGGGTTCACCCTCGCGGTCACGCGTGGGTACGACCTCGCGACCGTCGAGTGGGTGCTCAGCGGCGCCGTCCTGGCTGGCCTGCCCGACCCCGACGACCGCCGCGCCCTGGTTGTCGACGCGCTGACGGCCGGCTACCGGGAGACGGCCGACTACCCGGCGGACGAGCTGGCGGACGCCGGCTCGCTCTATGCGCTCCTGGCGGCCGTCCGGGCGATGAACCACCTCGAGGCGGGGCTCGCGAAGATCCCCGCGGGGACGGACGAGTCGGTCGCGGCGTGGCTCCGAGCCGAGGTCGGACGCCACCTCGAATGAGGGGCGGATCGACGAGGATACTGTCCGAGGACGGCCCTATCGCTCCTCGACGTGCCGCACGTCGACCGCCACGCCGCGGGTGCTCTCGACCATCTCCGCGCCGTGCATCGCGGCCCGGCCGACCGCGAAGGCGTCGGGCCCCTCGACCACGACCTCGTCGCCGACGCGGACGTCGTCGGTGGCGTCGAGCACGCCCGGCGCGAGCACACTGCCGTGGGGCACGAACCCGTCGATCTCGACCCGTCTGACCGGCACGGTCGACTCGACCCAGCGGCGCCCGCCGGCCAGCGTCAGCGCGAGCAAGCCGTACTCGGGGACGAGCGCGGCGAGCTGCTCGCCGTCGGCGTCGTGGATCCGGTGCTTGGGCCAGGGCGCCCGGACCCGGACGTCCTCGGCGAAGAGGGCGTCGCCGGCGCCGTCGCCGAACTGGTAGTCCGCGACGGCTCGGACCGTTCGGTGCTCGCGCTCGCGTTTCGAGTACGACGACTCGCCGTCCAGGGCGGCGTCGAGCGCCGCCAGCGAGTCGTCGCCTGTCGGATGGTCGGCGACGGTGAACGTCACCTCGAGGCCGCGGTCGGCGGTCGTCCGCTCGACGACGTCGCGGTAGCCCCCGTCGGGGACGTGGGCGACGACGCGGTCGGAGTTGGACCGGTCGAGGTACCGGTCCAGCACCCCGGATACGAACTCGACCTCCGCGGCGCTCCAACGGCCGGTCACGGTCGCGTCGTAGTGCTGGGCCGGGTAGGTCAGCTCGAGCTCCTGGGGCACGACGCCGACGGGCGAGGACAGCGAGACCTTGTGGCCGCGGTAGGAAATGGCGTCGTGGAATCGGGCGTGGCTCTTCGACTCGCCGTAGGGTTTCGTCGCCGAGCACGGGACGAGCACCACCGGGCCGGCAAAGCGGCTGACGTAGCGGCCGGTCACCCGGTCGGCGAACCGCCGAACCTCGACCCGGCGGAGCGCGTCGTCGGTCGTCGCGGCGAAGTCGGCCCGGCGGTGGACGGGGGTGCGGGGCTCGAGGTAGTCCCACCGGTCGTCGAGCCGCCGGAGCACGCCGGCGAGCCACGGCTCGTGTCGAGCCTGGGCCTCGACGTAGTCCCGAAGCCGACCCTGCCGGACCCGCTCGCGGACGGTCGCGAGCTCGGCAGCCAGAACCCGCCGGTTGTGCGCCGCGCAGGCCTCGCGGTCGAAGTCGGCGAGCGGCCGGTCGCAGGCCGGACACGGGCAGGTGAGCTCGTCGAGGGCGGCCAGCGCCCGGTCGTCCTCGCGGGTGAGATAGCGGCCTCGAGTGGCCGCGACGGCCGCCCGCTCGGCGTCGAACAGGTCGACGCCGGCGTAGACGAGGGTCGCCGCGTTCCGCGGGGTGGCGACGCCCGACAGGCCGAGCGCGACGTCGGCCGGCAGCGCCTCCCGGGTCATGGCGACGGCCTCGACGACGGCCTCGGCGTGGCCGACGAGGCCCTGGGCGGTCGAGAGCAGGAAGGCGTCGGCGTCGCCGACGGCCTCGGCCGCCGTCTCCGGGGCGCCGACGGCGGCGACGGGCACGTCGGCCGCCGGGGGTGGCTCGACGAACGCCGCCTGGACCGCCGGGTCGGTGCCGGCCGGGAAGCCCCGGTGGGGGAACACCGTCAGCCGGCCGGGGTCGCCGTCGGGCGTCGGGGGTTCCGCACGCCACCGGCTGCCGGCGTCCACGAGCACGTCGTCGACGAGGGCGGGCGTGGCCACCGGGTCGTCGAGCCGGAGCTCGCCCAGCCGGGCGGCCCCGTCGTGGCCGACGACCTCGAAGTGCTCGGTCACTGCCAGGCATCTGGCCGCCGCGGTCAAGGCCCTTGCCATCCAGCACGGCGTAGGCTTTTCTCCGGCGGGCGCGTCGGACCGGCCGATGGCGACCGTCCACGAGACCTACGCCGCGGCGCTCCAGCACGACCGGGCCGACCTGCCCGAGGACACGCGGCTCGTGGGCGTGGTCCGGCGGCCGATGGGCTGGTTCCACGGCGTCGTCGACGAGAACGTGCCCGCCCTGGGGCCGCCGGAGCCGCTCCTGGACGACGTCAAGGACCGACAGGCCGCGCTCGAGGAGGACGGTCTCGACGGCGCGGCGGCCGTCGAGCGAGCCTGGACAGATACCGACTTCGCCGCCCGGTACCGCGCCTACCTGGACGAGGACGCCGATGCCCGGGCAGCCATGGACCGGCTCGAGCAGGACGTCCAGGACGGGACCGACGTCGCGCTGGTCTGCTACGAGGCGCCCGACAAGCCGTGTCACCGCCACCTTCTGCGCGAGCGGCTCCTCGAACGGCTGGCGGCGGACTGACGGGGTGCCAAGCTTCCCCAGGCTCAAACGGGCCTTTGTGTCTCTACAACCCCTATGGGGCGGGCCGCCGAGGGACCGGCATGCGACGCGCCGACGAGCCGACCGCCGGCCGGTCGGACATCGAGCGCGACTCCGCCCCGGGCTCACCGATGACCCGACGCCGGACCCTGCTCGCCGGGGGCGCCGCTCTGGCCGTCGGGCTGGCCGGCTGTACGGGCCGCACAACCGACGGGACCCCGGCGGAGCTGTCCTTCGAGCGGCTCGACCTGACGGCCGTCTACGTCCATGCGGACGTCGACCTCGCGGTGCCGGACGACGTCCCGACGGTGAGCGCGAAGACCAACGCCGACCTGCTCGTCCTCCCGGGCGATTCCAACGCCGACGCCGAACAGGTCGTCGAGTGGCTCGCCGACGAGCGCGTCCTGGCGCTGCTGGGCGAGGCGGCCGAGGGGACCTGGCTCGCGTGGGCGCGGAGCGAGGCGTTCGACGAGCACTTCGAGCGCCGCGGTTCGAGCGACGCCGAGCCGGACCCCGACCTGCTGGTCGCGGCCGCCGTCGGCCTCGACGTCCCGACCTACCGCCACACCTGGTCGGACAGCCCGAGCGACCGCGACGTCCTCCGGGCCCTCGACGAGATCCTGGGCGAGCTCGAGCAGCGCACGCCGTCCTGACGCG